>JANMAX010000227.1:0-31923 GCA_031360075.1 bacterium | reverse complement strand
GAGGCGGGTGGCTAACTTACCGGCATTGCTTCTAGCCCGGACTATTCATGAACGGGGGGCAACATGGGCAATATGGGCAGTATGGGTGGTTACGGGTCAGGCGGTTGGATGGTCCTGTGGTGGATCGGCGGCATCGCGAGCCTGATCGTTCTGGTCTGGGCACTCACGAAGGGACGACGCTGACCATGGGGCGCTTGTTGGTCTTGCTCGCTGATGCCGCCAACGGCTGTTCGAGAAGTGCGCGCACGAGGCACGCTGCGCTGCATGAAGACCGTCGGGGTCCTGTGCTCGCGGATGGACCATGTTGTCGAATAGTAATGCCCTGGTGTTCGTCGAATTGGCCGCACCCGCTACGCAAGAAGCAGCAGCTCTCACATTCAACTCAAGGAGATGTGGCATGAAGGCACAACCGATCTCAACGATCCTGATGACCTTGGCGCTGGGGGCCTTCAGCGCTACGGCAGCAACCGCACAGCACCAGGGCCACTACGCCGGCAAGGGCTCCTCGCCAGCAACGGCACCGGGCAAGAGTGCGATGTCGCACGACCAGATGATGATGTCCAATGAGCCTCATCACGTCCTGGCGATGGCCTACCACCAGAACCTGCTCAGTTTCACCACGGCCCTGCAGGAGCAGACGGCGCGAAGCAGCTCCGTCAACACTGACTTCGCCCGCGCCGCGGTGACCGAGATGCGGCGCAGTTTCGACCAGATGACACGGCATCATCAGGAGCACATGCAGACGATGAGCGCCGAGATGCGCACCAAGATGAGCGGGATGATGCAGCAGATGGAGGTCCATCGGAGCGAGCTGAACACTCAGCTCACGGCATTGGAGCAAGAGGTTCAGTCCGCCACACCCGACGCGAAGAAGGTCTCCGCCCTGGCAGCGGGCGTACACGCGCACATGGATGCGATGTCGAAGATGAAGCACGACAGCATGGGGAGCCGCATGAAGTCGAAGATGTAAAGGTTCCGCCACTCCAGGTGGTGCTCTACCGCCGCGGAGGTGGTCGTGTCGCAACGGGCGATCTCGAACTCCTCATGTGCACGCCCAGGTTCGAGACGCCCCGGGCGAGGAGTCGCGCGTTGGCGGTCATCGCCAGCAGCGCGAGCACCCGGCGCGGCGGCTGATGGCGCGCATTCCAGTTTTGCCGGTTCGGCCCACCGCGCAAGCCCACCCGATCAGCGGCCGCCCATGCGCTCCAGCGCCACCAGCGTACGCGCCACGTCCCGTGTCGCGTACAGGTGCAACCCCACTGGCGTGAAGCCGGCTTCGGCGAACAGCGCTCGGTACTCGGCCGGCGTGCGCTTCTGGAACGCGGCGCGGTCGCCGTCGATCGCGTCGGTGCTCGTGAACGCCTCGATGAACGCCACCCCGGTGCACAGCGCGTGCATGGCGGCCAGGCCCGCACGCAGTTCGGGCGTCGGCACGTAGTGCAGGACGTCGGCGCACACCAGCAGGTCGTACGTGCCCTTGAAGCCGGCCTGCGCAAGGCCGCCCACGGTGCCCAGCCGAATGTCGCGCGCGCGGCCGTAGCGCTTCACGGCGTACTCGCTCGAGTCCATGCCGGTGTAGCGCACGCCCGGCCGCAGCTTCTTCAAATGCGCGCGCCACTGGCCTTCGCCGCAGCCCACGTCCAGCACGCGCTTGAGCTTGTAGCCCAACAGGTACTCGGCCGCCGCGACCGCCAAGCGCACCTTGCGCCCCACGAACTCGCTGGCGCCCACGCCCACGTCGGACTTGCGGTACCAGCGCTCGAAGTAACGCGCGTCGTAGATCTTGGATCGGGGCATGGCGCCTCCTGAAACTGTCGGGGGTGCATCGTGGCCGCGAACACGGTCATCGCTCACAGCGGCTCGGTGCCCTGTTGCAGCAATGCAAGCTGGCGTTCTTACACGAATACCTGCTTTCGCTTCCGCCCGGTGGTCTCTCCCACCAAGCCGAGCTCATCGAGTGCCTTGATCGACTTGGTCACCGCCGGAATCGATTGCTGCGTCTGCTCGCCGAGGCTCGCGATGGTGGCGACGGGCCGTGAGAGTAGCGCCTCATGAACCCGGAGTGCGGACCCCGCCACTCGGCCCATGCGCTGGACGGTCGCGACAGTCACGCGGTCCTCGCGAGCCATCCCGCCCAACCGTTGCGCGGTCGCCACCGCAGCGTTCGCGGTCTCCTCCACACCCGTGGCGATGAACGCGACCCCGTCCTCCCATTCGCCGTCGCTGCGCACGTGACCGAGCAGCTCGCAGTAGCGCCGCCGATGTTGCTTCAAATACAGGCTCAGGTACAGCACCGGTTGCCGCAGCACTCCTTCCAGGCACAGCAACATCGTGATGAGCAGCCGCCCCATGCGGCCGTTGCCATCGGGGAACGGGTGGATCGTCTCGAACTGCACGTGCGCCAGTGCAGTCTTGAGTAGCGTGGGCATGCGGCGGGCGTCGTCGTGGAGGAATCGCTCGAGGTCACTCATCGCGTCGCCGAGAGTGGCTCAGCCGACCCCACAACACGAACGCCCCGGTCCGTCCTGGACCGGGGCGTCGTGTTCGCCGCGAAGCGGCGATGAACCCTACTCCTGCACGCGCCGCACGCTCGCGCCCAACTGCGTGAGCTTGGCGTCGAAGTTCTCGTAGCCGCGGTCCAGATGGTAGATGCGCGAGATGATCGTCTCGCCCTCGGCGACCAGTGCACCCAGCGCCAGCGCCGCACTCGCCCGCAGGTCGGTGGCCATGACCTGTGCGCCCTGCAGCCTCGAGACGCCCTTCACGACCGCGACGTTGTTCTTGAGTTCGATGTTCGCGCCCAGACGCACCAGCTCGGGGACGTGCGAGAAACGATCCAGGTAGATCGTGTCCTCGATCACGCTCGTGCCGTTGGCGATGGCCGCAACGGCCATCATCTGGGCCTGCATGTCGGTCGGGAAGCCCGGGTAGACCGCCGTGGTCGCGTCACAGGCGTGCGGACGTCCGCGGCCGGTGATGGTGACCTCGTCGTGCTCGCGCACGACGGTGGCGCCCGACTCCTCGAGCTTGCGCAGGCAGGCTTCGAAGTGCTCGGGTATGACGCGCTCCAGCGTGATGCTGCCACCGGTCATCGCCGCCGCGGCCGCGAACGTGCCGGCCTCGATGCGATCGGGGATGATGGTGGTGTCGATCGGCTGGAGCGTCTTCACACCGTGAATCGTCAGGCGCCGAGTGTGCAGGCCCTCGATGCGCGCACCACACTGGTTCAGCACTTCACCCAGCACGGTGATGTCGGGTTCGATCGCGACATTGTCGAGCACCGTGGTGCCCTCGGCGATCGTGGCCGCCATCATCAGCTGCGCGGTGGCCCCCACCGAGACGACGTCGAACGCGAACTCGGCGCCATGCAGCTTGACGTTCCGGCCCACGATGTAGCCGTGCTCGATGTCGAGGTTCGCACCCATGGCCGCGAGACCCTTCAGGTGCAGGTCGACCGGGCGTGGGCCCCACGCACAACCGCCGGGCAGCGACACCTTGGCGCCGCCCAGGCGCGCGAGCAGTGGCCCCAGCACGTAGATGCTGGCGCGCATGGTCTTGACCAGTTCGTACGGCGCTTCGACCGAATCGACGCCAGAGCTGTCGATGGTGCACAGGTCACCCTTGAAAGTGACCCGCGCTCCGAGCTTCTCGAGTACGCGGCTGAAGGTGCGCGTATCGAGCAGATTCGGGACATTGCGCAGTTTGTGGATGCCCGGGGCCAGCAACGTGGCCGCCATGACAGGAAGGGCCGCGTTCTTGGCCCCACTGATGGCGACACGCCCGGACAAGCGGCGACCACCCTGGATGACCAATGCGTCCATGGGTGCTTTCTCGGTGGCCTGATCGGCCGGCGGGTGCGGAATGGCGACGTCCATGCGCCGTCCTCCCAGCAAGAAGTGTGTCGTGAGGCGAGTCCATCCATGACTCGCGGCGAGATGGCGCGTAAACAGATGCGGCGCGGCGCATTATGACCATGCGCCGCGCCGGGGGCAATGCGGGCGATTCGACTAGGGGCGGCCCATGGTCGTGCGAATCGCCTCATCCAGCTGCTTGGATGTGTGCGGCTTGCGAAGCAGTACGCGCACACCGAGTGCATGGATATCGAGGCCATCGGCGCGCTCGGCGAGGCCCGACACCATGAGCACGGGCAGGTCGGGACGGATCCGCAGCACCTCCTCGGTGAGCTGCAGCCCGGTCATGCGCGGCATGGTGTTGTCGGTCATGAGCAGGTCAAATTCGAGCGGGCGGCTGCGGAAGTCGTCGAGCGCGGTGAGCGCGTCGAAGTGCAGCGTGACGTCGTAGCCCAGGCTCTCCAACTGGCGCTTCTCCATCTTGCCGAGCAGCTCCTCGTCTTCCACCATGAGGATGCGTGCGCGGGCCGGAGCGCTCTTGCGCGTCGGAACGGTGGACGGCGAGACGCCGGCGACCGCCGGCAGCGTGATGGTGAACGTCGTGCCGCGACCCAGCTGCGTGTCGATCTCGATGACGCCGCCATGCTCGCGCACGATGCCATGCACCACGGACAAGCCGAGCCCGGTGCCCTGCCCCGCGGGCTTGGTGGTGAAGAACGGCTCGAAGACGCGTTCGACCAGCTCGGCCGGCATGCCGGTGCCACGGTCGCGCACCACGATGCGCGCCAGTTCGGGTCCGGCGAGCCCCGGGTGCCTGGCGAGCCAGGCCTCGTCGGGTGCGTAGGCCCGGGTCTCGATCGTGAGCAGCCCGCCCTGTGGCATGGCGTGGGCCGCATTGGTGGTCAAGTTCATGATGATCTGGTGCAACTCGACTTCGTCCGATGACACGTGCGGTGTGTCGGCCGCCAACGACAGGCGCATCTCGACCGAAGCCGGCAGCGACGAGCGCATGAGTTCGGCCGCTTCGCGCACGGCGTGCGCCAGCCCGAGCGGCATGCGCTTCACCTCGCGTGTGCGGCTGAATGCCAGGATGCGCTGCACCAGCTTGGCGCCGCGATCGGCGGAGGTGAGCACCTGCTCCAGGTCGCGATCCAGCGTGTCGCCCTGCTCGCGCAGGGCGAGTTCGGTGTGCCCGACGATCGCGAGCAGGATATTGTTGAAGTCGTGCGCGATGCCTCCGGCCAGCGTGCCGAGCGCTTCGAGTTTCTGCGACTGGCGCTGAGCGCGCTCGAGTTCTTGACGCGCGGTGACATCGAGTACCGTGGCCAGCGTCACCATGCCCTTGGACGTCTGGACCGGGTTGAGCCCGACCTCCACGGGGAACTCGGCGCCATCCTTGCGCACGCCGCGCAGGTCGCGCCCCGCGCCCATGTGCCGAGCGCGCGGCGCGGCGAAGTAGCCGTCGCGATGCGCGACGTGGCCGTGCCGCGCCGCGGCCGGCAACAGCACTTCGATGGACCGCCCGACCAGGTCCTCGCGCCGCCAGCCGAACAGCCGCTCGATCTCGCGATTGGCGAGCAGGATGGTGCCATCGGCGGCCACGGCCAGGATTCCGGCCGGCGACATGTCGGTCGCGATCCGGAACAGGTCGTCGTGATCGATCGGGGAGTTCTCCACGGCAGCAGTCCCTTCGGCGGCCAGAGGTGGGGCGCGAGCGAACACCGCATCTTGCGGTGCGGCGCGCCGCGCGACAAGTCCGAACACGCGCGCGGAGGCTCCGGAGGGGCCGGGTCGCCGCATTGCCGGGGGGATTTTCCCGGAAGCGGCGCGCCGATTACTGTCATCGAACGACCGCTCCCGTTCTTTTCCCGGAGGTTCGCACTGATGCTGACCCGACCGCTGGCTCCGCTCGTCTCGCTCGCACTCGCCCTGCTCACCCCCGCGCACGCCGCACTCGCTGCGCCGCGCGGCACGCCGCCCGTGCACGCGAGTGCCGCCGCCGACTCGCTGCGCGCGGTCTACGCGAAAGACCGCGCCGCGACCGCCGAGAACCTGCGCACCGGTGCCACGTCGTACCTGGCCGCGGTCGCGCGCACGGATTTCGGCGACAAGCGCACGCTTGTGTTGGGACGGGCGGCCGACTGCGACCTGCGCGTCGACGACCCCGAACTGGCCGGCCATCACCTGAGTGTTACGGTCGACGGTGATTCGTTCCGGGTCCAGGCTGTCGATGACACGGCGCACTTCGGCACCCGCGCCGGTGACATCGTCCGTGAGAGCATCAGCGGCCCCGGCTTCGTGCGTGTCGGCCGCTTCACCGTGCGGCTGTCGCACCAGCGCTTCCCCGCGCTCATCGTGTTCGATCCGAAGAGCCCGCACTTCGCCCGTTATCACGGGCTCGAGTGGTACCCGGCCGACCTCGGCTACCGTTTCGTCGCGCCGCTCACGCCCAACCCGAATGCCGACACCACCATCATCCAGAGCACGCGCGGCAATGCGCGGCGCGCGGTGCTGACCGGCTGGTTCGACCTGCTGGTGAAGGGCAAACCCGTGCGGCTCGAGGCCCACCGCCTGCTGGAGCCCGGCGTCGACGAAAACAGCGTCAGCGTGTTCTTCCGAGACACCACCACCGGCAAGCAGACTTACGGCGTCGGCCGCTACGTCGACCCCGAGAGGCTGCCCGACGGCGCGTGGCTGATCGACTTCAACAACTGCTACAACCCGGCATGCGCGACGAGCCCGTACTACAACTGCCCGATCCCCTCACGGGCCAATACGCTCAAGCTGGCCATCCTCGCCGGCGAGAAGGACTCGCACTACGCGCATTAGCCCGGACGACTCATGAACCGTGAGCCGGGAGGGTCGGCGCTTCGAGGTCCTATGTGGCTGTAGACGCTGGCGCAGACCCGGCTTGTGCGCGCTCGGCGGAGCATGACTCAGGGCGATGCTGCCGGCTCACTGCGATCCTCCTGTCGTTCCGTGCCCCGGCTTCAAGAAATGGCCAGGAGACTGTCGGAAACGCTCGGCACACGCGGAAGCGCAGAAGAAGTAGCGCTTGCCCTCGTGTTCGTGACTCTCGACCGCATCCATGGGGTGGAAGGTCATCCCGCACACCGGGTCGGTGACGAGTGACCGGCGCTGATAGGGCGAGCTGGGCTCGCGGACTCGCAGGTAGCTGTCCGCGAAGACCACGAACTCGTCATCCAGGAACCGGGCCAACAACTCCGCGGCGGCCACATCCACCTCGAACTCGCGGCAGGCCGCGGCGGGGTGTCCCACGAACATCGGGATCAGGAGCGGCTTGATGTGGACGGAGGCATGCTCGTATGAGGTGTTGGGCGTGATCGACACCGACAGGGAGGCTGCGACCGGATACGCTTCAGATGATCCAACCTTCAGGAGTACGGAGCAGCCCCCGCCGACATGCTCGACCTCAGCGGTCAATGACAACGCTTGCGCGAGCGTCTGGAGACGCGGGATGACAAGATCGGTCATCCACGCGCTGGCGGCCTGCTCAAAACGTATCCGCCGGGGCTCGACGTCCCTCATCACATCATCGCGCCGCCTGCCCTCCTGTGCCCGCCGCTCCGCGGCTTCACCGAGAAGCGAGGCAAGCCGCTGCTCAAACCTGGCTGTGTCTGGCATGGCTTCCTCTCCTTACCGTGGGGCTTCGGAGTCCGGCCGAAACGGCCAGGTCGCAACCCACTCGAATGCGCCATACTTGAGATGCAGTCTGAGCCAACTCGTCGAGCTTGTGATCACGGGGTCCATCGACCGCCGATCCCGTCGCGCGAACCTCGCTCGATGTTCGGCGATGGTGATCGGACGACCCCCGTATGGCTCGTAGCGATTGGGATGGGCGAACCGAGCGTCGCGTACCCAGGGCGGCGCGTAGTAGTCGTAGACACGTCTCAGCCGCTCGCCGCGAACCACGTCGACGACCGGCCCACGCAGCGTTTCGATCGGGTCCCACCGCCGCCCACGATCGTCATCGAGCCATATGGATGCACCGGGGCCGAGTCTCGTGAGACCCGGGGCCCCGGGGAAGTCGAAGACTCGAAGGTCGAGGCGGAACAGCAACGAAGTGTCCTGGCCGGCTTGAATGGCCCCCATGCGATGCTCGCACTCGGCCGCACTCAGGTGCCGGGCGAGGCGGTCCCGCTCGAGGTCAGCGCTCTCGCACTCCAGCACCAGCAAGGTTGCGCTGGATGCCGGAGCCAGGACTTGACCACCCCCCATGACCTGGACCCAGGGAACCGACCACCGGTCGTACGACCACTGCATGACCCCGGTGCCGCTGGAGTCGGATGGGGTGGCAGGAACTGCCGAATCACCGCCCACCGAACCCTGAGCCGCCACGTGCGTCGCGGCCAGGACCGTCATCGCGATCACGCGTATCCACTGCCTGCTCGGTCTTGTCATGCTCCTTACCCCTTTGGGGAATCCACACGCGTCCGGTGCGACCCCCGAGTGTTCCTGCACGCATCACCGTTGGGCGGTGCGACAAGGCAGCGGTCGCCGCCCGGGCATTCCGCTCGTGGGGTCTGCGGGTGCGTCTCTCGGAGTGATGCTCGAACAACGCTAGTCACCCCGAGGTACGCCCTCGCACGCCGCTGAGACGGCACGACTGCATCAATGATGCCCCCCATGGTCATCAGCGGTCATGGTCTGGAAGTGCAGCATCATGTCGCCTGAAGTGTTCATTCGCCCATCCATCATGCTGACACCCGTCTGGCGCATCATCTGGAGCATCGTGCCACTCATGTGCACCATGTAGCGGGTCTGCGGTCCCATGAGCGAGTCCGGCTGGAAGGCGCAGGCCGTGCCGGCAGCGTTCCACGAGAACTGACCCGCCGTGGCGTGTGCGGCATCCATGTGCTGCAGCATATTCGGGTCGTCCATGACGGATTCCATCGTGCCGTGGCTCGGCATGGCGGGATCCGGACACAGTGAGAACATGTCGCGCTCTGCGAGCAGATGCACGCCACGCTCGACTTCGGCCTGGTCCACAACCGCGCCGAAATCCAACGTCACGGCGGCGTCGAGCCTGACACCGGTCGCGCCGTCCGCTGGCACGGAGCCGATGACTTTGTTGACGGGCTGCATCGGCGACGATGCCTGACGCGAGCAACCCATGGTCGCAATGGCGAGGACGAACAGCGCAACGATTCGAGTGTTCATGGTACCTCCCGCTCCCGGGGGGGTTCGTACCCGGGGCATTTGTGAGCTGATTCTTGCGGCAGCGCCTGCGTACGCCGAGGACAACTGGTGCCCCGGCCTCGTGCTGTTCACTTCTCATGGATGCTCCCGCGGCGGCGGCCTCGTGAATTCAGGGGTCACTGAGTGGCGTAGGATCTGGTGCCGACTCCGAGGGCGGTGACCGGTGTCAGGCGCGGACGAGTGGCCGTCCCCTGACGCGAGCCCTTACTCTCGCCGGGACTCCTTCCGCACGAGGGCCATGCCGCACTTGGGACAGTCCCCGGGACCCGAGGACGTCACGTCGGCATGCATCGGACACGCGTAGACGACCTGTGTGCCGCTCGGCGGGGCGGCAGAGCCGTCCCCGCTCGCCGCGGGCGGGGCGGTCGCCGACAGTTGGCGCAACGCCTGCGTCCGCCACTCCGGATTCGCCGCGAGACGCTGGACCAGCGCCTCCATGAACGCGCGGTCGTCGAGCAGCGCACCGACGAGCACGGCACGCCCGCGCTCACTGGAGAGCATCCGATCGATGCTCTGGCGCATCTTCTGCTCGGAACCCGATGGCCTGGCGGCTCGGTTGCCCTGCATCGCCGCATGATCATGCCCACTCCCACCCGTCATCGCACACTGCGCGCCAGCCGGGACCACCCCGGCGATGGGTGCGGTCAACATCACGGTGAAGAAGACCATGACGGCGATGGGGCTGCTCGGGACTCGCATGAGTGTGCTCCTCGTTTTGCGGGCGACGGCTCGCCGACTCCCGCGATGAACTTCGGTCCGGACTTCGCAAGCCCCGGTGGACGTCCAGTTCGCAGCTTCACTTCTCAGCCTTCGCACTCACGTGACCGGCGCGGACAGGACCGCACTGTCCGAATGGGTCTCACCTGCCGCCCATTCCGGCCCCGCAGCGCCCTCACTCACTTCCTTCCGCCGCCACAGGTAGTAGATCGCCGGGTAAACCAGCAGCTCGAGCGCGAACGAGGTCACGAGGCCTCCGACCATCGGAGCCGCAATGCGCTTCATGAGGTCGGCGCCGGTCTCGGTGGACCACATGATGGGGAGCAGGCCCATGAAGGCCGCCGCCACCGTCATCGCCTTGGGGCGGACGCGCTTCACGGCACCGTGGATGATGGCCTCGACGAGGTCGCCCGAAGTGCGCAGGTGGCCGCGGGCCTTGGCTTCGTCGTGCGAGAGATCGAGGAAGAGCAGCATGAAGACCCCGGTCTCCGCGTCCAGTCCTGCGAGCGCGATCATGCCGACCCAGACTGCGATCGAGATGTTGTAGTGCAGCAGGAACAACAGCCAGATCGCACCCACCATCGAGAACGGCACGGCGAGCATGACAACGCTCGACTTGAACGCGGACTTGGTGTTCAGGAAGAGCAGGCCGAAGATGAGCAACAGCGTCAGCGGTATGATGAACTTGAGCCGCTCCTTCACGCGCAGCATGTTCTCGTACTGCCCGCTCCATGCGATCGCGTAGCCGGTCGGAATCTGCACCTTCGCGGCCACGGCCTGCTTGGCCCGCTCGACGTAGCGACCGACATCCGTCTTGGAGACGTCGAAGTCGACGTAGACGTAGCCCGTGAGCAGGCCGTTCTCGTCGCGGATCATCGAGGGTCCCTCGACCAGGCGCACGTCCGCGATCTCGGACATGGGAATCTGCCCCTTGCCGCTGGGCAGCGGCAGCAGCACCCTGCGCAGCGCGTCGATATCCTCGCGATAGTCCCTCGCGTAGCGCACGTTGACGCCGTAGCGCTCCCGGCCCTCGACCGTGGTCGTCTGGTTGTCACCACCCACGGCGGTCATGACCATCATGTTCGCGTCATCCACACTGAGTCCGTAGCGTGCGAGGTGGTCCCGATCGAGCACGAAGTCGAGGAAGTAGCCGCCGGCCACACGCTCGGCGTACACGCTTCTCGTTCCGGGGACCCTTTGGAGCGCGGATTCGATCTCGATGGCCGTCTTCTGGATGATCTGCAGATCGGCGCCGCTCACCTTGATGCCGACGGGCGTGCGGATACCGGTCGAGAGCATGTCCAGCCGCGCCTTGATCGGCATCGTCCAGGCGTTGCTGATGCCCGGCAGCTGGAGCGCGGCGTTCATCTCGTCGACGAGCTGCGCTTCCGTGATGCGGTCCCGCCAGAACGGGCGCAGCGGCTTCTTGAGCCACTCCGGGGCCCAGCCCGAGTACCACCTTGACTGCTCGCGCCACTCGGACTCTGGCTTCAGGAGCACCGTCGTCTCCATCATGGAGAGAGGTGCGGGGTCCGTCGGGGTATCCGCGCGTCCCGCCTTGCCGAAGACACGCTGCACCTCGGGGAAGGTGAGCAGGATCTTGTCCTGGACCTGCAGTGCCTTCTGGGCCTCGGCCACGGACATGCCCGGCTGGACTGCGGAGGGCATGTACAGCAGCGAGCCTTCCTGCATCGGCGGCATGAACTCGGAGCCCAGCGACAGGTAGACCGGCACGGCCGAGGCGACCAGCAGGAAGCTGGCGATGATCGTGGCCTTGGCGTGACGGACCACGAATCGACAGGGCCGTTCGTAGATGCGATGCAACAGCCGGCTGATGGGATGCTGCGCCTCGGAGTAGTAGCGACCAACCAGTAACTGCGTCGCGAGCCATGCCAGCCACTTGGGCTTGAACGTGAACGGCTCGCTCCGGGCGAAGAGCATCCGCATGGCGGGATTGAATGTGATGGCCAGGATCGCCGCAATGGCCATTGCGAAGTTCTTGGAAAAGGCCAGCGGCTTGAACAAACGTCCTTCCTGGTCCACCAGCGTGAAGACCGGCAGGAACGCCACGGCGATGACCAGCAGCGAGAAGAACACCGAGGGCCCGACTTCGAGCAAGGCGGCGAGCCGCACTTCGTGGAAGTCCTCCTTCTTCCCTCCCGCCTGCCAGCGATGGATCTTGTTGTAGGCGTTCTCCACCTCGATGATCGCCCCGTCCACCAGTACGCCGATCGAGATGGCGATGCCCGCCATGGACAGCAGATTGACGTTCAGGCCCATCATGTACATCGGGATGAATGCCAAAGCGACGCTCACCGGGATGGTGAGGATGGGCACGGTCGCGGAGGGAATGTGCCAGAGGAAGAGCAGGATGATCAGCGAGACGATGACGATCTCCTCGATGATCTTGTTCTTGACGGTGTGCACCGCGCGGCCGATGAGTTCGGAACGATCGTAGGTCGTGACCACCCTGACGCCTGGCGGGAGCGAGGGCTTGAGTTCGTCGAGCTTCGTCTTCACGCGCTGGATGACGTTCAGCGCGTTCTCGCCCTGCCGCATCACCACGATGCCCCCGACCACGTCACCCTGCCCGTTGTAGTCGGCGATGCCGCGTCGGATCTCGGGTCCGAGCGCCACCGTGGCGACATCCTTGACCTGGACCGGAGTGCCGTCCGTGGTCTTGAGCACGAGCTTCTCGAGATCCTGGATGGACTTCACGTAGCCGCGGCCGCGTATCATGTATTCGCGCCCCGAGAGCTCGACGAGCCGGCCACCGACGTCATTGTTTCCATGGCGAACCGCCTCGACGACCGCATCGAGCGGCAGCCCGTAGGCCGCCAAGCTCGCGGGGTTCACGGTGACCTGGTATTGGCGGACCTGTCCGCCGACCGTGGCCACTTCGGAGACGCCGGGCACACTCTGGATGGCATAACGTAAGAACCAGTCCTGATAGCTGCGGAGTTGATCGGTGGAGTGCTGGCCCGAACTGTCGATCAGGGCGTACTGGAAGACCCAGCCGAGGCTGGTGGCATCGGGGCCCAGTTCGGTCTTCACCCCCGCCGGCAGTCGTGACGAGATCTTGGAGAGGTATTCGAGCACGCGGGTGCGTGCCCAGTAGATATCCGTCCCGTCCTGGAACACGACGTAGACGTAGCTGTAGCCGAAGTCCGAGAAACCTCGTATGGCCTTGACCTTGGGAGCGCCCAGGAGCGACGTGATGATCGGATACGTGACCTGGTCCTCGATGATGTCGGGGCTGCGGTCCCAGCGTGAGTAGACGATCACCTGTGTATCCGAGAGATCCGGCAGCGCGTCGAGCGGAAAGCGGTACATCGTCCAGATGGAGAGCAGCAGCGCCACCAGCGTGGCGGCGATCACGAGGTAGCGGTTCTCGGCTGAGAACCGGATGACCTTCTTGATCATGGCTTCTTCTCCGTCAACGCCGCGAGGGACGCACGAAGCTGCGACTCGGAGTCCACCAGGAAGTTGGCTCGCGTCACGACATGCTGGCCCACTTCCAACCCGCTCCTCACCTCCACCTCGCTGCCGTTCCGCGCCCCGAGTTGCACCTCGCGGGGCGAGAACTTGCCGTCTCCCATGGCAATGAAAACGACATCCTTCGTGCCCGAGCGGATGACGGCATCCGCAGGTATGCGCAGGCCCTGGCGGTTGCGGCCCTCGAGGACGACGTCGCCGTACATTTCCGGCTTCAGCTCCATGCCCGAGTTCTGGAAGTGCATGTGCACCTTGGCCGTCCGTGTCGCCGGGTCGAGCAGCGGATCGATGAACGCGACGCTGCCGCGGAAGTCGCGGCCCGGATAGGCCTTGAGCTTCAGGACCGCGGGCATGCCCACATGAACCGAAGCGAGGTCGCCCTCGTAGGCGTCGGCCTTGACCCACACCTCGCTCAGGTCCGTGATCTCATAGGGGGTGTCGCCGGCGCTGACGCTCGCTCCCTGCACGACATTCTTGGCCGTGACCACGCCGCGGATGGGCGAGAGAAACGTGATCGCCCGCGCCGGGGTGCGCGACTGCTCGAGGCGCTGGATCTCATCGCGTGGAACGTCCCACAGCTCGAGCTTGCGCCGCGACCCTTGCACGAGCGTCGCGCCGCTGCTGTCCACCGAGCCCGCTTGCGTGAGCGCGTCCCGCGTCTGCAATGCGAGGACGTATTCGTTCTCCGCGGCGAGCAGCGATGGGCTGTAGAGCGAGAACAGCGGTTGGCCACGGCGCACCGGCCGGCCCACGAAGTCGACGAAAAGCTGCTCGATGTAGCCCTCCACCTTGACGTTCGTCTTGCGGACCCGCGTCGGATCGACCTCGACCCGGCCAACAGTTCGCCAACTGCCCGAAACCGACCCGCGCGTCACGGGTGCGATCTGCAGTCCGATCAACTGCTGGCGCGCCGGGTCGATGGTCACGGTCGCAAGGCCGTCGACCGACGGTCCCCCGCCCTGCGCTTCGTCCTGGTAGACGGGGAGGTAGTCCATGCCCATCTCGTCCTTGCGGGCGGTGGGCGACGTCTGGTTCGGGTTCATCGGCGACCGGTAGAACAGGATCCTGCGCGTGGCCGTGCCGGAAGTGGCAGCGGTTTTGGCCGCTCCTTTCACTTCGAGCAGCTTCATCCCGCAGATCGGACAATCACCGGGATGCTCCGAGGTGATCGTGGGATGCATCGGGCACTGATAGAGCGGCTTCTCGTCGGTGGCCGATGCGCTGACCCGGGTCCCTCCAGAGTTGCGCATCGCCAGCCATGTCGTGCCGACGCCAAGCGTGGCGCCAATGACGAGCACGACGGCCGCGATGGTCACGAGCCGCACCGTCGAGCGAGACTGCGGCGGCCTCGTCGCCCCACCCGCCTGGGTCTCGCGGTCGTTACCTTCGTTCTTCACGTTTTCCTCCGGGCTACATCTTCGGCATGGCCGACGAGGTGGATCCCGCGCCTGACGCGGGGGGTGCGCTACCGGGGGGCGCGGAGGCTGAACCCATTCCGCCGCTACCGGGCACGGACGCGCCTCCCAGACCACCGAACGCCGGGCCTACGACCGGGTCGAGGCTGAGTTCACGCTGCGCGATGTCGATCCGCTGGATCGCGGCGACCGATTCATAGAAACCGACGAGGTCGGACAGATAGCCGCTCAGCGCTTCGAGCACCGAGGCGAACGGCACGCGCCCGACTTTGTACTGTGCCATGGCGCTCGCCACGGTCGCTTCGGACTGGATGAGCACGCCCGTGCGATACAGGCGGTTCGTCGCCAGCAATGCCGTGAGCATCGCGCGCCGCTCCTCGAGCCGCTGCCTCGCGAGCCGCCGGATGGTCTCCGCACCGCTCTGCGAGGCCTGCCCGCGCAGCCGGTACTCGGTGACGGACTGGGACTGTTTGCTGCCCGCCCACAGCGGGAGCGGCACCGACACTCCCGCCTGCCACATGGGCTCGAACACGCCGCCGCGTGGCATCACGCCCCCGATCACACTCAGGTCCGGGAAGTAGTCCTTCCTCGCGAGTGACACGAGAGTGCCCGACTGCTCGACCGCCAGTCGTGCTCTGTTCAGCTCCGGACTGCGGGTCTCGAGCGCAACTTCGGCACTCGACGAATCGGGCAGGAGGGGATCCGCCAGGTCCCCGAGGGACACTGCAGTCGGGATCGGACGATCGAACGGACGCCCCACCGAGCGATTCAGGACGGCCAGCCGCCGCCGCTCCTCAGCCACCAGCGCCCACCGCTGCTGCTGGAGCCTGCTCTGCGCAAGCTGGGCCCTGAGGATGTCCGACTGCGCGCCATCGCCGGTCTCGTAGCGCGATCGCGAAAGCCCTTCGGCCTGGATCCAGAGAGTCTCGAGCGTCCGCAGGATCCGCGTCTGGTCGCGCACGAGAAGCAGATCCAGATAGCCGCGCTCGACCTCGGCCTGCACCGAGAGACGGGCTCGCTCAAGATCAGCCTGCGATTGCTTCGCCCCCAGCGACTGCGCCCTCGCCCTGAGCCCACGCTTGCCGTACCAGGGGAAGGTCTGTGAGGCCGCGATGGACCAGTAGCTCGTTTCCATCTGCCCGATCTGGAGGCGCTTGAAGCCATCGTTCTGGACGCCAAACGAGACAACCGGGTCGGGCAGCGCACGCGCCTGCGGTACACGAGCCAGGTCCGCTTTCGCTGTCGCCTCCGCCTGTGCCAGTTCAGGACGGGTCGAGAGGGCGTCTCGCAGCAGCCCCGCGAGCACGGAATCCCGCCCGAGTTCCGCACCGCCCGGTGTTGCGCTCGCAGGCTGCACGAACACGACGCCGAGGGCGACAGCGAGAACCGGGGCGACCCTGAGCAGGGCCCGGAATGCCTGCTTCCGCCCGATACCTGGAGTGCTCATCGCGTCCTCCTCACTGCTCGACGATCAGACTGCCGGCGATCATGTCCATCGCACAGGCGTAGCGAATGGTGCCGGCTTTGCGCGGCGTGAAACGGACCTCGACCGGCTTGTCCAGCGGCAGCGGCTTCGTGATCCCGAAGTCGCTGACCACGATGTCGGTCGCGCAGGTGCGCTCGGTCGTGCGGGTGACCACGAGCCGGACGGGCTGGCCCGCCTTCAGGCGAACAGTGGCCGGCTCAAAGCCATTCTTGGTCACGGTGATCACGATCAGCTGCTCGCGGCGCGCCGTTTTCGCAGCGTCTGCCGGCGTGGCGAGGACTGCGAGCGACGACCACAGCAACAGCGTCAACATGAGGCGTTTCATCGACAATTCCTATCTGGCCGCGATGGGCCGTGGAATGGGTCAGACTCGGGGTGGTGGAGATGAAGGCTGCCGCCCGGGGCACAGGTGTGCATGTCCGCTCCGCTAGGCGGGCAGCGTGACGCCACAGGAGAGGCCGCATTGCGGCGCACGCACGGCGCGCGCGTGACCGACCCTGCAACCTGGGCGAACTAGGCGGAGACGGGCGGCGCGCGCAGACCGTGGGCGCCGGGGTCATCCGGGAGTGACGGACTCCCGACATCGAGCGCAGGTGTGGTCTCCGCATCGATCGAGACCTGCGCGATGGTCGCTGGGACCGTGAGCACAGCGAGGGGCGTCAGCGCAGGGACCTGGAGGCTGTCCCCGACGATGGCCGGTACCGCAGCCACCGCCAGTTGCGGGCATGTACAGCTGTGCGGCGCGTGTCCGGGCCGCGAATGATGCTCAGTCCCGGATGGCGCAACCGGTTCGCAACACTCGTGCCCAGCCCGCGAAGTCACAGGGGTCGGCTGCGCCGGCGATGCCATGCACGCGCAGTAGACCTGCTCGAGCGGCAACAGGAGCGCGAGCGTGGCGGCAAGCACCAAGTGTGGGAACGACATGCGCCTCATTGGGATCTCCGGCCGGGGCCATGGTCAGGGCTCGACTGTAGGACCGACACCCATGACGAAGCAACCCCAACCGATACGGCAGCAATATCCGGACCGTGACCGGACGGGAACCCCGAGCGGGGTGAGCCCAGCGCGGATATCGCCATGACCTGAAAAGCCTTGCCCCGGATCAGGAGGCCGCTCGCCAGCGTGTTCGCTTCGGCAGCCGGCCTGACACTCTGACCGGCGCTTGGCCAGTACTGGCAGGTTTGTGTGGCACGCGTGAGCATGGGTCCTCCCACGTCACAGCCCCTTCGAGCGGAGCCGGAGCGCATTGCCGATCACCGAGACCGAGCTGAGACTCATCGCGGCCGCCGCGATGATCGGGCTGAGCAGCCAGCCAAATGCCGGGTAGAGCACACCGGCCGCGATCGGCACACCGAGTACATTGTATATGAACGCGAAGAAAAGATTCTGACGGATGTTGCTCATCGTCGCGCGACTCAACCGTCGAGCGCGAACGATGCCGCGCAGGTCGCCCTTCACCAGCGTGACGCCGGCGCTCTCCATCGCGATGTCCGCGCCGGTTCCCATCGCGATGCCCACCTCGGCCTGCGTGAGGGCCGGAGCATCGTTGATCCCGTCACCGGCCATCGCCACCACTCGTCCGCCGGCCTGCAGCTGCTTGATCATCGCGGCCTTCTGGTCGGGCAGGACACCGGCGATGATCTCGTCGATCCCGAGCTGTTTCGCCACCGCCGCCGCCGTGGTCTGGCTGTCTCCCGTCAGCATGACGAGGCGCAACCCCTCTTCGTGCAACTGCTGGATGGCCTCGGCCGTGGTGGGCTTGATCGGGTCGGCGACGGCGATGAGTCCGGCGAGCACGCCGTCGATGACAGCGAACATCACGGTTTGCCCGGCCCCGCGCAGTTCCTCGGCTTTCGCCGCGAGCGCGCCCACCTCGACCTTCGCCTCCGCCAACTGTGCCGCATTCCCCAGCAGGACCGTGCGCCCGTCCACCTTGCCGGAGACCCCCTTGCCCGTCTGGGAGGCGAAGTCCGTGGCCGTGGCGAGCGCGATGTGCCGCGCCTCGGCGCCGGCGACAATCGCGGCGGCGAGCGGATGCTCGCTGCCGCGCTCGAGGCTGGCGGCAAGCCGCAGCACGTCCTCCTCGTTCCACGGGCTCTGCACGACCACGCCCACCAGCTTGGGCTTGCCCTCGGTCAGCGTGCCCGTCTTGTCCACGACCAGCGTGTCCACCGTGCGCAGCACTTCGATCGCCTCGGCGTTCTTGAACAGCACACCCATCGTGGCGCCGCGGCCGGTGGCGACCATGATGGACATGGGCGTGGCCAGCCCCAATGCGCACGGGCAGGCGATGATGAGCACCGCGATCGCGTTGAGGCTGGCGTACGCCATGCGGGGCTCGGGCCCCACGGTGGCCCAAACGACGAACGTGACCAGCGCCGCGCCCACCACCGCGGGCACGAAGACTGCGGAAACCTGGTCGGCCAGCTTCTGGATCGGAGCGCGGCTGCGCTGGGCTTGCGCCACCATCTGGACGATGCGGGCCAGCAGCGTCTCGGCGCCCACGCGCTCCGCCTGCATCACCAGCGACCCGGTGCCGTTGATGGTGGCGCCGATGACGCGTGTCCCCGGGATCTTCTCGGACGGGATGGGCTCGCCCGACACCATGGATTCATCGACGGCGCTCTGGCCCTCGACGACGAGGCCGTCCACCGGGACCTTCTCCCCCGGCCTGACGCGGAGCCGGTCGCCCACCACGACCTGGTCGAGCGGGATGTCCACCTCCGCGCCGTCCGGCCGGATCCTGCGGGCGGTCTTTGGCGTCAGTCCGAGCAGGGCGCGGATCGCGGAGTTCGTCCGGCTCCTGGCCCGCAACTCGAGCACCTGCCCGAGCAGCACGAGCGTGACGATCACTGCGGCCGCCTCGTAGTAAGCCGCGACACGGCCGCCGTGCTCCCGAAATGCCAGCGGGAAGACCTGTGGCGCGAGCGTGGCCAGCACGCTCTCCACGAATGCCATGGAGACTCCCAGGGCGATCAGGGTGAACATGTTCGGGCTGCGATGCTGGATCGACTGCCACCCGCGCACGAAGAACGGCCAGCCCGCCCAGAGCACGACTGGCGTGGCGAGCGCCAATTGCAGCCAGGACGCCAACGTCGCTCCGAGCGATCGCTCGATGGGGCGTCCCGGCAACATGTCGCCCATCGCGACGACGAGCAACGGCACCGTGAGGGCGACACCCACCCAGAACCGCCGGGTCATGTCGGCCAGTTCTGGATTCTCGCCTTCCTCCAGGGTCACGGTCTTCGGCTCCAGCGCCATTCCGCAGATCGGGCATGAGCCAGGTGCAACGCGGACGATCTCCGGATGCATCGGGCACACCCATTCGGTCTTGCTGGCCGCCGGGGCCGGCGCCACGGGCTCGAGCGTCATCCCGCACTTCGGGCACGTGCCGGGGCCCGCTTGTCGCACCTCCGGATGCATGGGACAGGTGTAGCTCGCTCCGGTGGCGGCCGGTGAGGCGGGTTGGCCCACCGCGAGACGCGGCCCCCCCTCGGGATTCGTCAGGTAGCGCTCCGGCTCCGCGCGGAACTTCGCCATGCAGCCGGCGCTGCAGAATCGATAGTCCCGGCCAGCATGCACGTGGCGGTGGGGCGAGGCCCCCCCGACCGGCATGCCACAGACCGGATCGCGGGACGCGGGCTTCGCTGGCGCATCATTCATGGCGTGGCTCCCAACTCTTTAGATTGCGGGATCACTTGACGCGGAGGGCGGCGAGCCGCACTTGCGATGACGCGCCTGTCTCGGTCCATGCGAACAGGATGGTCTCCCCGGACGCCATCACGCGGGGGCAACCGCTGGCCCGCGCCGCCGAGGTGCGCGCCACGGTGATCGCCGCTCCGAGCTGCCCGGTGACGGCAATCCGCCGGGCTCGAATCAGCGCATCGCGACCGCTGGATTCGAGCCACGTGGCCAGGGCGGAGCCGTCCTCGAGCATCGCAACATGGACCCGTCCGAGCGGACTGCCGTCATCGATGCGGACCGGAGCGCCGAAGCTCGCACCGGCATCCTCCGAGAACGCGAAGTTCACCCGTGGCGTATCCGCGGCGGCCGTGTACCAGACGATCGCCACATGTGAGCCCTGTGCTGCGAGCGCCGGCCCGTTGACCGGGCAGCCGGCGATGTGCCAGCGGTCAGCGTGCACCGCAAGCGGTGAAGTCCAGTGACCGTCCTCACGGCGGGTGACATAGATGTCCCGCACCTCGTCCGGGCTCCGATCCCGATAGGCGACCAGGATCCCGCGGTCGGTCGTGACCGCGGCCGTCTGGCAGCAGTCGCAGGTGCGGTCGTCGAGTTCGACTTCGTCCAGCAGCCGCCCCGCCGCCGTGATGGTTGCAGCCCGCAGGGTCATCTCCGGCATCGGACCTGGCGAGCTCTCATCATGTCCTGCCATCTTGCGACCGTCGAGCCACACCGCCCACGCGCTGCCCGAATCCGAGAGTAGCGAAGCGAAGCCGTGCTCGCTCGCGGTGCCGTCGCGATGCGGCGTGATCGGCGGGGACCACGTGCGCCCGCCGTCCTCGGACTGGCTGAGGCGAACATCGTAGGCATACGCACCCGCGCCATTGCGCCATAGCCAGTGCGCCGCGAACCGATTGCCACCGAGCGAATGGATGCTGGGGAAATCGGCCCAATTCACGAAGAACGAATCACCGGCGGCGATCGTGGACGGTTTCGACCACCGACCGCCGTCGTGGATCGCGAAGCGCAGCGCCATGCGAGCGCCGCGCACGGGCTCGAGCCAGCTCAGCGCGAACCGCCCATCCGGCATGGCCGTGAGATTCGGCACTCGGCTGCCCGCAAGCGCAGGAGAGGTCATGGGCTTCGGCGCCGACAGCGCCGCCACAGCCTTCGCCGTCGCGGCCCCGGCTTCCGGGAGGAAGCTGGTGGCGAAGAGCATCAGGGCGGGCAGCGTCACGGCGCCCCACCGCATCAACGGATGCGGTGGGTGCGCTGTGCGGCGGGGCGTTGGGAGCGTCATGTGTTCCTCCAGTAACGCGTCGGCCTCGGGCGCGAGGCTCATGACTACTTCGCGCCGGTGACGGCCTTTATGGCGCCCAGGACCGTCACGAGCTTCGTGTACTCCGCCTGCGTGCCGCTGACGTTGCCAGCGTCCCCGAGCTCGTCGAGCTGGCCGGCGGACGTCTTCACCTGTTCGACCATGCCGTCGAGTTTGGCCGCGCTCGCCGGCGACGCTGCCTTGGCCTTGTCCGCCAGCGCAATGACGAGGTCGCGGACCCCGAAGGCGAGGTGGTGAACGTCCTTGAGCTGGCCGTTCTGGATCGCAGCGGACAACTTGCCCTGCTCCTCGCCGATCTGCGCCCAGATCTCGGGGATCGTGCCGGCGGGCATCACCATGACGGGCGACGTCTCGCGACCGGCCTCACCACTCGGGGCGGCAGCCGGGGGAGCGGCCTCCGACGATGCCGCGGGAGTGTCCGACTTGGTCTTGTTCGACGAGCAGCCCGCCACGACCATCCCGGCGACCAGCATCGCCGCCACAGCCATGACCACAGCCCACTTCCGCAGGTTCAAGTTCATCCCAGCCTCCTTGTTCTCGGGACATGACACGACCGGCTCGCATATCGAGCGCGGGGCTAGCTGTCTTCAGAAGCTCCAGCCAGGTACTTCTCAGCCGACTTCCTTCCGAACCGGTAGAACACCGCCGGCGTCACGATCGTATCGAGGAGCGTCGAGCTGATCAGCCCGCCGAGGATGACCGTGGCCACCGGATAGAGGATCTCCTTGCCCGGCTCACCCTTGGCGAGCACCAGTGGTATCAGCGCGAGTCCGGCGGTCAGCGCGGTCATCAGCACCGGCACCAACCGTTCGAGCGAGCCGCGCACGACCATGTGCATGTCGAACTTCTCCCCCTCGTCCTTCATGAGGTGCAGGTAGTGCGACACCATCATGATGGTATTCCGCGAAGCGATCCCCGTCAGCGTGATGAACCCGACAAGCGAAGCCACCGAGAACGTGCCACCCGTGAGGAAGATGGCGACCACGCTGCC
The DNA here is from genome assembly GCA_031360075.1 of bacterium. Classification (GTDB taxonomy): domain Bacteria; phylum Eisenbacteria; class RBG-16-71-46; order RBG-16-71-46; family RBG-16-71-46; genus JAIOPA01. The sequence goes on along the minus strand of JANMAX010000227.1, from coordinate 9,728 downwards.
GATCAACGCCAGCGGGATGTTGAGCAGGATCTGCAGCACGATCGGGACCGACCGGAAGTGGGCGAAGAGGACGAGGAACATGGCCGCCAGCGAGAACAAGCTCAGGAGACCGATCAGCCGCGTCGCCGACTGCTGGCTCTCGAACTGCCCGCCGTAGGTGACGAAGTACCCGGTCGGCAGCGTGACCTGCGCTCCCACTCTCTTCTGGATGTCCTCCACGACCCGGCCCAGATCCCGGCCGCTGACATTAGCCGAGACCACGATGCGGCGCTGGACATTCTCGTGCTGGATGACGTTCGGCCCGCGTGACTCCTCGATCGTGGCGATCGCCGAGAGGGGCACCTTCGCGCCCGAGGGCGTGTCGATGAGGGCGTTGCGGATGGCCTCGAGACTCCCACGCGAGGGGTCATCGAATCGCACCAGCAGATCGAAGGTGCGCTGCCCTTCGAGCACCTGCGACACGACGCGGCCAGCAAGCGCCGTCTCCAACGCCTCGTTCAGATCGCCGACATTGAGCCCGTAACGGGCGAGGGCGACCCGGTCGCCTTCGATGCGGACCTGAGGCACCAGCACCTGCTTCTCCGTCTGCAGATCGACGACGCCCGGGACCGTGCCCATGGCGGCCTGGATCTCGGCGGCCTTAGCGCGCAGCATGTCGAGATCATTGCCGAACAGCTTGACGGCGATCTGCGCACGCACGCCCGACAGCAGGTGGTCCAGGCGATGCGAGATGGGCTGGCCGATGTTGACGAATACCCCCGGGATCTCCGCCATACGCAGCCGGATGTCGCCCAGGACCTGTTCGCGACTCCGCTTCGAAGGCCGGAAATCAACGTCGATCTCGGTGTAGTGCACCCCCTCCGCGTGCTCGTCGAGTTCGGCGCGTCCGGTGCGGCGTCCCGTCGAGAGGACTTCCGGGACGCTCAGCAGTTGTTGTTCGGCGATCGTGCCGAGCCGGTTCGATTCGCTCAGTGAAGTGCCGGGCGCGGCGACCACGTTGATGGTCGCAGTCCCCTCGTTGAATGCGGGCAGGAACTCGCGGCCCATGAGCGGAACGAGCGCGCCTGCTGCCACCACGAGCACGATGGCGCCGCCAATCACCACCTTCGGGTGCGGCAGTGTGAACTGCAGCAGCTTCGTGTCCCACCGCTTCAGGTGCCGCACGACGAACGAGTCCTTCTCCTCGGCCATCACCTTGGCATTCGGCAGCAGATAGAGACACAGCGCCGGCGAGATCGTGAGCGAGACCACGAACGAGGCGAGGATCGAGACGATGTACGCCACGCCCAGCGGCGCGAACAACCGCCCCTCGATGCCGCTCAGCGCGAACAGCGGCAAGAACACGAGCACGACGAGGATCGTGGCGTAGACGATGGAGTTGCGGACTTCGGACGACGCCTTGTACACCACTTCGAGGGCTGGCCGGGGCGCCGCGGCGTGCCGGTTCTCCCGCAATCGGCGAAAGACGTTCTCGACGTTCACGATGGCATCGTCCACCAGCTCGCCGATGGCGATGGCCAGACCACCGAGTGTCATGGTGTTGATCGAGATGTTGAAGATGTGGAACACCACCGCCGCCGTGACGAACGAGAGCGGAATCGCGGTCAGCGTGATCGCGGTGGTGCGGAAGTTGAGCAGGAAGAGGAAGAGGACGATCAGCACCAGGATGGCGCCGTCGCGAAGCGCCTCCTCCACGTTGCGGATCGCCGCTTCGATGAAGCTGGCCTGCTTGAACAGCGGCCTCATACGCACGTCCTTGGGCAACGACGGGCGAAGTTCGTCCAGAGCGGCTTCCACCCGCCGCGTCAGCTCGATCGTGCTGGCGCCCGGCTGCTTCTGGATCGAGAGGATCACCGCCGGCTTGCCGTTCACGCTTCCATCACCGCGCTTGACCAGCGTTCCGACGCCGACGCTGCCGACCTCCTTGAGGAGGACCGGCACCCCGTTGCGGGTCGCGACGACGGCGTTGAGGAGCTGCTCGGGATTCCTCAGGCGACCGACGTTACGGATCAGGTACTCCTGTGACTGTGCCTCGAGGTAACCCCCGGTCGTGTTCTCGTTACTCGCCCCCACGGCCTGCTCGACTGCCTTGAGTGACAGCCCCAACGCGGCCAGCCGCTGCGGGCTGACGCGCACCTGGTACTGCTTCACCCCACCGCCGATCGGGATGACCTGCGAGATGCCCGGGATGGTCAGGAGCCGCTGGCGTACGACCCAGTCCGCGAGCGTGCGCATCTCCATCGGCGAGGTGGTGCCGTCGGCGCTCTCGAGTCCGAGCAGCATGATCTCGCCCATGATCGAGGACACCGGCCCCATCGCCGGCGCCACGCCCTTGGGCAGATGCTCAGCCGCGAGCTGGAGCTTCTCGCCCACCAACTGGCGGTCGCGGTAGATGTCGGTGCCCCACGCGAACTCCACGGTCACCACCGACAGGCCGATGCCCGAGGTCGAGCGCACGCGCTCCACTCCCGGCGCGCCGTTGAGCGTGGTCTCGATCGGCAGACTGACCAGCGTCTCGACTTCTTCCGGCGCGAGGCCCGCAGCCTCGCTCATGATCGTGACCGTCGGACGGTTGAGGTCCGGGAAGACATCCACCGGCAGCTTGAGGATGACCATGCCGCCGTAGATCAGCAACAGCACGGCGGCGGCGATGACGAACAGCCGGTTGCGCAGCGCGAACAGGATGATGCGATCGAGCATGCCCGTGCCCCCTCAGTGCCCGATGCCGACGACCGGAGCCGTCAGCAGGGGATAGCCACCCGTGGCGACCACCCGATCGCCGGGAGCGAGATCGCCCGTCACCGTCACGCGGCCACCCAGGCTCGTGCCCAGCGTGACCTCGCGCGCGGTGAAGCGTTCCGGGGCGACGTGGACAAAAACGAGCTTGCGTCCGTCCTTCTCGAACACGGCACTCCGGGGGATCACGAGCGCCGATTCCACTTCGCCCTGTTCGATGCCGACGTCCACGAGTGCCCCGATTCGCAGCCGACCACCGGGGTTCGGGACCTCGAACCACGCTTCGATCGCACCGGGCACCTCGCCCTGCGTGACCCCCAATGCGACCCGGCGCCCGGGAAGCGTCAGGTCCGGCATGCTCTGGGATGTGATGACAGCGCGGGTGGAGACCCGGACGCTGGCGATGTCGACCTCGTAGACGTCGGCGTGCACCCACACCACCGAAGGATCGAGCAGGGTCATGAGCTTCTGTCCCGCCTCGACCAGCTGGCCGTTCACGACGAACACACCCGTCAGCACCCCGGTCAATGGCGCACGGAGCGTCAGGTCGTCGACGACCGTGAGCCGCGCGACTGGCCCGCCCTTGGTGACGCGCTGGCCCAACACGGGCGCCTGTCCACTGGTGAAGAAGATGCGCCCCGACTGCGGGGCCACGATCTCGATCTCCCCACCACCCCGCGGAGCGACACGCCCGAGCACGCTCAACCGCCTCTGGACGGGCTGGCGCACGAGGGGTTCGGTACGGATCCCCATCAGGAACTGGGATTCCTTGGCGACGTAGACCTGCGTGCCGGGGCCGACCGACGCGCCGGACGCCGTCGGCGCATCGTCGTGCCCCGCGTGAGCATGGGCGGCGGATGCGAGGACAAGGCACAGGACCAGTGATACTGCGGCACCCGGCGCGCGCCGGCGCAGCCGGAAAACCAGCCCGGCGAGGAGTGCGACCGCGCCTGCGATCGACCATCCCCATGGGAATCCGCCCTGCGACCGGCGCGCGGCGGCTCCGTGTTCGCGACTCACCCCGAGCCCCGAGAGGGCAAAGCGCTCGTCCCCCCCTGCAGCGGTGACCGTCACCAGGACCGTGAAAGTTCCCGTGTCTGCCGGCGCCTGGAACTGCGCCGTGTAGACGCCTGCGCGTGGGGTGGCCGCGGCGGCGCCAGACCACAGCTCCTGGGCGACTGAACGCAGGCTGAGCGTGACCCTGGCGTCCACGACCGGGGCATTCGTCCGGAAGTCGCTGAGGTAGAGATCCAGTGCGCTCTTGAGTCCGGGCGTGAGCGGGTCGTTCTTGAGCACGACCTCGTAGCGGTCCGACACTGCCGTGAGGACGTGTCGACTGGAGATCGCGGCGCCACCCGTCCCGGGCGCGTCGTCGTGACCTGCATGCGCTTCAGCGCGGATGGCGAAGCCGGTCCCGCACAGCAGGAGCATCCCCAACAAGACCATGCGTCTCACCGTGCACCTCCCGCGTTCAGGCGCGCGAGATCGAGGCCCACGGCCGCTTCCAGTTGACCCCGAGCGTCCCAGTAGGCATCGCCCGCTTCGAGTTGTCCCAGGAGCGTGTCCACGAGCCGCCCTTTCTGCGTAAGGTAGGAATCGAGCGAGATGCGGCCGTCGGCATAGGCCTCGTGAATGAGCCCGAGGTCCTGCCGCACGCGCGTCGATCGCTCCAGGTACAGACGGTAGAGCCCCGCGGCATCCTCCAACCGCCGCACCGCGCCCAGCACTTCCATCTGCGTTCGCAACCGATAGCGCTGGTACTCGGTCTGAGTGCGCACGATCTCCGCGGAAGCGCGCGCTCGGCCCATCTGGTTCCGCTGCCACAGGGGCAGCGGGGCGCTGATGCGAGCGGTCCACAGGTGGTCCGTGGAACTTGCGCCGGTGATGCCGCTCACGATCGCGGGATCACCGGTGAAGTCGTCGTGCGAGAGCGAGCGGCGGTCCTTCGTCCATCCGAGCCCCAGCGTGAGGTTCGGCCTCGCCTCGCGTATGGCGAGCTGAAGCTCCGCTTGCCGCTCGGCCATCTGCCGACGCAGGACTTCTCCCGTGCCGCGAACGCGCAGAGCGATGGCGACCACCGAGTCCTCAGGAGCCAGCAGGGAGTCCGGCTGGGGCTCGCCGCTCAGCCGGGTAGGGTCCGGAAGAGGGCCCCCGATCGCGAGTCCGAGGGCGACCAGCGCCTGCCGGAGGTCGCCGCGCATGCGACGCCCCTGCGCCTCCAGCCGGAGCAGGTCGAGCTCCGTCAGGCGCCCCGTGACGGGCGTGATCGAGCCATCACGCACACGCGCCTGAGTAGCGAGCACGACGCGGCGGTCCAGCGCGGCCAGCTCATCCGCGAGCGCAAGGCGGTCCTGGAGGAAGAGTGCGCGCTCGAATCGCGCGCGGACTTCTGACTCGATCTCCTGCGCTTTCGCGCGCCACTCGGCAGCACTGGTCAGGGACCTCGCCGTGGCCACGGTCTGGCGGGCGGACCGCTTGCCCCATGGCTCCAGCTCCTGGCTGACGCCGAGATCCAGCGTACCCTCGGACCCCGATCCCAGCGATTGACCGCCGCGGGCGGTCTGGAACTCCAGCTGGGGATTGAAGGCCGGCACCCGTGCGAACGCCGAGTCGGCACGGGCGACGGCGAGATCCGCCCGGGCCAGACGAAGGTCGGGGTGGGTTGCGAGCGCGAGCTTGAGCGCCGCCGGAAGCGTGAGCGAGTCCGCGGTCGACCATTGCGCACTTCCAGGGGGGAGCGCTGCCATGATCTCCGCGGGCCGGGTTCCGGCCGTCGAGCGCTCGGGGAGCGTCGTCGCAAGGAGTGCAGTGCACGCGATTGCCGCGAAGCGATGCGTCAGCCGTGAAGCCATTCCGTGTCCGCCTTTCCGCCAGGCCGGTGGATCACCTGGCAAGCACACCCGCGCACCGATGAGATGGCGCGCCCTGTCCTACTTGAGGACCAGAACGGGATGCTAGGCGGAGTAGGGCGGGCTGCGCGGGGACTGCGGCGCAGTCGATGGCGCAGGCGGGGAGCCTGAGCGTGCGACACTCACGAGCAGCAGGACATGACCACGCGGGTCACGTGCCGCTGAGACCATCGCCACGACGGCGAAGACCGTTGGGTCCGAGGCGGGAGCACTCAGCGAAACCGGTGCCGGCGTGGTCGCGGCCGGGACCTGAACGCTGCCGCAGCAGAGCGGATCCGAATCGGAGAAGGGCGCGTGCGACGGACCGGACTCGGGGCAGCAGTCCGGACCGGCCGCTTCATGATGATGCGCCTCGGCGTGCTCGTCGTGGTGCTCGGCGACCACCGCGACGGCCGATGCCGACCACGGCATCGGGGCACAATGACCCAGTCGCAACGGCATCAGCACCGCCACGAACAAAGCCATCAGAACGCGAGCTCCGACCACCCACTTCATCGTGACGTTGCCTCCAAGTGAATCGCCAGATTCAAACCATGACGCGTGTGCCTTGACGAGGTCAAGGTCATTCTCGGCGCCCGATGGCTGGACCACAAGTAACAAGCGACAAACTCACATGGGCTTGACCGTGCCCTGTGCAAATCGCGGCTGAATTGCCGGCACACCCATGTGAACAGGCTGGAGTGAGGCCGTCTGCGAGCACCCATCGGAACCCGTCGTTCGACCGGCCGTCCCCCCCCTGCCGGCAGCCAAAGTATGGCGTCGAGTGCTCACCGGAGGGTGAAACGCCGGCCCCTCACGGGGGGCCGGCGCCTCGTCCATGCTCGCATCCTGCGCGCCGTCCACACCATCCCCTCGCCGCATCAGCACGCTCAAGCGTGCGCGGTCGTCGCCGCACTCTCGAGCAACGGCTTCAGCACGTCGATCGGCGTCAGCTGTCCGAAGCGGCGCACGACGTTGCCACCCTGCGGCCCGATGCGACCGTCGTTGATGCCGGCGGTCATCTCGCGGAACAGTTCGGCGATGCCCGGCATGAATCCCATGCTGATGAGCGCGGGCACCACCGCCTCGTTGGGCGCGAACTGCGGCGTGATCGTGCGGCCCAGCACACTCGACAGCGCGCGCGCCACGTCAGCCGGCGAATAGCGCTGGGCGGTGGTGAGTTCGACGACGCGCGTGCCGTTCGCGGGATCCAGCAACAATTCGGCGGCGACACGGCCGATGTCTGCGGTGGCGATCACCGGAATGCCCTTGTCGACGGTCAGGAACGTCGGAAGTACGCCGCCGGCGGTCGCGCCCAGCACCGCAGCGTAGTTCTCGATGAAGTAGGCGGCACGCAGGAACGTGATATTCTTGGCCGCGCCCCCGAGCGTGCGCTCGGCGTGGTGCAGCGTGCGGATGGGCCCGGTGCCCTCGGACAGCTCGGCGCCCAGCGAAGACAGCAGCACGACGTGCGGCACGCCGCTCTTGCGCACCGCTTCAGCCAGCGCGTCGATCACCGGGCGCTGTGCGGCGAGCATGCCGTCGACGTCGTAGCGTGGCGGCACCAGCAGGTAGGCACCCATGACACCGGTGAGCGCCTGCGCGATCGCACTCGCGTCGCCGAGCGACGCGACCGCGACTTCGGCACCACGAGCCTTCCAGGACTCCCCCTGCTTCGCGTCGCGGACCACGACACGGACCGACTCCCGCTGCGCGAGGAGCGTCTCGGCGACGACCTTGCCGGTGTGACCAGTGACTCCAGTGACGACGAACATGTGCGTGATCTCCCTGCGGTGGGTTCGATTGCGGCATTGCCGGATGTGCTGTGGACACAATGGACCTGGCGGATCCATCGTTGTGATGCCACGCAACACCGGGCGGTTGCAAGCCGCTTCGCGCGCTCACACCGGTTTATCATCCTGCTGGCATCGCTCCGGGTCGCTGTGAGCGCGGTCGGACGGCGCCAGGGCTGTCCGAACTTGCCGCTGGCCCGGACTATTCATGAACCGTGAGCCGAGAGGGTCGGATGTGGGTGAAGTACGAAAGAACTGGCATGGGCGGCCACGCAGTCGTGTGGATGACACCACGAGGGGGGTACCCGTCGCGGACGGGTCCTGCACACGAACAGCCCGGGCTAGTGGATGATCGGGACGCGCGCCACGAGCGCGTGTGCGGCCCCGGTCAGGCGCGCGAAGTACATGCCGGTGCCCACGCGCACGCCGCGGTCGTCGCGGCAGTCCCACGCGAGCTCGGCGTGACCCTGCAGCATGCGGTCGGCGGCCAGCGTACGCACGCGGCGCCCGCTCAAGTCATAGACGGCGACGCCGACGCGCAGCGCGGCATCCGAATCGAGCGCGAACTGCACGCGGTCCGCGCGCGGCGCCCAGCTCGAGACCCTGAACCGCACGTCCGGCGCGGCCCCCGCGGACGCTCCCGGCCCGACGCCGAGATTGTTGGGATGCACGAAGATGAACCGCCGTGCGGCATCGTCCCACTGCATGCGCGTGATGCCGATGCCGTCGGGGCCGATGTAGGCGGCGAAGAAGTGCACGGGCCCGATCTGCAGGTGTTCGCACGCCTGCCAGCCCGCCACCTCGACGTTCCCGTCAACATACCTGTAGAGCGAATCACTCCCGGGCCAGACCGTGTCCCGCGTATCAACCAGCGGGTGATCCTCCAACTGGGTGAGGAACACCGTCGAGCTGAATCCCTGCAGATCGTAGTCGGCGTTGGCCACGAACATGCGCCACGACTTCGTGAGTGAATCGCGCACCACGAGCGGGGACTCGACCCGCGTGATCCCCGAGTGCGGGAAGTCCGTGGCCGGGTAGCTCCCGAGGTCGGTCCACGAGTCGAGCGTGCCCGCGACATTGCGAGCCACGCCCACGGTGTGATGCGGGAAGTTCTGGCGATCCTCGCCCGAGTTGAACATCAGGTAACGGCCCGTCGAGTCGGGGTCCGGCATCACGAACGCGTCGCGGAACGCGACCAGGCCCGGTATCTCGTGCCCGATGGTATCGGCCCACGACGTGTTGCGCGCCGAATACACCGGCTCGCTCCGTCGCGTCCACTGGATGTCGGTGGTGCCGAGCACAGGCGTGGTGGCGTAGCCGATGCTCTGGTCGCCGTTGTCGTCGACACCCGTGTAGAACATGTAGTACTTGCCGTTGATGAATTGGATCGAAGGCGCCCAGACCTTCTTGGAGTCCCAGCCCTTACCGCTCGGACGGAATGCGTCCAGATCCACGGTCCACGGGCCACCCAGCGCCTCGCACCACGCATGCGCAATAATACTGTCGGCCTGCAGCGCGGGCACGGCGCGGATATAGAACAGGTGGAACACGCTTTTCCACGGATGCTCGTGGTTGGCGGTGTCGGGCACGGAATTGTAATAGAACGCGAAGTCGTGCGGGTAGACGTTGGGGTCGGGATCACGGAACAGGATGGTGTCGCTCGAGGCATCCTGGATCCGGGGCGCCGGCAGCGGGCCAGCGGCCTGCGAGTTGGCGACCACCACCGGCGGCGCGTAGCGCGAACCCGAGCGCGCGCCGGTCGCTGCGCGCTCGGGAGCGGCGGCAATCTCACGCCCCGACGAGGCACTTGAGGCCGCGGGCGGCGGGCGCTCCACGGCACGCGCCGACGCCACCGTCGGCAGCGGCAGGACGAACACGAGCAGGAGCAGCGCGCCCGGCACGGCGGCGCGAACGCTTGAACTGGGCATCGGGGGGATCTCCCAGCGGCCTGCCGGGCGAACCATCGGGCGGTCCGCATGCCTCGTGACGGGCTCGCGCGGACGGACGGGACCGCGAGCGCAGCCATGCTCGATGGACACGACCGTGACCGTAAGGCCCCTACCCTAGGCGGGCCCTCGCAGTTGCGCAACCGCGGGCGGCGCACCCGGCTCTGGCCACAACCTGCTCCAGTACCACAGCCAGCGTGCGCATCCCGGGCCGGAGCCCGCGTGGGCTAGACCACCGGTTTCGGCGTCGCCGCGACCGGTCTGTTCACCGCGCGGGCTGCCACCCGGCGCGGCTCGCGACCCACCTGCTCGCCGGCCCGGCGGACTCCCGCCATGGCCGTTCCCACCAGCATCAACAGCGCTCC
>JANMAX010000193.1:0-1524 GCA_031360075.1 bacterium | reverse complement strand
CGGCCGGAGCAGCGCACGCAGCGCCAGCGGGAGCGACGGCCGGAGCAGCGCACGCAGCGCCAGCGGGAGCGACGGCCAGCGCGACGTACTGAGCAGCGTGGGCAGGAAAGCGGCTTCACGGGTCGGTGGGAGCATGGGATGGCTGAGTCTAGGGAGCCGTCCGGGCAAGGGCAAGGCTGCGGACGCGCTGCTGCAATGGCAGGCCGGACCCGGTACACTCCTGCACTCCCTCGGAAGCTCCACCCGGACCTGGTCACCACTACTCATGCGAACCTCCCCCCTGATGCTGCCCGTGATCCCGTGGCTGGCTGCTGTCGCGCTGTTCGTGGCCCCCGGCCGGGTGTCCGCCAGCGCCGCCCCCGCTTCGACGACACCCGCCGTGGCCCGCGCGGACGACCCGCTGGCTGCCCCGCGGGCGGCCGCCGCCCCCGCCCGCGTGGCCCAAGCCCGGCCGCGCCTGACCCCGAGTCCGGCCGCCCGCAGGCGCGCGACACCGTCCCTGCTGCCGGATTCCGTGCTCGTGCGCATCGACGGCCGCGAGGACATCTCCCGGCGGCGGTTCGTCCGCGCGGTGCGTCTGCTGGGCGGCAACCCGGACTCTCTTACCCCGCTCGACCGCGATCGGTTCTTGGAGCTGATGATCGAGCAGCGCCTGCTGGCGGCCTACGCCACCCGCACGCCACGGCCCTGGGACCGTGCCGACTCGGTGCAGTTCATGGCCGAGCGCGACAACATCCTGCTGCGTGCCGCGCTCTCAGACGAGTTCACGCGCATCGAAGCGCACCGCCGCGCGCTCGGCCAGCCCGACCTGGACGAGGGCGCCATGGGCATCGCCGCGCGCGAGAGCCTGATGGTCGAGTTGAAACCCACTTACGACAACGAGCTGTTGAAGACCGTGGGCAGCTACTTCGCCGAACTGCCGCAGTCGACGCCAGAGCTGTCGCCGATGCAGCAGATCGCGCTCACCAAGCAGATGCCGAAGATCCCGGCCGCCGACTCCGCGAAGGTGCTGGCCAGGTCACGCCTGGGCGACTTCACCGTGGCCGACCTGCTCGCCGACTGGCGGCGCCTGTCGAGCGTGTATCGCCCGCACGTCAAGGACGACGAAGGCGTGCGCGCGCTGGTGCAGAACAGCCTGTTCGAGCGCCTCATCCGCCAGGCCGCCGACCAGCCCGCGCTGGCCCGGCGCTCGGAAGTCGCCAGCGTGATCGCGGACCGCGTCGAGTACCACGGCGTCTCCAACGTGCTGCAGCATGAAGTGGTCGAACGCATCCCGACCGATTCGCTGACGCTGCTGGCGCACTACCGCAAGCACCGTGCGGAGTTCGACCGGCCCGCGCGCGCCCTGCTGGTGCTGCTGAACCTCGACAACGAGCGCGCCGCCGACAGTCTGGCGCGGCTGTTCGCCGTACCCGGCGAGGCCGAGAGCCTGGCGTTCCGCGCCCAGCGCGGCGGGGTCCACTACACGCTCGAAGTCACCGCCGCCTCCGACAGCGCGCTCTATGCCGAGGCGCTGCGCACCGG
>JANMAX010000093.1:0-2269 GCA_031360075.1 bacterium | reverse complement strand
GCCAAGCATCGCTGAACCAACGGTCGGCATCATCCCTGCCCAGCGCGCCCACGTCGCCGGAAACGTAGAGGCGCACTCTCACAGGTTGTGAAGTGTCAAGTATGGCGTCGAGGGAGTTCTGGACAGCCTCGCGAAGCAGCGAGGCTGCGATCTCCTCAATCCCAGAGAAGCTTTCGCCGATTATCGGTTCGCGGAGCTTGCCCCCGCGCCTTTGCGTGACGTGCCCATGCCAGCGAAGCATGAAGCCTTCCTCGGTTAGGATGTGCGGTATCACAAAGCGGAGTCACACATCCTGGGCACATCATACTCGCTCGGCAAGGGGTATTATGGGAGGCGCTGTCGCCCCTACCTGTTCCTCCCCGCCCACCCGCCGCCCTTCCCGCTCCACGTCTGCTTGTCCGTCGGGATGTGCCCCACGTCGCTGTACATCACCGTGCGCGCTGTCCCATCCGGGCGGATCGCCCAGATCGACAGTGAGCAGTTGCCGCTGTCCAGGTTGAGCCAGTTCTTCACGTCGGCTCCCACGGCCTTCATCAGGGTCCAGCGGATCACGTTGCCGTGGCACACCAGCACGTCGAACGTGTCGCGCTCGGGCGTGGGGGTGAAGTAGCGCTCCCACTGCACGGCGCGTGCCGAATCGCACGAGGCCAGTTCGCCGCGCTCCTGCTCACTGTTCATGCGCGCGTTGTTCGTGGTCGGCGTGCACTCGTTCAGCGCGCCGTCGCGCGTCGGCTTCAACTTCATGAGTGCGCCCATGTCGTCGGCGGTCTGGGCGGCGCGCAGGAATTCGCTGCTGATCAGCCGGTCGAACTTGAGCGGTAGCGCGGCCAGTCGCGCTCCCACAAGGCGAGCCTGCTCATGGCCCAGAGCGTTCAGGCCATTGGCCACACGGTCGTCGGTGGCCAGAGTGTCGCGGTCGTAGATGCCGTGGCGCACCAGGTACACGTAATGCACGCCGGTCTTGGGCGCGGCAGCGGCAGCCGGCGCCTGGGCGCGGGTACTGCCCGCGCTGGCCAGGACCAGTGCGGCCATCATCAGCAAGCGCTTCACGATACCCCTCCGTTGAGTGTGCTCCCGGCGATTCGGCGTCACGAGGCGCCAAGGCTAGGGCCTCGCGGGGTGGAGGGGCAACACAGCACGCCAAGCGCGCGCTAGGGCATCAGCACCACGCGACGCGTGAGCTGGCCGCGGGCATGTGCCAGGCGCACGAAATACACACCCGCTGCCAGGCGCTCGCGCGGAGCGTCGAGCGTGACGGTGTGCGATCCGGCCCTGCGCGCATCCAACGCGCGAGCAAGCACGAGGCGCCCGGCGACGTCGATCAGCTCGAGCGTGGCGCTTCCGGTCGCGGGCAGCGAGTACGTGACCGTGAACGCACCGCGCGCCGGGTTCGGCCACGGTGCCGCCAGTGTCAAAGATGCCGCGGCGCTGTTGGGCGCATCGAGCAGCCCGATCGTGTTGGCGTCGAACGCCGTCTGGACGACCTGGTCCTGCGCCTTCAGCAAGGTCACGCTGTCCAACCGGTCCGAGCCCTGAGCCACGATGATGGCGCACACCAGTTCGTTCGTTGCACCCGGCGCGAGCGTGAACGGGCGGCTGGTCAGCATCATGCGCCGATCCGAAGGCGATGAGTCGAGCCAGCCTTGGTTCAGGACCGGATCGCCGGGAACGGCGTAGGGGGTGCCCAGCGTGGAGATGGGATCGACCTGCGGTGAGCCGTCCGAGTTGAGCCCCTGCATCAGGTTGTAGGTTGCGGTGGAGTCCTGCGGATCGGTGCCGTTCACGTAGCGATTGAACGAGCGCATGGTCAGCCCGGCGCCGGCACCGCTTGGTCCCTGGAGGAGGTCGAATCCCACGGCGGGCGGCGCGGCGCCGTATTGCTGATCGGAGTTCGTGGCGTTGTAGCAGAAGCCCAGGCTGCGCGTGGTGTCGCAGCCCACAAGGTCGTCCACGAACCCGCCCAGGTCGGGATCGGACCACAGCGAGACGCGAGTCTGGCTGAGCGTGTTCGCGCTGCGGTTGATCAACCGGTAGCGCATGAACAGCGTGTTACCGAGCACGCCCGGCCGGTTGTAGGCCCACGTGGTCTGCTGGACCTCGAGTCCGAGTGGCAGCGCGCTGCCGGCGCCGTTGTGCGCGGAGCCCTTGCCGAGATCGTTGAACACGCTCCACAGCATCTGGTCGCCCGCAATGCTCAGCGTGCCGTCGCCGAGCACGGTCACCGGAGGCGCGCCCCGGGGCACGGCTCCAAGGGTGTAGTCGGCAAGCG
>JANMAX010000153.1:0-1663 GCA_031360075.1 bacterium | reverse complement strand
GTGGCTGTAGCCGGTAACCCCAGCGCTCTATGGAGTGTGCGCGTGCCGTATAGAAGCGGATATCGTTGTGCGCCCGGGGGCGATGCGCAATCGGGCGCTCGGCTGTTCGGGCGCAGCGCGCTCCGGAGTGGGCCACCTCATTTGTCCGTGGCGCCCGCCTGCCCGTCGTCGTCGCTGCGTCTGGGTGCGTCCCCCCAGCACGCGGGCGAGTTGACCCGACAGCGCGCGCCGTTCCGGCCTGCGCACCCATGCAGCGCGCAGCGCGCCGCAGGGCAAGGCGCACGCGGCGCTGCAAGTCCTTAGCGCAGGCACGCTGCGGGGTGGTGCCAGCGGGCGGGATGCAACCCCAGTGAAACCCGGTTCGTGGTCCGTCGATTGCGATAGTCCATGGCAGACCCTGGGAGGTACACCCGATGCGCAAGCCAACCCGAGTGCTCAGCTGCTCTCTCGCCATCGTCCTGTTCGCGCTGGCCTTGTCTGGTTGTTCTCGCGGTACGTTCAGTTCTCCGGCTGCGGTCGGCGAACCGGCCGCGATGCAACCCAACGTGCAGGTCCCGGCACCGCCCAGCCGTCTGAGCGTGCCTTCGGACAGCAGTGCCAACCTCACGGGTGTGCCCGCGCCGCCGACCACATCGCTCAACTGGCAGCTGGTGACCGCCGTGCTCGTGCTTCCGGGCGTCGAACAGTCGGTGATCGGCAGCCGTTACGCGCTGCGATTCTCGAAGGCTTCGCTCGAAAGCTCCGAGCTCATCACCATCCGGACTTACGACCCCAACATCCTCGACGTGCAGTTCGGCCCGCACGGCACGAAGTTCGCCACCCCGGTCGAGCTCTCGATCGATTTCACCGGCACCGCCGCCGACCCCGACAGCAAGCTCGCCGACGCCAGCGAACCCGTGCTGTGGTACCTGGACGAGAGCCAGAACCAGTGGGTCGAGGTCCAGGGCACGACCGACTGGGAGCGCAAGCGTTTCGTCGTCTACCTCGAGCACTTCTCCCGTTATGTGCTCGGCGGCAAGGCGGGCTGGAAGCACGCGCCGCAACACGAGACCGAAGAGTAGCGCCGTTCCCGCGCCTCCCCCGGGAACATGTACCGCCCAGTGGCCGCAGGGCTGCTGGGCGGGCCGTGCTTCAGCGCGGCATCGACCTCGACGCTAACGATCCCGGGCACGCGCAGCCCGGCGGCGGCACGCTCCGGATGCTCGGGGGCAGGGTCCAGGGCGACGCTGCGGAGTTGCGGCATGGACACCCGGGCGCATCGCCCTGCAGCCGTGAACCGCACCGATTCCTGACGCCGCATCCACCTTTGGCCACTATCGTTTGCAACCCGGAAGCGCGACGCTCAGGTTGTATGCGGTGAGCGCTACAGGTTCGGTGCAGCACAGGCCGGTGGCCCATCCGGGGGCGGCTCGAGTCCTGTCATGGCGATCGAGACGGGACCACCCGGGTTGGAAAGGGACGACGATGGTGAAGCACAGAGGGATCCTGGCGCTGGTCCTGGTGGCCGCCGCGGCCGCCCATACGGCGGTGGCGCTGGCGTTCCCGAGCGTTGCCGATCAGACCAAGCGCAGTTGCGCGACGTGTCACACGGGCGTGGCGGGCGGTGCGGCGCTGACCGATGCCGGCAAAGCCTACAAGGCCGACGCCACCAAGGTGCCGGCCG
>JANMAX010000144.1:0-6444 GCA_031360075.1 bacterium | reverse complement strand
CCGCGCACTCCCGAGGGCTCGGGATCAACTTCGGGCCGCTCCCCGGGATGGCGCGGGCGGTCTGAACCGGCTGGCCAGCGCCCGACACCGGCGCGGTCAACCGGGGTGAGCGCCAACAAGCGCTCAGACCGAGCAGGAGCCCGAGCGCCGTGGTGACGACCCGAGCCGATGGGAATTTCATGAACGGACTGCTCAAGTGTGGCCTCCTGGAGAGGGGAGGAGGTGAGAGAACGACAGGGGGAATGCGCAGCAGAGCTGGCCATCGCAAACGTGGGGAGTGCGACGGGCCAGCCGGATACGGCCTGGACGTGGGAACAGAGCGACGAGCGCGGCAGGCGCTTGCAGGACCAATGCTCCCAATTGCAGGCAAGTGGTTCAATGGTCTTGCGCGGCTGGAGGGCGGAAATCACCACTTGGTCGCGGCAGGCGAACTGCGTTACGCCCTGTGCAGTGCGGAATGCACTCCGCGACCGGCCGGGTGCTGGTGCGGCCACTGCGACGAGTGGTTTCGAAGTCAGGACCCCGTGGGCGGACATCGGCAAGAGCGGGCTCGGTGGGACATTCCGGATGATGGCTGCGATCATCCGGCCCGACGGCTTCATCGGCAGGCACGTGTGCGTGCTGACCGCGGGCGGCGTGCCCGCCGGCGTGCGCACGATCATGTGGGATGGCCACGGCACCGCAGCGCGTTCCGCGCCTCCGGGTCTACCGGGTGCGTGCCTCGAGTGGGGCGCTGACGTGGAACCTGCGCGTCGTGTGGGCGCGGTAGCGTCCGGACCCGAAGCCGCAGCGGCCCCGGACGGCGGACGGGACGCCGGACGCCGGGTCGGCCTTCCGGCCCCGCCGTGGGGAACCCTCCCTTGGCGTGCCCGTTCGCTGGGATGAATGGGCGGCCCGGGAGCCCGCGCAACAGGGCCTTGAATGGCCTTCGGATTCAGGCCCGGACTGCCGATGATTGCAGGTACCACCGGTGGCATCGCCGCCCCGCAAACGAGGTCAGTGACTCATGGGCCTTAACCACTCACCAGGATCCACACCACCCGAGGCGGAGCACACTCCGGCCGAGGATGCCATCATCCGGCAAGCGGCCGCATGGCTGCAGCTGTTCTCGCGCACGCTCAAGACGTGGCGGCTCTACGACGAGCACAATCCGACCGTGGAGCAGTTCCGCGCACAACTGGCGGCCGCCCTCGGCGAACTCCTCGAGGCCCATGGCCCACTGACGCTGCGGTTCACGGCGGATACCGTGACCTGCGCGGGCACCGTGGTCTACCAGTCGCGCACACGTGATGACCAGCTGAGCCTCGTGTTCTTCCGTGACGGCATCCATGCGCTGACCTTCGCGCCAGGCATGGATCGCGATGAGCTGGACGTCATCCTCACGAGCGTGGTGCGCATGAGCAGCGTCGGACGCGATCCCGAGCAGGACCTCGTCATGCTGCTGTGGGATGCCGAGCTCACGCACCTCGACATGCAGTATGTCTCGGCCGAGGCCGACATCGAGCTGGAACCGGAGGGGCGTGAGTCCAGCGGCCCGGCACGCAGCGGTCCCCCGCTGGCGTGGCCGCAGGGCGCGGACGTCACGACGGCGACAGCCGCGATCGCCGCCAGCACTTCGGAGTCTGCGGGCGCTCCGGGGGCCATTGTTACGGCCGCGGAGCCCTCGCGATCCGAGGACTGGACTGCTTCCGATCCGACCGGACCGCTGCATGAGGAACTTGCGCAGATCGAAGCCGGGGCGGCCGCGGCCGTACGCCGCTTCCAGGACAGCCGTGCAACCGAGCAGAGCGCGAATCGCGGAGCCGCCATGCTGTCGCTGCTCGACGATGCGATCCGCTGTGGGCTCGATGCGCAGGAGCGTGCGGCGCTGGGCCCGACGGCATCAGAGATCGTCGACGACGCGCTGTCCGGTGGTGACTGGGTGGGCGCGCGACGGGCCCTGCCCGTCCTGCGAGCGTGCCACGCCGGAGCGGACGAGCACGAACGCTGGGCCGCATTGGCACAGCCGGAGTCGGTCGTGACACGGACCGTGATCCGCACGCTCGATGCGCAGAACCAGCAGGACGTCGCGCTGTTCATCGAACTCGCGCACGCCATCGGCCCATCCGGTCTCGACTGGTTCATCCTGATCATGGCCGAGAGCCATCAGCAGCGGGTACGGCGGCCACTGGCGCGGGCGGTCGCCGAGGTCGCGGGCGGCGAAGTGGACCGCATCGCGGCCTGGCTCGGCGATCCGCGCTGGTTTGTGGTGCGCAATCTGGTCACCGCTTTGCACGCCATCGGGGGGGAGAAGATCGTGGCGCCCCTGGCAGGAGTGATCAGGCACCCGGACCGCCGGGTTCGTCTCGAGGTGATCGGCGCGCTGAGCACCGTTCCTGCCGCACTCGCACGTCCCGTCCTGCTCCAGGCCATCAAGTCGGACGATGTTCGCGAACTGTCGGGGGCACTGCGGCTGCTGGCCGTGGGCCCGGACGCCGAACTCTCGACATCGCTGGTGGAGCGCTTGATGGCCGACGATTTCCCCCAGCGCCCACTCGAGGAGCAGCGCGCGGTGTTGTCCGCGCTTGCCGTCACGGGAGACGATGCCATCATCCCGCTCCTGGAGTCGAGACTGGATCCCGCGAAGCGTCCGCCGCCCGATGCCGAGCACATGTTGCTCGGGGTCGCACGCTGCCTCGCCCGGCTCGGCTCGCCTGCAGCGGTGACCGTGCTCATGAGCGCCATGGGTTCGCGCTGGAACCAGACCCGGGAGGCGGCGAGTCTCGCACTGGCTGCATCCAAGTCGCGATGAACCCGGCCCTGCAACCGGGTTCCGGTGGAAGCGCCGGCGAGCGTGAACGGGAATGCGGCCTGGTCATCCTGCAGCGCCTGCACGGGCTGCTGCGTGTGCTCAAGTTGTACGCCCCCTCCAACCAGACGGTGCAGACACAGTTGGGTGAGCTCGAGAGCACGTTCCGGCAGCTCGCCACGGATGAAGTGCTGCTGGTCGTGCTCGGGGACTACTTCTACCTGAACGGCATCCGGCTGCGGCCGTCGAGCTCGCAGACCGGGATGTTCCGTGCGCTGACCACCGAACTGTCGGGGCGCGGGCTCGCCGGCCTGCGCGTCCGCTCGGGCGTGCCGGCTTCGGAGCTCGAGACTTTCTTGATGCTCATGCTGCGGTTCCACGGCGCGAACAGCGGTGAATCCCTCGCCGGCGAAATGGTCACGCACGGACTGCGCCACATCGTACCGGTGCTGACTCGCGAGCTGGCGGGCCGCGAAGCCGCGATCGAACAAGCGGACGGGCCGGAGCCGTCCGAACTGGACGTCCGTGCACGCGCGCAGCGGATGTACCAGGGTGCGGTCGCCGGCACCGAACGCGTCATCGCACAATCGGCTCGTCAGGGCCGGCCGGCGCTCCAGCAGGCTCGGCGCGTCGTGCAGCCGCTGGTCGATCAGGTCATGAAGAGCGAGTACTCGATCATCGGGATGACCGCGCTCCGCGAACACGATGAACACACTTACGCTCATTGTGTGAACGTCAGCGTGCTGTCGATTCGCATCGGCCAGGTGCTGGGGCTCAGCCGGCAGGAGCTGGCGAATCTCGGTGTCGCCGCGTTGCTGCACGACGTGGGCAAGGTGACCGTGCCGACGGAGATCCTGCAGAAGCCGGGCCGGCTCGAGGAATCGGAGTGGGTGGCGATCCGCCGTCATCCGCTCGAGGGCTTCAAGATGGTGTGCCGCCTGCCCCACTTGACGAAGCTGACGCTCGATACCGCACGCGTCGCGCTGCACCATCACGTCAGCCTCGACGGCAGTGGATATCCCCCGGCCGTCGGCGTCGAGTCGGTGTCGACGTCCGCACGGATCGTGGCGGTTGCCGACTTCTTCGACGCCGTCACCGCCCACCGCGCGTATCGCGCCCGGCCGATGACCCCGTTCGAAGCCCTGCACCTGATCCTGCGCCAGGAGCGCGCGAAGTTCGATCCCGCCCCGGTGTGGGCATTGTTGCAGGCCGTCGGACACTACCCGGCGGGCTCGATGCTCGAGATGCGCTCCGGGCACACCGTGCTGAGCTTGTCCCCGAGCGCGCTGGACCCGCGACGCCCGCACTGCCGCGTGCTCGTCCGCCCCGACGGCACACGCCCGTCCGAGGACTCACCCGAACTCTGGGAGCCGATGCCCGAAACGGACCAGGTGATCCGCGTCCTACCGCCCGAGGAGTTCGGGACCGACGGCGAACTGCGCGCGGCCGCCTGAGCCAGCCCGCCCTGTTCCGGGAAACAGGCGAGCCGACCTGACGATGACGCGCAGTTTCGCGGCAGGTCCCACCCACTGCCAACTCACGGGCCAAGGGGTGTACTGAACCCGGTCCCGAGGGCCGTGCTCGCAAATGCTCAAGTCCGGCGCCCGTCGTCCGATACTTGACGGGCGACATGCCGCCTCACCGCGAGGCGCTGCCGCCTGCCGCCCGTGAACGCCATGGAGATGCCCATGCCCCGATCGCAGCATCGCATTGGCCGGACGCTGGCTGGTCCCCGGACCGCGGTCCTGTACTGCGTCGGCGCTCCGGGGGAGAACCCCCGCCGTCGCGCGGGACTTGATCCGGTGCCCGAACCACTCCGGTCACCGCGCCGACTCAGGGCCCGATGAGTCCACCGAACACTGTGCTGGATCGGGATGCACTGCTGGCGCGGGTCGATGGCGACGACGACGTGCTGCGCGCGATCGTCACGATCTACGACGAGGAACTGCCGCGCTCACTCGCGAAGCTCGACGCCGCGCTCGGGGCGCTCGACACCCGGCAGGTCCAGTTCGCCGCGCACAGCTTGAAGGGCATGTTGCTCAACCTGAGCGCTGGCGAGGCCACCCGGATCGTGTCCGCACTCGAGCACGAGGCCGGCGAGGGCCGTTTGGATGGCGTCCCACAACTGCGCTCGAGTCTGCGTGCCGCGCTCGCCCGGCTCGACTCGGAGCTCGGTGAATGGCGGCGGAAGTCGGCCTGACCGGTTTCATCCGGCGCTCGCAGGCCACCGGCTCATGCACAGTCCGGGCTAGCGCTTGCGCCGGAGGATCAGGAGCTTCGCGGCTCCATCCGGCAATCGCTGGCCCGCGCGCAGCCGCAGCACCTCGTAGTCCGCCAGTGCGCTATCGGCCTGTGGTCGCGACGCGAACGGTGCGCCCGCGCCCGCCCACGGCACTCCGCCTGCCAGCCAGTCACGGCGGATCACCAGGTAGTCCGGACGGTCGCGCTGCATGACGCGCGCGTACCAGCCGTCCCCGAGCGCGCGCTCGTGCGCGACCCACGGCGTCACGAGCCCGACCTCGTCGATGACGCGCATGCCGCTCACGTACCCGACGATGCCAATGGGCTCGAGCATCACGGTCGAAGCCCGGCCGGCGGCGTCCTCGCGGAGCGTTTCCCCCAGACCCGTGAAGATGGCGGCATCGTGCGTCTGCATCCGCACCACACGCGCCGCCGCACCGGGCCATGCGAGCAACAGGAACAGCGCCATGGGAACCAGTGTCCAGCGCAGCACGCCCGCGGACGCCAGCCCCAGGAACACGGCGAGCAGTATGGCGACCATCGGCGTGGGTGCATACCAGAAGTGCCACGGCACCCCCAGCAGCATGTAACCGAACAGCAGCGCCAATCCGCAGCCGAGCACGACCGGTAGCGGCGACCGCAGTGACGTCGCGCGCCGCCACTGCGCGATGACGGCGATCAGCCCCGCCGCGAACAACAAGGCGATGGGTGCGAGTGCCTCGCCGTCGGCCGTGATCGGATCACGGCCCGGGAGCAGCCACTCGAGCCAGTACACACCCTGGAACCACTGGATGCCGTAGACCGTGGCCTTGCTGCCGACACTCGCCGGGAACCAGCGGCCGAAGTACAGCATGAAACCGCCGAGTGCCGCGGACAGCGCGAGCCACACCAGGCGCTGCCGGCGCTCGAGCAACCAGGCCACCAGCACGCTCATGGCGGCGCCTTCGGGCCGGCTGAGCGCAAGCAGCCCGTTCAGCACGCCACCGCCCCGCGTCGTCGCCAGCGAGGCCGCGGCGAGCAGCAGGCAGGTCACGAGACTGGTTTCGAGCCCGGTGGCCGGCAGATGCGCCAGCCGAGGCCACAGCGCGAAGAACAGCGCGAACCCGGCGGCTGCCAGACGGGAGTGCCGTTCGAGCAGGCGCCACGCCAGCACCAGGCTCAACAGGTCACAACCCACCAGCGTGAGACGCGCGGCCCGTTCGATGGGCGCGCCCACGGCCGTCATGAGCGCCAGGAGACCGGTCCACAACGGCGAGGTGAAGCCCCAGGCCTTCTCGCCCGGATTGAACACCGGGCCCAGACCGTGCGCCCAGTTCGCGGCGTAACGGAACGTGATGTACGCGTCCTCGGCGCAGGACGGAATCGCGACGATGAAGTAGATGCGCGTGGCCAGACAAGCCGCGAGCAGCAGGGCA
>JANMAX010000080.1:0-7757 GCA_031360075.1 bacterium | reverse complement strand
CCGATGAGCTGTCGTTCCCGGCGTGGTCGCCGGTATCGGATTCCATCGTGGTCTCGGGGCTGGCGGGTGGACGTTCGGACCTCTATGTCGTCAACGTCAAGACCCGCGCCGTGACGCGGTTGACGGACGACGCGTGGGACGAGAAGGAGCCGGCGTGGTCGCCCGACGGCACGCGGCTGGCATTCGCCTCCGACCGCATGTCCCCGGTGGTGCTGAATCCGGAGCGCCGCACGGACGGCTTCGGTCGCTATGCGCTGTTCCAGATGGACGTCGCGACCCGTCAGACGAGTTTCCTGCTGGATACCTCCGGCGATGATCACGCTCCGGCCTGGTCGCCGGACGGCAGCAAACTGGCGTTCATCACCGATCGTAGCGGCGCGTCCAACCTGGCGCTGTTCGACCTGCGCGACAGCTCCGTGACGCAGCTCACCGATCTCACGGGCGGCGTGTTGTCACTGTCGTGGTCGCGCCAGAACGACCGTCTGGTGTTCGCGGCGTTCGATCGGGGCGGCTACGACATCTTCTCGGTCCAGCAGCCGCTCGCCACGAACGCCGTGCTCGACCGGTTGCGCGAGCATGCGCCGGGTTCGGTCCTGTCGCTTGCCGCGGCACGACAGCCGGTCGTGCGCGACAGCAGTGCGAACGCCCTGCGCGCTGCATTGCTGGCATCGTGGCCGGACTCGGCCACGACGCCGGACACCACGCTCGCCATGCAAGGCGGCCGGTCGGGTGGGGCCCGCGGGCCGTTCCGTCCGGTGGCATCCGAGCCGCCGGCTTGGAACGGCGGCGGCTTCCCGATGCCGGCCCCCGTGGACATCGAGGCGGACACCGCTCGCAAAGTGGTGCGGCCCGTCCTGACGCCGCTCCTCGAACGCGGCGGGGCATTCGCGCTCTCGGACAGTGTGCTCGGTCAGAAACCGCAACCCTACCGCTGGCGGCTCGCGCCCGAGGCCGTGCAGGTCGGGGCGCTCGCGGCCAGCAGTTATGGCTTCGCCGGTTCGACGCAGATCGTGTTCAGCGACTTCCTCGGTGACCACAGCCTGTACTTCGCCGGCGACGTGTTCTCGAACTCGGTCAGCGATGCCAACGCGCTGATCCAGTACGCGGTGCTGCCGCACCGGCTCGACTGGAGCGTGGGTGCGTTCCACTTCAAGAACTACTACCAGTCGCGCGTCACCACGTTGGGCGAGCAGTTGTCGGGTGCGAAGCTGTTCTCGGAACGTTCGTTCGGAGTGCTGGCGGGGATCCGTTACCCATTCGACCGGTTCCGCCGCGTCGAGGCCGCGTTCACCCAGATGTTCGTCGAGGAGCAGTTCTTCGAGCAACGTCCGAATGGCGATTTCGTGCGAACGAACCGGGAGTACCGCGCAGTGACGTCGCCGTCGCTGTCGCTGGTCGGGGACAACTCGCTGTTCGGCGAGTTCGGACCGGTGAACGGCGGCCGCTGGAATCTGACGTACAGCCCGTCCATCGCTCTCGTGCCGAACAGCCTAGCCTATCACACCGTGACGGTCGATCGTCGGCGCTACTTCGACCTGTCCCACGGCTATTCGTTCGCGTATCGCGCGCTTGCCGGAGCCAGCAGCGGTCGCAACCCGCAGTCATTCCGGGTGGGCGGTTTCTCGACCATCCGCGGGTTCCGGGACTTCGACCTGATCGGGACCCGCCTCGCGATGGCCAACCTGGAGCTGCGCTTCCCGTTCATCGAAAATCTGGGTGTGGTCGGCCCGCTACCGATTGGCAATTTGCGCCTGCACGGCGCCATCTTCGCCGATCTGGGGACCGTCTGGAGCGGCAGCACGCGGCCGCGGTTCTGGGAGGTCGACGAACGCGGTCGCCACTTGACCGATCCGCATTTCGCGTTCGGCACCGGTATCCGCTCATGGCTGCTCGGCCTGCCCATGAAGCTGGACGTGGCGTGGGCGACCGACTTGCAGGTTTCCAAGCGACCGCGCTGGCACTTCAGCATCGGGCCCGAGTTCTGAGCCGCACGGACCGCCCGCACGGTGGAACTGAAGACGCTCGCTTCGTGACAGGCGACGCTGGTGCATCGGCGTTCGGTGAGCGCTACTCGTTAGGTTCTCGGCGTCGTAGTGCAAAAGCTGCGTTTAAGTTAAGGCGTGTTGCCTCATGTAATCCGCGAGCTTGGCTTCGGGCCGCGTGCGCTCCTCGCGATCCAGTTGTGCCCGGTTGACGATCTCAGCCGGTCCTGACGGCTGCTCCGGCGTGCAGCCGGCCAGGCGCACCACAGGGCGCAGCGTCAGCATGGCGACGGGGCGGGACGAGGCGGGCCCCCCACGCCGCGGGGAGCGCGCGCAAGACCATGCGGGTCCGCCCGCCGGTTGCCGATCTGGTTCTGAGGAGCAGGCGCCCCCGAATTGCCGGTAGCGGCACAGGCGCATCCCGAGGTAACATCTCAGCACGGATGGGGTCGCGCGTGGGTCATTCCGGCTCGCGGTGGCTCCGAACCCGGTACCGGATCGTCTCGGGGGAAGCGCCCTCGCCACGGTCCAGCTCAGAGGGAGTCCCGTCATGTCCTCACCTCGCAATCCGGTGCGCCTCGAAGTCTCCGCGCGCCAGCCCCGCACCTTCGACGCTCCGCGCCTCCCGGATGGTCATCGCGCTCCGGTGAGCAGCTACTTCGGGCGACACGTGCTGGATCTGATCAAACTGCGCGAGAAATTGCCGCGCGACGTCTACAACGCGCTCGTCTCGACGCTCCGCCACGGCACGCCGCTGACGCGCGAAGTCGCCGATACCGTCGCCTCCGTGGCGCGGGATTGGGCCGTCTCGCATGGTGCGACGCACTTCACGCACTGGTTCCAGCCCATGACCGGCCTCACGGCCGAGAAGCACGACAGCTTCGCGGATTTGAACGTGCAGATGTCCGGCGAGTCGCGCGTGCTGGAGAAGTTCTCGGGCTCGCAGCTGTGGCAGAGCGAGCCAGACGCCAGTTCGTTCCCTTCGGGCGGCATGCGCAGCACGTTCGAGGCGCGCGGCTACACCGCGTGGGACCCGAGTTCGCCCATGTTCCTCGTGGAGAGCACGAATGGCCGCACGCTGTGCATCCCGTCTGCCTACATCAGCTACCACGGCCACTCGCTCGATCACAAGACCCCGCTGCTGCGCTCGCTCGAAGTGCTGTCCCGGAACGCCACCGGGTTCCTCAAGTTGCTGGGCGATGTCGATGTGAAGTCGGTGCACGGCACGCTCGGCTGTGAACAGGAGTACTTCCTGGTCGACCGCGCGCATCACTCGCTGCGGCCCGACCTGGTGCTCGGCGACCGCACGCTGATCGGCGCGGGCTCGGCACGGCATCAGCAGTTCGAGGATCACTACTTCGGCAGCATCCCGGCACGCGTGCTGGCGTTCATGGAGGAGATGGAGCACGAGATGTACCGGCTCGGCATTCCCGTGCGCACCCGTCACAACGAAGTCGCGCCCATGCAGTTCGAAATGGCGCCGATCTTCGAAGACATCAACCTCGCGAACGACCACAATGTGCTGGCCATGGATGTCGCGCGCCGCGTCGCGCTGCGCCACGATTTCGTGTGCGTGCTACACGAGAAGCCGTTCGCCGGCATCAACGGCAGCGGCAAGCACTGCAACTGGTCGATGGCCACCGATCGCGGCGAGAACCTGCTGGAGCCGGGCAAGACGCCGCACCAGAACCTGCGCTTCCTGGCGTTCCTCGCGGTCTGCCTGAAGGCGGTGCACGACCACGCCGTGGCACTGCGCTGGTCGGTGTCGGGTGCCAACAACGACCTGCGTCTGGGGGCCAATGAAGCGCCGCCGGCGATCTTGTCGGCGTTCGTGGGTGGGCAGCTCACCGACATCATCGAGCGCCTGATGAAGGGCGAGGCGGCCAAGGATCCCGAGCACTTCCTGCTCGAGATGGGCGTCGGCAAGCTGCCGACGCTGGCGAGGGACAACACCGACCGCAACCGCACATCGCCATTCGCGTTCACGGGCAACAAGTTCGAGTTCCGCGCGGTCGGCAGCTCGCAGAACTGCGCCGTGCCGATGACCGTGCTGAACGCGGCTGCTTCGGCGGCACTGGCCGAGATGACCGAACGGCTCAAGAAGAAGCTCGACGGCAAGCCCGCGCACCGCGACCAGGCGGTCGTGGAACTCCTGCGTGAAGTGTTCACCGAGTCGGCCGCGGTGCGCTTCGAGGGCAATGGATACAGCGAGGAGTGGAAGGCCGAGGCCGCGAAGCGCGGCCTGCCGAACCTGGCCGACACGCCGGCCTCGCTCGCCGAGGTCATGAAGCCGGAACACCACGGGTTCCTGGTCAGCACGGGTGTGCTGAGCCAGCTCGAGGTGGACGCGCGCTTCAATGTCGCCGCCGAGCGCTACCTGAAGCAGGTGACCCTGGAGGCCGAGGCGATGGTCGACCTGCTGAACACGGCGGTGATCCCGGCGGTCGAGCGCCAGGTCGTCACCACGGGTGCGGCGTGGCGCGTGGTGTCGGAGGCGGCGGGCTCGGCCAAGGGTTCGGCCTACGGCAAGCGGGTCACCGCGCTGGCGTCGGGGCTGGAGGCGGTGCAGGACGGTGCGGCGCGCATCACCGCGCTGCTCGACAGCCTGCACGGTTCGCACGACGAGATGGCGGCGTGCCGCACGCTCGGAGGCAAGATGCGCCCGCTCATGCAGGAAGTGCGCGATGCCGCCGACAAGCTGGAATCGCTCGTCGATGACGAGCACTGGCCGCTGCCCAAGTACCGCGAGATGTTGTTCGTGAAGTAGCACACGAGGGGCCGCGCGCGGGCCGCCGGGACTCCCGGCGGCCCGTCGCGTTGGTGCGCCGGCCCCACCGGTCGCGCGGCCGTGGTCGCACGCCGCCGGGCGTCGTTCTGGAGCGCTGCGCTCGCATGCGATAGATTGCGGCTCCTCCTGCCCCCTCACACACCCTCGTGCGGAGTCGCCGTTGGCCGTCGCCACCTTCAATCCAGCCCAGCACGAAGCGGTCGAGCACGAGCGCGGGCCCGCACTGGTCATCGCCGGCGCCGGCTCGGGCAAGACCCGCGTGCTCACCGGCCGTGTCGCCCGCCTGCTCGAGCGCGGCGTGCCGGCCGAGGCCATCCTGGCGTTCACGTTCACGAATCGCGCTGCGCGCGAGATGCGTGGCCGCATCGAGCGGGACCTGGGGCCAGTGGCCAGGGTGCTGTGGATCGGGACGTTTCACGCCACCGCGCTGCGGATCCTGAGGCGCGAGGCGGGCACGTTGGGGCTGCCCGCGGGCTTCAGCATCTACGACCGCGATGACCAGGAAGGCATCATCCGCGAACTGGTGCGCGCGAGCGGGCTGCCCGACACCGTCTACAAGACCGGGGTCGTGCTCGGCCGCATCTCGGACGCCAAGAACTCGCTGGTGCGCCCCGCGGAAGCCGAACGCGCGGCCATGAGCGACTTCGACCGCCACATCGCGGCTTTGTACGGCAAGTACCAGACCGCATTGCGCCGTGCCGGTGCGCTCGACTTCGATGACTTGATCGGCGAGACCGTGCGGCTGTGGACCGACTTCCCCGAAGCGGGCGCGCGCTGGTCGCGCCGCTTCCAGCACGTGCTCGTCGACGAGTACCAGGACACGAACCATGCGCAGTTCCGGCTCGTGCACTCGCTCGGGAACGTCCACCACAATGTCTTCGTCGTGGGCGACGACGATCAGAGCATCTACGGCTGGCGCGGCGCGGACCTGGCCAACGTGCTCGACTTCGAGCGCGCGTTCCCCGGGGCGGTCACGATCCGGCTCGAGCAGAACTACCGCAGCACCAAGAACATCCTCGACGCCGCGAACGCGGTGATCTCGAACAACGTCGCACGCAAGGGCAAGACCCTATGGAGCGATCGCGGGGACGGCGCAAAGCTCACGTTCGCCCTGACGCCGGACGAGACGTTCGAGGCCCGGCGTGTGCGCCACTGGCTGCAGCGCCAGCAGACGCGCGGCCGGCAGCTCGCCGACTGCGCCGTGCTGTACCGCACGAACGCCCAGTCGCGCGCGCTCGAGACCGAACTGCGCCAGAACGGCGTGCCGTACGAGATCGTCGGCGGCGTGTCGTTCTTCCAGCGCCGCGAAGTGAAGGACATGCTCGCGTACCTGCGGCTGGCGGTGAACCCGCTCGACACGGCGTCGTTCTTCCGCTGCTGGAACACGCCGCGCCGGGGCCTCGGTGCCGTGGTCGAGGGTCAGGTGCGCGCCCATCTGCAACTGCCGGGCGCGGACCCGGTCGGCGCTCTGCGCATGCTGGTCGCGGGCGGCGGGCTGCGCGGCGCGGCGAAGACCGGCGCGGCGCAGTTCGTGCGGCTCATCGACGAACTGCGCGGCATGCTCGAGGAGCCGGTCGATCGCGTCTATGGGCGGCTCTTGGAGCTTTCGGGATACCTGCAGCATCTGGATGCCGCCGGCGAGGAGGACTTGCGCGAGCGCCGTGCCAACGTCGAGGAGCTGGGGGTCGCGGCCGCGCACTTCGCCGCCGTGCACGCCAACGAACCCGGCGGCGGCGGGCTGCTGGCCTGGCTGTCCGAGTGTGCGCTGCTCACGGATGCCGACCGCACCACCGAAGGCGACCGGGTGCTGCTGCTCACGGTGCACAACGCCAAGGGACTCGAGTTCGACGTGGTCGCGATCGCCGGGCTGGAGGAGGGACTCCTGCCGCATGGCTCGTCGCTGGATGATGCCGACCGACTCGAGGAGGAGCGCCGCCTCTTCTATGTGGCGATCACCCGCGCCCGGGATGAAGTGCTGCTCACCGCGGCGGCGTATCGTCGCCGGTTCGACGGGGCATGGGGCGCTGCGGTCTCGCGGTTCGTCGATGAAGTGCCGGAGCATCTGCTCCAGCGCGAGTCGGTGAGCGGCGGAATGAGTCACGGGGCGCCTTCGCGTGGCTCGGCCGGTCGCACGTCGGGTCGCAGCGACGATGACTCGCGCTGGAATCGCGCTCGTGCGTCGAGTTCCAGCGCAAGCGCTCGGCGTGTGGATGATGCGCGCTACGGCGACGGTCGCGGCTATCAGCGCGACGAAGTCTCGGACATCTCGCTCGATCTGGACGATGGGGCGCATCGCCCTTCGTATGGGATCACTGTGCCGAGTCGCAGTGCCGCCTCGCGCAAAGCGCTGGGGCAGGTGGTCTACCACGACAAGTTCGGGCGCGGCACGGTGCTGGAAGCGGAGGGCGACGGGCCCGAGATGAAGCTCACGGTGCGGTTCGCGGGTGCGGTCAAGAAAGTGCTCGCGCGGTTCGTGACAGGGGGAGCCGATGTCGATCGATAGGGCCGAAGTGGCGCGCATCGCGGAACTGTCCCGCCTCGAGATCCCGGCCGGGGACATGGACAAGGTCGCGGCGCAACTCTCAAGCGTGCTCGACTTCGTTGCGACGCTCAACCAACTCGATCTCGCAGGCTGTGCGCCGACCGCGTTTGCCCCGGCTGACGCGCCGCTGCGCGCGGATGAGCCCGATGGACGTCGACTGACCGCTGAGGCCGCGACTGCGGCGGCTCCCGAAACCGAGGCGCATTTCTTCCTTGTGCCGCCGATCGTGGAGAATGTGAACCCATGACCACGCCGCTCTGGCAGCAGTCCGCGGCAAAGCTCGCGGCGCAGGTCCGTGCGGGAAGTACGACTCCGGAGGCCGCGGTCGAGTCCGGGTGGGACGGCCCTGGGGCCACTTGGGAAGCCGACGTGCACGCGGTGGTGCACGCCGATCGCGAGGCGCGGCACGCCGCCGCCGCTTCGGCAGAGCGCGGCGGACCGCTTG
>JANMAX010000021.1:0-2283 GCA_031360075.1 bacterium | reverse complement strand
GCTGCGTGGGCGCATGGCGCGGCGCGGGTGCATTCGGCACGGCGCGCGAGTTGGCCGCCATGTTCACCGCGGCCGCACGCACCTGGCTCGGGGGCGGCGTGTCGTGCTCGTCGCTCGGCCGGCCGGTGCGCAGCGCGTGATCGGCGGCGCGCACGTGTTCGGGCGACACGGTGCCCGAGCCCGCACGTGCGGCGCGTCGCAGCGATTCAGCCGCCAACCCTTCGATCACGCGCACGAGCCCGACCGAGACCTGGTGAATGTCGCGCGCCGCCTTGCGCGAGAACTTGCCCGTGCACGGCACGCCCGCGGCGTTCAAGCGCATCTGCAGGTACTCGCGTGTGTCGTTGGGCGTGAACCGCGCCAGCGTGGCGCGCACCGAGACGCGCGCACGCACCGTGGCGAGCGCGGGAGTCTCGAAGCGCGAGGGCAGGGCGGTAGTGCCGACCAGCAGCAGTTCGAGCGGGCACTGACGCCTGGCCGCGATGTCGGTGATGCGGTGCAGTTCGAGCAGATGCTCGTCCGACAGGCGCTCGGCGTCGTCGATCAGTGCGACCGCCACACAGCCGCCGGCGGTGACGTTGGCGAGAGTCTCGATCAAGCGTTCGGTGAGCACGAGCAGCGGGGAGCCCGGCTTGGCGCCGCCGCCGAACATCTTGAGCAGCGTGGCGGTGAGCTCGCCTGCTGCCGGTGCTGGATCGGGGAGCAGCGCGGCCGCGATGCGGTCGCCCCGGCGGCGCAGCGACTCGCGCGCCAGCATGCTGCGTCCGCTGCCGGCATCGCCCGTGAGCAGCACGAAGGGTGCGCGTGCGCCCAGCCCCTGTTCGAGCGGCACCAGCGCGGCGCGGGCAGGAGCAGTGGCGATGAACGTCGAGCGCGGATGGGCGCGTGGAGTGGGTTCGGCAGACAAGCGGAGGGATCCCCGGCGGGTGGTCACGGGCCTGCGGCGCAAAGAGGCACCCGGGCCCACCCCGGTTATCGGCGCGCGGGGCGCAGGGGTTCAGCGCGGAGATGGGGCGCGACGGGGCTGGAACGCCCGCGGTCGGGTCCCGCGCGGCGCTCTGGGAGCAACCCGCGCGAGTGCCGGGCTAGACCTTCAGCTGCGCCGCGTAGTGCTGGCGGGCCCAGTCGACCATGGCGCGGGCGCCGATATCGAGTGTGGTGGGGGCGGCGGCGGTGGTGAAGACACGGCGGAATGCACGGTCGTCGGCCACGAACGGCTCGCTCCACTGGTAGCCCATCTCGCCCAGTTCTCGCAGCACCGGGACGAACAGCGACAGTCCCTTCATGGCCATGGTCGGCAGGGCCTGCAGCTTGAGCTCGTGCCCCATGGCCGAGCCCAGGCGGTCGAGCATCGCCTGCGTGCTCTCGGCGGTGGCGGCCGGCAACATCCACCAGCGCCCATACGCGTCGTCAGCGGCTTCGCCGAGCGTGGCCAGACCCGCCGCCACATCGAGCGTGTAGTGGTAGGTGTGCGGCGTGTCGAGCCGGGTGAGCGTCTGTGCGACATGGCTGCCGAGCGCCTTGGGCATGAACGAATCGCCGAAGTACGACTGCGTCGCGCCCGGCCCATAGAAGTCCGAGCCGCGCCCGCACGTGACGCGCACGTCGCCCTTGTGGTGTGCGGCCAGCCACGCCTGCCACTCCTGTGCGCGGATCTCGCCCTTCTTGCTGCACGGATCGATGGCCGAGGACTCGCTCAGCATCATGCCGCGCGGACGGCCGAGCATGTAGAGGTTGTCGAGCAGCACGACACGCGCCTGCGTTGCCGCCGCGGCGGCACTGAGTGCCGAGCGCAGGCGCGGCAGCTCGCGCGCCCAGATGGCCGTGGAATATTCCGGGTTCATGCAGTGGTAGAGCACGCTGGCACCGTGCGTCGCCTCGGCTACGAACGTGGCGTCGCCGGCATCACCCGTGCGCAACTGCACACCCGCGGGAGCCGCGCCTGCCGAGCGCCGCACCATGCGCACCTCGTGGCCGCGTTGCACCAACGCGTGTGCCAGTGGAACGCCGATCTGCCCGGCACCGAAGACGACGTGGACTGCTCGCGAGTTGGCCATGCGCGCATGATGCGACATCGCGGCGCGAACACGCCACTGGGTGGGTTGGCGGAAGGGGCGCGCGAGACGTGGCGACTTGGCGCGCTCGTGGGCGCTCGTGCGCTTCTCATGGCGGCGACACGAAAATTACTGTCGCGAGCGTCGTTCGTGGCTGTGCGCGCAGCGCTGCGCGAGTTACGATTCATGAAGGCCGAGATCGAGGCCGGCCTGGCTGCGGCTGTGCTTC
>JANMAX010000079.1:0-6790 GCA_031360075.1 bacterium | reverse complement strand
TCGAGGTCAATGGCCAGGCGGCCACGGTCGAGGGAGTGACGCTGCGCAGCACACGGCTGCGCGACTTCCATGGCCGCGAGCTGCACGTGCCGAACGGCGAGATGAAGATCGTGATCAACCACAGCCGCGGCTGGAATCGCGCCATCGTCGACCTGCCGGTGGCCCCGGGTCAGGACCTGACGCGTGTGCTGCGCGTCACCAGTGCGGTCGTGACCGAACTCAACGAAGACTCGGCGTGGCGCGACCTGCTCGTGGACCCGTTCGTGGTGACGGGTTTCGAGCGCGCCGGACCCGACGGCGCGTTGCTGCGCATCGTGGCGCGCGCCCGGCCCGGCGGTGATGCCGCGCGCCTGTCGCGCGAAGCGCGCCTGCGGCTGCTGCAACGCTGGCAGGCCGAGGGCATCCATACCATCCTCGAGCACCCGGCCGACCGCCGCACGGGCTCCGAGCCAGCGGCGCCAGCGGCAGCGCGATCCTGAGGCATCTTCACCTGACACGGAGGCTGTAGTGGCCCTGCGCATCTACGACACGCTGTCGCGCGACAAACGCGAGTTCATCCCGGTCACGCCCGGCAAGGCCGGCATGTACGTGTGCGGCATGACCGTGCAGAACAAGCCGCACGTCGGGCACATCCGCGCGTCGCTCTCGGCCGAGGTCATGCGCCGCTACCTGGAGCACCTGGGCTACGCCGTGACGTACGTCTACAACTTCACTGACGTCGACGACAAGATCATCGAGCGCGCCAATGCCGAAGGCATCGAATACGCCAGCGTGAGCGAGCGCAACATCGAGGCGTACCTGCAGTTCGCCGACCTCTACAACATCAAGCGCGCGAGCCACTATCCCAAGGCCACGCAGCACATCGCCGAGATGCACGCCATGATCAGCGTGCTGATCGACAAGGGCTACGCCTACGCCGCGGGCGGCGACGTGTACTACGACGTCCGCAAGAAGGCCGACTACGGCAAGCTCTCGGGCCGCCGCGTCGACGAGCTGCGCGAGGGCTACCGGATCGAGCCCGGCGAGGCCAAACGCGACGCGCTCGACTTCGCGCTCTGGAAGGGGGCCAAGCCCGGGGAGCCGGCGTGGGACAGCCCGTGGGGGCCGGGGCGCCCCGGCTGGCACATCGAGTGCTCGGCCATGGCCATGAAGTACCTGGGCGAGACATTCGACATCCACGGCGGCGGCCAGGACCTGATCTTCCCGCACCACGAGAACGAGATGGCGCAGAGCGAGGCCTTCTGCGGCAAGCCGTTCGCGAACTACTGGTGCGAGAACGGCATGGTCAACCTGAGCGGCACCAAGATGTCGAAGAGCGTCGGCAACTTCTTCTTCATCGAGGATGTCGCCAAGGACTGGGATCCCGAGGTCACGCGCTTCTACCTCATGAGCACGCACTACCGGAGCCCGATCGAGTTCGGCATGGAACGCCTGGCCGAGGCGACCGTGGCCTACGCCCGGCTGCGCGGCCCGCTCGAGCGCGCCAACACCTGGGCGGTGGCCGATGGTGCCGCCCCCGGGGGCCCGCTGGGCGAGGCCGTGGCCACGGCCGAGAAGCTGTTCCACGAGGCGATGCAGGACGACTTCAACACCGCCGGTGCGCTGGGCCACCTGTTCGACCTGGCCCGCGCGGTGAACCGCGCGCTCGACGAGGGCGGCGGCGCCGAGGCGGTCCAGGGTGCGCGAACGCTGCACCGGCTGGGGGCGATCCTCGGCCTGTTCTGGCGAGCACCGGGGGCCGAGGCGTGGTCGCCGGAAGTGACCGCGCTTGCCGAGGCCCGGATCGCAGCCCGGGCCGCCAGGGACTGGAAGCAGTCCGACGTGCTCCGCGACCGGCTGGCCGCATTCGGGGTGGTGGTCGAGGACTCCGCCCAGGGGCAGAAGCTCAGGAAGAAGTAGGCCCGGCCGGTCCGGGGGAGCCGGATCCGGGGGCATTCGGGCCCCCGGGACCGAATGCTGCCGCCCCGGACACTTTCACGTTGCAGTCAGGCCGGACAGAATCATGTCGCACTCACACCCCTGCATATTTTCCTTGCCTGCCCAGAAGGCACAGGACTAGCCTTGCACTGACCCGGGCGACTGCGGGCCGCAGAATCGGACGACGGGCCCGTATCCACCCCGAAGCCGACTCGACGGCACGCACGTTCGGGTTTTTTCCAGCCGCTCATCCGGGCGGCTCATGTACCGGGATCGTGGAAAGGACACATGCGTCGCAAATCGAACAACAGGCTGTGGACCCTGTTCCTCATGCTCGCCCTCAGCATCGGGTCGGGTGTGGCGACGATGCCGCGCATCGCACGGGCGGACTTCATGCCCGGCGAGACGCCGCCACCGCCGCCGCCCGAACCAGGTGCGGGTGATCCTGATTTCCCGACGAACACCGGCCGGTCTCCGAAGCCGAGTTCGCAACGTGGAGTCGTGCGCACCCCGGTGACCGCGGACCGCTCGTCGGTGCGCCAGAACCAGGTCGCGATGTGGTGGACGGGCTTCCGCATGGCCTTCTCGACCGTGATCCGTGGCTTCTTCCGCTTCTGACGCGCCTTTGAGCGTCAGGGCGGAGGAGTGCACGGGGCGGATCGTGGGGCCCCTAATCATGCTGCTGTCGTTGACCGGAGAACCGGCGTGTTGATGGACGACCAGGACAGGATCGCCTCACTCGAGAGACGACTCGTGGAGCGCCCGGCATCGCCGGATGCGCTGCTCGAAGATCTTGAGTTGCTCGCCGATCTCTACCTCCAAGCGGACAGTTACCTGCCCGCGCTGGAGACCATCGACCGCCTCCTGTCGTTGCCTGCGGCGCGCCGGCTGTCGCCGGAGCGCCGTATCGCACTCGAGCTCAAGACCATCCATTGCCGTATCGCGAAGGGCGAACCCGGCCCTGCTGTAGCCCAGGCGCGTGAAGCGCTGCGCGGGCTGCCCGTCGAACTGCGCGAGGCGCGCGTTCGCGTCACGCTGGCGCTGGCCAAGGGCCTGCTGCAGACCGGTCGTGTGGGCGAATCCAAGGACTGCGCCCGCAAGGCGCTCGAGCTCTCCGAAGCGATCGGCGATCTGTCGCTGTGCGCGCACTCGCTGTCCGCCACGCTCGGCGCGGCCTACCGCGAAGGTGACCTGTCGCTCGCGCGCGAGGCCGGTGAAGAGGCGTGCGCGCTGTTCCGCCGGCTGGCCGACCCGCTGAGTGTGGCGCGCGTGCGCAACACGCTCGGCTTGGTCTACAAGCAGTACTGCGAGTGGGAGCCCGCGATCTCGAACCTCGAGGCGGCACTCGCCTGGTATCGCGACCACGGGCGCTTGGCCGACACCGCGCCGCCGCTGCAGAATCTCGGCGTCGTCCACCAGAAGATGGGCGCTTGGGAGCGCGCGGCGGAGTACTACCGCGCCTGTGAAGACGTCTTCGTGCAGATCGGCGACGACCTGCACCTGTCGCTCGTGAACATCGGCCTTGGCAACCTGGCGCGGCTCGCGCGCCGGTTCCCGGACGCCGAGTCGCAGTTCCTGATGGCGCTCGAGCGCTCACGCCGCCATGGCGCGCACCGCGAGGAAGTCCTGGCGCTTGAGTTCCTGGGCGAGCTCGACTTCGACCGGGGCCGGCCGGAAGCCGCCATCGGCCGCTACCACGAAGCCATCGCAGTCGCCGAGCGCACCGCGCCCGAGGGCGACCTCGTCGTCGAGATCGAACGCCGCCGCGCCGAGGCGTTATGCGCCATTGGCCGGCTCGATGAGGCCGAGCGGTCACTCGACCGCGCGCTGCGCCTGGCGCGGCTCACCGACGATCGTCTGGAGCTGGCCATCGCGCACCGCGTCGCGGGTGAGATCGCGCTCGCGCGCGGCCGCCGGCTGGACGCGCGCGACAGCTGGGAGAAGGCCGCCACGCTGCTGACCGCGTGCCGCGAGCGCTACGAACTGGCACGCGTCCACTTGCACCTGTCGCGCCACACCGATGAGCCGCGTGCGGCGCGTGCGTTCGCGCTGCGCGCCTGTGCGGCGTTCGCCGAACTGGGCACGGCGCACTGGCTGGATCAGGCCGAGGCCGAGCTGGCGCGCCTCATGGGCCCGGTCACGGCACCGACCCGCTCCGATTCATTGCTCGGCAGGCGCCACCGTGCGCCCGGACTCGTGGCGTGCTCGCCCGGGATGGCCACGGTCGAGCGTCTGGCCCGTCGCGCGGCCGCGACCGAGCTGTCCGTGCTGGTCACGGGCGAGACCGGCACCGGCAAGGAACTCGTGGCGCGCACCATCCATTCGCAGTCGCCGCGTGTCTCGCGGCCGTTCCTCGCGGTCAACTGCGGAGCGCTGCGCGCCGATCTGGCCCTCTCGCAGCTGTTCGGTCACCGCAAGGGTGCGTTCACCGGTGCGCACGCCGAGGGTGTCGGCCTGGTCGAGGCCGCGCACGGCGGCACACTGTTCCTGGATGAGGCGGGCGAACTGCCGCTCGACGTCCAGGTGACGCTGCTGCGCTTCCTTGAGAGCGGCGAATATCTTCGTCTGGGCGAGACC
This sequence comes from bacterium, assembly GCA_031360075.1. Taxonomy (GTDB): domain Bacteria; phylum Eisenbacteria; class RBG-16-71-46; order RBG-16-71-46; family RBG-16-71-46; genus JAIOPA01. The sequence continues at coordinate 2,296 of JANMAX010000079.1, read as the reverse complement.
GTGGTGCGCCGCGCCGATGTGCGCATCATCGCCGCCACCAACCGGGTGCTGCGGGGCGAGGCGGGCGAGAAGGTGTTCCGCCGCGACCTGCTGTATCGCTTGAACGAAATCGAGATCCGCCTGCCCGCGCTGCGCGAGCGCGTCGAGGACATCGTGCCGCTGGCACGGCACTTCATGTCGTTCTACGGCGGCATCGACGGGCCGCGGCTGTCACCGGACGCCGAGAGCGTGCTGGTGTCCTACGCCTGGCCCGGCAACGTGCGCGAGCTCGAGAACGTCATGAAGCGACTGGCCGCGCTCCACGCCGGTCAGGGCGAGCTCGACGTCAACGCCATCCTGCCGCTGCTCTCGGAGCCGCCGGCGCGGGCCTCGGCGATCGCCGACCGCCGCGCCAGTGAGCGCGACGAGATCGTCTCGGCCTGGCGCCAGGCGCACGGCAACAAGAGCCGGCTCGCCGACCTGCTCCACGTCAGCCGGAAAACGCTCTACGCGCGGCTCAAACGACTGGACCTCACGCTCTAACCAAGTGTTCGAGGTCGAAGGGGAGCCATCCTCCCCCTTGCGGGCGAAGCTCATCGGGCTTCGCCCGCTCCTGTTGCCCGGGCGCGGGTGTTCACCGGTCTGGGGTTTCGCCCGGTCACCGACCGCGTCCAGTCACCGCCACGCACCATCACGCAGCTCGTCCACTCACGGCCATCCCTGCCCTCGCACTGTCACGTGCCTGTTACCGGAGCGCATGGTGTTACCCCCGCGGTGACAGTCGTGGGCGCGTTGTCGGGCATGAGCTTGGGCCGCTTGCCGGGTCCGACGCTGTCACCCCGGCAGGGTGACAGCGAACAACCCCAGTCTTATCACGCCCCCTTCACACGTCTCGGCACAGGGCTGCTAAGTCGTTGTGCGCGAGTGCTCTGTGAGTGAACACACGCCACCCTCGAGCGGGCGAGCGAAAGTGGCACGCACCCTGCTTTGGTAATACCGCGGATACGGGATGTGAGTCGGCACCTCCGCTCACAAGCCCGAGGTGGAAGGGGATCTCGCGGGGGGAGTGAGATCCCGATCGTTCGGAAGGGTCGCATGCAGGTCGGCACCTCCATCGGCGCGCGGCCTTCCGGACCTCCACCGAGGCTCACATCCGCAACAACCCGTGTTGTGTAGTGAAGGGCGCGCAAGCGCCCGGGGGCTCGTACCCTCGTTCACTCCTCGAAGCGCCGCCGCACTCCGGTGCGGCCCCGCCTCGAGGTCGCAGCCAGACCCAAGGGGGGATCGAAGCACATCGAGTCAGTCGCGGTAGATTGGTGAAGTAGTGGTTCGAAGCAACGCAACGTTCACAAAAAAACTGAATACGCCCGGTCAACGAAGCCGAAGGGACAGCGGAGTTCATCCCGGTCGCTCCCTGTTCTTTCGGGAAGAGGCAGTCGGAGTCGAGGTAACTCGACCGCCGGCTGCCTTTTCGCATGGGGCGAGGGTTTCCCAGGAGGGCCGCCGCCCGCATGGAAATGTGCGCGAACGAGCGATACCTCGCCAACCTGGAGTGGCAGCACCGGGGCTCTATTTCATCGCCGCACAGGTCGGGGGGGGAGAGCGCCCGCGTCCGGCTGGCGAGGGTGCCGTGAGCGGCAGCATCCCCCGACAGTCCGGGAGTCCATCAGCGGCAATTGCTGAGCCCGTGCTTGGGTGCTAGCGTCCGGCTCATGGACCGACCCGGCTCGCCGTACCCGCCCGCGCCTGCCGCCATTGTGGCCGCGCGCCTCGCCTTGATCGTGCTGTCGCTGGCACTGGCCGCCGTCGCAGGCTGCGGTGGTTCCGGCTCCAAGCCGGCCGCGGATGCGGCGCCCGCCACTCCGGCGCCCGAGACTTCCGCGCCTGCCACGCCTGCGCCCGCGACTCCTGCGCCTGTCACGAGGGACAGCGTCGCGACCCCCGTGGTGTCGAGCCCCGCGGGCCTGGGCGCGTCGGTGTTCGCCAAGCGCTGTGCGCTGTGCCACGGCGCCGAAGGGCGTGGCGACGGTCTCGCTTCCAAGGGCCTGAACCCCAAGCCGCGCAACTTCCATGACGCCGCCTACATGAAGACCCGGACCGATGCTCAGCTACTCGAGGTCATCCACCAGGGCAAGGGCGCGATGCCGAAGTGGGGCGGCCAGCTGTCGGAGGCCGAGATCACCGCGGTCCTCGCGCACATTCGGGAACTCGGCAAGAAGGACTAGTGTCTCGTCCCAGAAGTCCTGTACATGCCTCGACGGCCCTCGTGACCGCTGGCTGCGTTGCTCCTCCTCGACGTATCTCCCGGATACGACTT
>JANMAX010000205.1:0-37378 GCA_031360075.1 bacterium | reverse complement strand
GGGGTTTGGCACCTCGATGTCGGCTCATCGCATCCTGGGGCTGGAGAAGGTCCCAAGGGTTGGGCTGTTCGCCCATTAAAGCGGTACGTGAGCTGGGTTCAGAACGTCGTGAGACAGTTCGGTCCCTATCCATCGTGGGCGCAGGATCCTTGCAGGGAGTTGCTCCTAGTACGAGAGGACCGGAGCGAACGAACCTCTAGTGTATCTGCTGTTCTGCCAAGGGCATTGCAGAGTAGCTATGTTCGGCAGTGATAAGCGCTGAAAGCCTCTAAGCGCGAAACACACCCTAAGATGAGGGATCCCAGACTATATGTCTGTAAGGGCCGTCGGAGATTACGACGTCGATAGGCGGGAGGTGTAAGGCCTGTAAGGGCTTCAGCCGACCCGTACTAATAGCCCGAGAGGCTTTACCAGTATTTTCTTAGATGCTTCAAATATGGGTTTGCCCAGCGTCTCTAATCGATTGTCACTTTATATTGGGGTGGCGTTGGCGGAGGGGAAACACCTCTTCCCATTCCGAACAGAGAAGTTAAGCCCTCCAGCGCCGATGGTACTGCCCGGGAGACTGGGTGGGAGAGTAGGTCGCCGCCCCTTATTTTCTTCGCGAAGCCCCGTCCGGGTCACTGGATGGGGCTTTCGCTTTTGTGGCTGGTCCTGGAACCGGGCGGAGGCCGCTGACTGACCGGATCGGGGCACGGGCCGGCCATCGCCGTACCTGCAGGGTCAGCCCGGTGTTGGGTGGTTTTCCCCCGGGCGCCAGGGGGACCAGGTAAGTTGAAGCGTGATATAGGGTTCAATCCTTGGACGCACGGGCTGTTCCTGGGCACGGCTGGTGCGTGTTTATCTCGGCGATCAGAATCCGGCCTTGCCCGGCCCGGGCGCCTGCGGGCACCCACTCCCAGGAGGCTCCCGAGATGTCTCTCCGCTTCCCAACCCTGTTGACGATGCTGGCGATCGTGCTGAGTGCCTGCGTCGTAGCCCCCACGTCGGCCCAGGCGCCTGCGCCGCCCGACGGCTCGCGGTTGCGTGATGCCCTCGACGTGACGGACCGGCGCATCCAGTTGGCGAAGGATCTCCTGGCGACTGCGCCGAATTCAGCCGCCGCCGCCGAGGTCGATCATGCCGTGGCGCTGCAGGCGATTGCCAAGGACGCCTTTGCACAGGGCCGTTTCGCGGCGGCCGGCCGCGCCACGTTCGACGCGCGTATTCACGCCGACCGTGCCATCGCCATGTTGCGCGGCTTGCCGGACCCCGGACGCGTGCAGGAGCAACTCGGGCGCACGCGCGAACTGCTCGATCGCGCCCGTGACCGGCTCGCCCACTGCGAGCTGCCGGCGGCGCGCGAGCTGCTGCGCACGGCGCTCGACATGCAGGCGCGTGCCGAGCAGGCCTACGGCGAGACGCGCTACCTGGCAGCGCTGCAACTCACGATGAGCGCCCGTGAGCGCGCCCTTCGGGCGCAGCAACTGTGTAACGCCGGCGAATCGTTCGACGAGACGGTCGGCAACGCGCTCCAGCGTACCGATGCGATCCTGGCCCGCGCTCACGAACTGTTGGACGCCGGCGGCACTGAGCGCGCGCGCAGCCTGCTCGCCAACGCCGCTGGCGTGCAGGGCCGCGCCAGGACGGAGGAACGGGCCGGCCGCGCGCGAACGGCGCTGCGCTTGACCCGTCTGGCGCGTGAACAGGCCGAGCGCTCCATGCGCGGTGCCGCCATGGGGGGGCGCCGCTGAGCCCAGACTGCTTCGCCGGGTCTGCCGCTCGCACGCCCGAGGAAACCGCCACGGTTCCGCGGACGTGGTTCACTTGTGCCAGCAGCCACACGGGTCGCTTGAATCCGAGCCAGCCGTGAGGTGCCCGGGTCCGTCGCGCCTCGGCGCGAGGCTGCAGCCCCTTGGACTCGCGGGCCTGTTGCTGGCCGCGCTATCCGCGACGCCGGGGGCGGTGAATGCGCAGAACGCCGACACCGATGGCGTGCGTTTCGAGTTCGGCGGGCTATCGGACGTGACCAACGAGCGCTTCCACGAGGACTCGTTTGACGACACGACGTTCACCGGCCGGCGGCTGACGGGCTCGCCCGAGTACCGCAGCGCCGGAGTGGCTTCCGTGGATGCCGCGGGCGGATTCCTTCGCGGCGGGCGCTTCCTGCTGCGGCAGGAGGCCATCGCCGGTGATCACCTGTTGCGAAGCTACTCGCGGCTCGAGCTGAGTGGCGAGCCGAGGGACGGTTGGAGGTTCTCGCTGGCCCCCGAGTTGGACGCCCGTCGTGATCGCTCTTTCGGCTCCGATCGTCGCGAACTGCGGTTCCGGCAGGATGGTCGTCTGCGTATCACCTCGTTCGATCATTCGGACGCCTGGGACCTGCTCGTGGGTGGCGACTGGCTGCGGACCTCGGGCACCTCCGAGGTCACGGTGTTGGACCGGAACGCCGGCCGCGCCTGGCTTCGCTGGGCACACACACCGCTCGACGCCGTGTGGGAGGCCGAGGCCGGCTACGGCGCCGATGTGCGGGCGTTTCCCGATTCGGTGATCCGTGACCACGTCGAGCAGCACGGCTCGCTGGCGGTGCGCGCGCTGCTGCCCGGTGGTAGTACGGCTGCGATCGAAGTCCAGCTCGACCGGCGTACGACGCTCTACGAGACGCCATCGACCCGCGATCACTTCTGGAGCGGCCGGATCGACGCCCGCAGCGATCTGCGCCTGCACGACCACCTCACGGCCGAGATCGTCGTAGGGGTGGACGGCTACCGCTATGATCAGGCGGACACGAGCGTCTACTTCAACTACCGGACATGGACGGCTCGCCCGGGCTTCCGCTGGACGCTCGCGCACGACTGGGCGCTGCGCATCGGGCCGCGCCTCGAGTGGCTGGTGGCGCCCCAGGTACCCTCCGAGCGCTACCGCGAGGTCGCGGCGGTCATCGAAGTCGAGCGTCTGCACGGAAGCGACTGGTGGTCCATCACGCCGTCGGCCGGCTGGCGCCAGTACGAGCGCTCGGCGTCGACCGTGTCACTCGACGAGCCGGACCTGCACTCCTCGTATCTGTTCGTCGAGGGCGAGGTGTTCGCCGATGTCGCACTGCCGGCGGCGCTACGCGCGCGGTTCTCGGGCAGCGGGCGCTACGAGTCGCACGAGGATCCGTCGCAGGACGCCATGAGCATGTATTTCTCGCTCGACCTGCGCCGTCGGTTCTAGCCCGGACGGTTCATGAATCGTCGGGCTCACCTCGGGACACCGGTTCCCGCCCCTTGCGGGGGGCGCTCAGCGGACCGGCCCTGATCGAGAACTGGTCGGCCTCGTGCTCACTCGGCAGGCGCCCGGCTCCTGTGGCATCCTGCGGGTGACCCGCAGTCCCGACCGGAGGCTCCTGATGCCGTCTCGCCGTCGCGCGTTCGTCGTCCTGTTGCTGTGCGTGGGGCTCGGTGCTCTCCTGCTGAACGTCGCGATGCGCATTCGCCGGCCCTTGCACGCCACCATCGCGCCGCGCGTCCTGGTGTTCGACGTCCCGTCCCAGGTCGACGAGGGTCCGCCCCCGGCGACGCTGTCGTTCGACTTCCTGCGCCGCGAGCGTCCGACGTTCCACGACCTCCTGTTCGCGGTCTACAACGCCGCCGAGGACCGCTCGGTCGAGGCCATCGTGCTGCACGTCGACGGCGTCGACTGGGGCTGGGCCCGCATCTACGAGATGTGCTCGGCGCTACGGACGTTCAGGGCCACCGGCAAGCCCGTCTATGCCAGCCTCCATGGCGGCGGCGAGAAGGAGTACATGCTCGCCGCGGCCGCGGGCCGGCTGGCGATGCCGCCGGTCTCGACGCTGCAGCTCGATGGCCTGTCGGCATCCGCCATGTTCCTGCACGGCGCCTACGACAAGCTCGGCATCCGGCCCAACTTCGCGCACGTCGGGCGGTTCAAGTCCGCGGTCGAGCAGTACACACGCGACTCCTTGTCACCCGATGCGCGCCGGGCCATGGAAGAGTTGCTCGACGATGAGTATGCGCTGCTGGTGGACTCGATCGCGGTCGCGCGCAGTCTGGCCCCCGACAGCGTGCGGCGCCTGATCGATGACGGCCCGTACACGGCGGCGGAGGCGCGGCAGCGTGGCCTGCTCGATACGCTGCTCGCCGAGGCCGACGTCGATTCGCTCGCCACGCACTTCGATGGCGAACGCTATCCGACCGCATCGCTGACGCGCTACGCCGAGGAGGGTGGCGGCGGCTCGGGTGAGCGGATCGCGCTGCTGGTGGCCGAGGGAGACATCATCTCGGGTCGCAGCCGCGAGGGCGCGTTCGGCGGCCGCTCCGTGGGCGACGAAACGCTGGTCGAGGCGTTACGCGAGATTCGTCAGCGCCGCAACATCCGCGCAGTGGTGTTGCGCATCGACAGCCCGGGTGGTTCTGGCGATGCGTCTGATGCGGTGTGGCAGGAGATCCGCCGGTTGCGCCGCGCGAAGCCGGTCATCGTCAGCATGGGCGATGTCGCGGCCTCGGGCGGCTACTACCTGGCGTGCGCGGGCGACGCCATCGTCGCCGGCCCCGGCACCATCACCGGCTCGATCGGCGTGTTCGGCGGCAAACTCAACCTGCTCGGGCTGTACCGGAAGCTCGGGCTCAATATCGAGACCGTGTCGCGTGGCAAGCACGCCGAGATGCTGTCGCCTTTCAAGGATTTCAGCGACGACGAACGGGCGCGCTACCAGCAGAGCCTGGACCAGTTCTACCGTGTCTTCCTGTCGCGTGTCGCGGCCGGTCGCAACATGGACCCCGCCGTCATCGATTCGGTGGGGCAGGGCCGCGTCTGGTCGGGCGTGCAGGCCAAGTCGCGCGGCCTGATCGACGAACTGGGTGGCCTGAACGAGGCATTCGAACTGGCTCGCAAGCGCGCCAGGATCTCGCCCGACGCCGACATCGTCGTGGAGGTCTACCCGCGCCCGCGCAAGACGTTCGTCCAGAAGTGGCTGGGCGGAGTGTTCGACGAACCCGAGAAGGAGCAGTCGAACCTGCCCGGGCTGGCCGCGTTCGGCCACTGGTACGAGATGGCGACCGTGCCGGCGGGGCGGGTGCAGGCGCTGATGCCGTACACCATCGAGATCAAGTAATCGCGTACCGGCCGCTGGACGGCGAGACCGCGTTGCCTCGAGCCGGTGTGCATCGTGGCCGATCGCTGCCGGAGGATTCGCGTAGCAAGAAGGCGCGCCCCTCGCGGGACGCGCCTTCTGCCTGCTCGTGCCGGCCGTGCCGGCATGTGCTGCGCCGCTGCGTTGCGGCGCGAACTACTTCGCCGCGGCCTTGAACGTCTTGATATGCATGATCAGGTCTTCGATCTGCGCCGGCGTCAGCTGCTTGGTCTTGCCCCAGGCGACCATGCCGTCCTTGCTCTTGCCGTTCGTGATGCAGTCGCGCAGGTAATCGTCGGTGCGCGTCGCATCCCAGGTCTTCTTGAGTGTCCAGTTGGCGGTCGGCAGGCCCGTCACCTTGAACCCGCCGGTGCCGTCGACCTTGTGACAGGCGACGCACTTGGTCTTGTAGATGGCCTTGCCCGCATCGGCATTGCCCTTGGCAGGGACGGCCGAGGCCGTGACGGCGAACGCGGCGACCATCACGGTCACGGCGATGAGCGCCACGCAGCAGGCGCGGAAGGACTGGCGAAGCAACACGGGAAGCTCCTTTCGGGGTGGTCCTGGTGCCGGCCGGGTCGGAGCCCGGTGGCATGAGCCGAACGAAATTAGATTCGCTCACTCCCGCGGTCAAACGAGCGGGATGGGATCGGTCGAGGTGTGGTTCTCAGCTCTTGACGAGCTCGGCACAAGCCGCTGGGACGCGGCTTGCTGCCGTCATCTGGTGACCTGAACATGCACCGAGCGTGCCGCCGTCATGACACCACCGGGCGGCCGCGATTCGCGCGGGAATCCACGTGATCCGGGACCTGCCGGCAACCCCCAGTGGTCTCGCGCGCGCCTGGCGAGCAGCACGTCCGCACGCCTGCGGCGGTCGCGCCACAGTCATCCCCAAGGCCACCGCCTGAGGTCTTGACCCGGTTGAAAAAACGGTGCTAGCCTCAGTTATCGCTTCGAGTTACGCCGGGCCGCTTTGTCCTGCTCCACGACCCGACGCAGGCACCACACACCGAACATTCGGGAGGTGCAGCGTGAAGGAGTTCGCAACCCCAAACATCCGCAACGTCGCCTTGGTGGCTCACCATGGCGTCGGGAAAACCTCGCTCGCTGAGGCCATGTTGTACCAGGCCAAGGCGACCAATCGGATCGGTCGCGTCGCCGACGGCTCGACGATGCTCGACCACAGCCCGGAGGAGATCTCGAGGCAGATCACGATCGATCTCGGTCTCGCCCAGTTCGAGTACCAAGGGCACAAGATCAACCTGCTGGACACGCCCGGATTCCCGGACTTCGTCGGAGATGTCTACAGCGCGCTTCGCGTCGCCGACTCCGCCATCCTCATGTTGCGCGCCGCGAACGGAGTGGAGGTCGGCACCGAAGTGATCTGGGAAGTGCTGAAGCAGGAGAAGACCCCCCTGCTGATCGTGGTGAACATGATGGACAAGGAGCACGCCAACTTCACCGCCGCCGTACAGAGCTGTCACGATCGCCTGGGATTGAATGCCATACCGGTGCAGATCCCGATCGGGCAGGCGGACGGGTTCCACGGTGTGGTGGACCTGATCGAGAACAAGGCCTGGACGTTCACGGGCAAGGGCGCCGACGAGAAAAGTCAGGAGGTCGGCATTCCCGGCGTCCTGAAGGAAGAAGTCGCCATAGCCCGCGCCCTGCTGCTCGAGGAAGCCGCCACCGGCGACGAGCAGCTGATGGAGAAGTTCCTCGCGACCGGCGACTTGAGCGTGGCCGAGATCCGCAGGGGGCTGTGCGAGCGCGTCGTGATGTGCGACCTGGCACCGGTGTTCTGCTGTGCCGCCTCGCTCAACCTGGGTGTGAAGGAAGTGCTCGACGAGGTCATCGACGTGCTGCCGAGTCCGCTCGACGTGCACCCGCAGAAGGGCGAGGGCATGAACGGGACGGTGGAGGTCGAGATCCGCCCCGATGCAGCTGCGCCGTTCGCGGCGACCGTGTTCAAGACCCTCGCCGAGGCTCACCTCGGCGAGTTGTCGTTGATACGGCTTTGGGCGGGTCACGCCGAGCCGGGCAAGGAGCTGGTGAACACCACCCGCGGGCGCAGCGAGAAGCTGGGCACGCTCTACCACCTGTGCGGCAAGGACCGCTCGGACTGCAAGGGTGCCGCCGCCGGTGACATCGTGGCGGCCGTGAAGCTGCGCGAGACGCACACCGGCGATACGCTGGCCGACAAGGCGCGCCTCGTGAAGCTCAGCCCCCCGGACTTCCCGCAGCCCGTGGCCGCCGAATGCATCCGGGCCAGGAACAAGGGCGACGAGGAGAAGATGGCGGTGGGCATCATGCGCTTGCACGAGGAGGACCCCACGCTATCGCGGCACTATGAGACGAGTACCAAGGAGTCGCTGGTGTACGGCATGGGCGACCTGCACCTCGAAGTGCTCGTGGAACGCATGAAGAAGCGCTTCGGTGTCGAAGTCGTGCTGTCGAAGCCGCACGTGGCCTACCGCGAAACCATCAAGGGGCGCGCCGAAGGCGAATACCGGCACAAAAAGCAGAGCGGCGGGCGCGGCCAGTTCGGCGAAGTGCACTTGCGCGTCGCTCCATTGCCGCATGGCGCCCACTTCGAGTTCGTCAACGAGGTCAAGGGCGGTTCGATTCCCGGTCAGTACATCCCCGCCGTCGAGAAGGGTGTCGTGGCGGGCATGGAGCGCGGTCCTTTGGCCGGCTACCCGGTGGTCGACGTGCAGGCCACGGTGCACTTCGGCAAATACCATGATGTCGACAGCTCCGAGATGGCGTTCAAGATCGCGGCCGAGTCGTGCTTCCATGAGTGCATCCTCAAGGCCAATCCCATCCTGCTCGAGCCGTTCGCGGACTTCGAAGTCCGTGCCCCCGAGGAGTTCCTGGGCGACGTCATGGGCGACCTGTCGAGCAAGCGCGGCAAGATCCTCGGGACCGAGGCCGACGGCCACTACCAGGTGATCAAGGCGCGCGTGCCCATGGCCGAGGTCTACAAGTACGCCACGCACCTGCGCGCGCTCACGCAGGGTCGCGGCATGTTCAGCTCCAAGCTGTCGCACTACGAAGAAGTGCCGCGTGAGCTCGCCGACCGGGTGATCGCGGCAGCCAAGGCCGAGCGGGAGGCGGCGGCGGCACACCATCACGCCTGATGCCCGAGGAGCCGGGGCGGGCACCGCTGCTGAGCGTGGCGCGGGGCCGCACACGGCGGGGCGCCGGAAACACATGCAAGCCTCACGGGCCTCGCGTAGAATGCGGGGCCCGTGGCCTTTGGCCAGGGGCGGTACGGAGACGGCGTAGCGATCGTCGCCGGTCATGGCATCCCGGGAGCCGGAGGGGCGCACAGCCAAGGGAGTGGTGCATGCGCGTGTTGGGATTGGACCCCGGCAGCCGGAAGACCGGGTGGGGAGTGGTCGAGGTCCAGACGCGCGCCCTGCGCTTCGTGGCCGCGGGCCACGTCGCCCCCGGCGCCAAGTTGCCGTTGCCCGAACGGCTGCACGCGATCGCGCGTGAGATCGGCGAGGTCATGCAACGCTGGAGCCCGGACTGCGTGGTCATCGAAGAAGCCTTCCACCACTCCTATGTGCGCTCGACGCTCGTGCTCGGGCACGTGCGCGGCGCGCTTATCGTGGCGGCGTTGGAGCGCGGGCTGCCCGTGGCCGAGTACGCGCCGCGCGCCATCAAGCTGGCGGTGACCGGTCAGGGCGGAGCGGGCAAGGAACAAGTCAACGCCATGGTCCGAGCGCAGCTCGGCATCACCACGGCACTTCAGGCCGACGCCGCCGACGCGCTGGCCGGTGCACTCTGCCACCTGCGCCGCGCGCGCTTCGATGCACCGCGCCGCCGCACGCCGGCGGGCGACCGGCTCGCGGCGATGCTCGCGACGGCGAGGGGCGGACGATGACCATGAGCCGGATCGGCGCTCCCTGCGTGGATGCACGGCGGCCCGAGCGTCCGCGAGAGTCGCGCTCGTGATCGCGCACATCCGCGGCACGCTGCTCGAACGCGGCGACGGCGCCTGCGTCATCGAGGCGGGAGGAGTGGGCTATCAGGTGCAGATCAGCACCTCGACGTTCGCCGCGCTGCCGGAGCTGGGTGCCGAAGCGAAGCTGCACACGCGCCACATCGTGCGCGAGGACGCGCAGTTGCTGTTCGGTTTCTCCGAACGCGACGAACTGCGGCTGTTCGACCTGCTGATCGGGGTCAATGGCGTGGGCCCGCGCATCGCGCTGGCCGTGCTGTCGGGGCTGGCTCCCGCGAGGTTCGCGCGCGCGGTGCGCGACGAGAACCTGGCCGCGATCACCGCGGTGAACGGTGTCGGGCGGAAGACCGCCGAGCGTCTGGTGGTCGAGTTGCGCGACAAGCTGGCGTTTCTTCCGATATCGACGCCTCCCGCGCCGGGGGAGGCACGCGGAGCGGTGGGGGCCGGGCGTGGGAAGGCGACGCGTGTGCTCGAGAAGTCGGAACGTTTCGAAGACGCGGTGGCGGCACTGATCACGCTGGGCTACACGCCCGCGCAGGCGGCTGACGCCGTGCGCCGCGTGTCAGAGGATGCCGGCGATGCCGCGGCCGAGGACCTCGTTAAGCGCGCGCTCGCCGTGCTGTCGCGGCCCACGATGGTGACTCGATGAGCTCCAGTTTGCTGCGAGGACTCCGCCCGGACCTGGGCGTGCGCGGGCTTCGCATGGGCGTGCGATGACGCCGCCCAAGGGCAAGGGTGAAGGCATGGGCGAGTTCCTGGACGCCAAGGGCGTGCGCAGCGGCAAGTCCGCTGGTGCGGGCGACGGCGCGCCGCCGCAACAGCCGTCGCGCCTCGCCGACCCCGCGCCGTTTCCCGACGACATGCGCGAGGAGAAGCGCCTGCGGCCCAACTCACTCACCGAGTTCGTCGGGCAATCGCAGGTGCGCGAGCAACTCGGCATCTTCCTCGCCGCCGCGCGCCAGCGCGAAGAGGCCATGGATCATGTACTGTTCCATGGCCCGCCGGGACTGGGCAAGACCACGCTCGCCAGCATCGTGGCACACGAACTGGGCGTCGAGATCACGCACACGAGTGGCCCGGTCATCGAGCGACCAGGGGACCTGGCGGGCTTGCTCACGAACCTCGGCCCGCGCGGCATCCTGTTCATCGACGAGATCCACCGCCTGTCGCCGGTCATCGAGGAGTACCTGTATTCGGCTCTCGAGGACTTCACACTCGACATCATGCTCGATCGCGGGCCCAGTGCGCGCAGCATGAAGCTGACGCTGGACCCGTTCACGCTCATCGGCGCCACGACACGTTCCGGATTGCTGTCGGCGCCGATGCGAGCACGCTTCGGCGTCACGCTGCGCATGGATTTTTACCGCGCCGAGGACCTCACGCACATCGTCAAGCGTTCGGCCGCGATCATGCACACCACCATCGATGCCGACGCCTCGCACGAGATCGCGCGCCGCTCGCGCGGCACACCGCGCGTGGCCAACCGCCTGCTGCGCCGCGTGCGCGACTTCGCGCTCATCAAGGCAGACGGTGCGATCACGCTCGGGGTGACGCGCGAAGCCCTGCGCTTGCTTGAGGTGGACGAGCGCGGCTTGGACGAGATGGACCGCCGCATGCTCGATGCCCTGATCCAGCGCTACGACGGCGGCCCGGTGGGACTGCAGTCGCTTGCGGTGGTGCTGGGTGAGGACGCCGGCACGTTGGAGGACGTCTATGAGCCGTTCCTCGTGCAGGAAGGCTTCATCCGGCGCACGGCGCGCGGCCGCGAGGCGACGAAGCTCGCCTACACGCACTTGGGACTGCCGCTGCCGTCACGCCTGCTGGCCGGGCAGGACGATGCCGAGCAGCCCGAACTGCCGCTGTCCTGAGCACTGGGGACGACGTCTGTGGCCGATGAGCAAGGCACCGGGGGCGACGCGGCACCCCTGCAGGGCTCCGGTACGGGTGAGACTGAAGCCACCCGGCTCATGCGTGTGCTTGACTACGAACTGCCCGAGGAGCTGGTCGCCCAGCACCCGGCCGCACGTCGCGAGGACGCCCGGCTGCTCGTGCTCGATCGCGCAACCGGCCACATCACCGACTCGCGTTTCGCCGACCTCGGGAGCTGGTTACAGCCCGGCGACACGCTGGTCGTGAACGAGACGCGCGTGCGGCCGGCGAGACTCAAGCTGCAGCGCGCGACCGGCGGCCGCGTCGAGATGCTGTTCGTGCGCCCGGCGGGTGGTTCCAGCGGGGAAGGCGCGTGGCAGGTGCTGGCCAAGCCCGCCAAACATGCGCGCGTGGGTACGCGGCTCGCCACTGCGGACGGCGCGCTGGTGGTCGAGGTGACGGCTCTGGGAGCGCAGGGCGAGCGCATCGTGCGCGTGACGGAAGGCGCGCTGGACCAGGTGCTGCGCACGCAGGGCGAGATCCCGCTGCCGCCCTACATCCGCCGCTCGCCGCTCGCCGACGACGCCGAGCGCTACCAGACCGTGTACGCACGCGTCGAAGGGGCCGTCGCGGCACCCACCGCTGGGCTGCACTTTTCGGAGAGTCTGCTCGCGTCGCTCGAGGCAGCGGGCATCCGGCGCGTGCCGGTGACGCTGCACGTCGGGCCCGGGACAGTCCGTCCCATCACCGCCGCCGATCCGCGCCAGCACGAGATGGACGCCGAGTGGTTCGACGTCAGTGCGGGGACCGCCGCCGAGCTGCGCGCCACGCGCGAGCGCGGTGGGCGCATCATCGCAGTGGGCACCACCACCGTGCGCGCCCTGGAGTCCATGGCCGACGCCAGCAATGGCACGCTGGCGGCCGCGAGCGGCTGGACGCGCAAGTACATTGTGCCGCCCTACGAGTTCCGTGCGGTCGATGCGCTCATCACGAACTTCCACCTGCCCCGCACGACGTTGCTGCTGCTCGTGGCGGCACTGGCGGGGGAGAGTGCGCTGCGAGCGGCTTACACGCATGCGGTGACGGCGAAGTACCGGTTCTACTCGTATGGCGACGCCATGGTCGTGCGGTGATACGGGCCCGCGGCCGGCGAACGCGCAGCTTTATCCACAACCGGGATAGTCGCTCGAGCCCACGGCCGTGATTCCCAGGCTGACCCGGCTAGCGCCCGCCGGGGTCGCAGTCGGGTTGCGCCCCGTGGTAGCGTCGCAGCTATTCCCCCCGCGAGTTCCAGCCATTGGCCGCTGACGCGGCCGTCCGAGTCTCAGGAGGCCGCGATGGAGGAGCACCCCGCCCCGGTTCCGGTGTCGAATGCACCTGGAACGCCCGCCGCCGCACCCCTGCAAGAGCAGCGCAGCGACCTGTCCCTGTCTTACACCGGCGAGGGCTCGGAGTACTTCGTCATCCAGCTGGTCAACAGCCTGCTCGCGCTGGTCACGCTCGGGATCTATTACCCGTGGGGGCGTGCGCGCGAGCTGCGCTTCCTGATCGGCTCGCTCACGGTGGCTGCCGAGCCGCTGACGTTCCATGGATTCGGCAAGGAACTGTTCTGGGGCATGTTGCGCGCGTGGCTGGTGTTCTTCCTGCCGCTCGTCGTGCTGTACGTCGTCATGGGCACGGCGGTGTCACAGCCGGGGGTGCAGACGGCCGCGATGCTCGGCTTCTATGTGCTCATGCTGGTGTTCGTGCCGTTCGCGGTCGTGGGCTCGCTGCGTTACCGGGCGAGCCGCACGAGCTGGCGCGGCATCCGCTTTGGTTTCGATGGGCGTTTCGGCGAGTTTGGCTGGGCGTACGCATGGCGCCTGCTCGCGATCGTGTTCACGCTTGGGCTGGCATACCCGCACGTCTCGACGTGGCGTCGGCGCTACGTGCTCGAACATTCGCGCTTCGGCACCGAGCGCTTCGAGTTCCATGGCGCTGGTGGCGACTTGATGTCGCGATTCGTCCTGTGCTGGTTCCTCCTCCTCCCGACACTCGGGCTGTCGATGACTTGGTTCCATGGCCACCAGCAGGCCTATTTCTGGAACCACACCGGGCTCGCAGGTGGCCGCTTCCGCTCGACCCTGACCGGTGGGGAGTGGGTGGGCGTCAGTCTGGTCAACGCCCTGCTGGTCATGCTGACGCTGGGTATCGGGGCGTCGTGGGCGTACACGAACCTGCATCGCGAATTCTTCAGCCGGCTGTCGTTGCAGGGCATCGATCTGGCGCGCATCCATGCCATGGCCTCGACCGGATCGGGCGTGGGTGAGGGCGTGGCGCACATGCTCGACATGGACGGCGGCGTCGACATCGGCTGATCATGGACACGGTCTCCGACGAGCGCTCGAGTGCTCGATACTTCGATGGCCTCTCCGCCATGTCTCATGCGGCCGAGGCGTGGGTGGCGCCCGACGGGATCCACATCGCGCGTTCGGATGGCGAGCCCCGGCACTGGCCTTTCGCTGAGCTTGTGATCATGCGGGCGGCAGGGCGCGGCCAGCCCCTGCAATTGGAGCGCAAGTCGGTGCCGGTCGAGGTCCTGATCGTGTCCGACGAGGCGTTCCAACGCCGGCTTCGCGCGGCTGTGCCAGCCGGTGCGCGCCTCGAGCGCGGGGGTGGCTGGACGCCGGATGGGCGCCTGGTGCTCGCGCTGGTGGCGGCCGGAGTGCTGCTGCTGTTCGCGCTCTATCGATTCGGGATCCCGGCGCTCGCGGATGTCGCCGCGGCGCACATTCCGGTCGAGTGGGAGCGGAAGTTCGGCGAAACAATGGTCGAGGAGGCCGTGCCCCCAGACGACCGCGTCGACGAACCTGTGATCGTCGGACCGGTGCGCGCGATCCATCAGGCCCTCGTCCGGGACGCCGGCGGGCCGGCTGGCGAGACGCGGTTGTTGGTGCTGCGATCCGACGTGCCAAACGCGTTCACGTTCCCGGGTGGCGTGATCGTGGTGACCACCGGCCTGCTGACCGCGCTGCGAACCCCGGATGAACTGGCCGCGGTGATCGCGCACGAGGTGGGTCACGTCCAGCGCCGTCATGTCATGCGCAGCGTCCTTCGGCAGCTCTCGTTGCAGGTCTTGCTGGCGCTCGTCGCTGGCGATCAGTCGGTGTTGAGCTCGGGGCTGCGCACCGCCGGACAATTGGGCGGGCTGTCCTACAGCCGGGCCGATGAGCGCGAAGCCGACGACGAAGCAGTCGGCATTCTAGCCCGGGAGTCTGTGTCCCCTGTGGCGCTCGCGGATGCCCTGACGGACATCGAGCGCGCCGCCGATCCGGGTGCGACCCTGGGGTTCTTGTCGACGCACCCCGCCCCGGCCGAACGCCGCGCTCACATCCTGAAGCGGTCGGCCCTCGGCACGCATGCCGATGCACGTCCCGGGGGCGTGACCGGATCCGACTGGCGGCTCCTGAAGGGCGCGTTGCGGGTCATGCGCGCGTTGCGACCCGAAGCCCCGCCCGCCAAGTGACATGACGCGGCCCGAGCCCGGCTGGTGGGCGCGGGTGAACCAGCACAGCGGGTGCATGCACGCTCGTGCGCTGGAATGCTTTCACCACGCCCACGGCCACCACCGCACTACAGCGGCATGCACCCGTGCTTCTTCTTCGGCTGCTCCTGCCGCTTGTTGCGCAGCATCTCCAGGGCGGCGATCAGCTTGGGGCGCGTGTCCTGCGGGTCGATGACGTCGTCCAGGTAGCCGAGTTCGGCGGCCACCCACGGTGAGGCGAACTTGTCGTTGTACTCGGCCACGAGCCGCTTGCGCTCGGCCACCGGGTCTTTGGCGCGAGCGAGCTCTTCCCGGTAGAGGATATTCACGGCGCCGTCCGCGCCCATCACGGCCATCTCGGCGGATGGCCATGCGACGTTGTAGTCCCCACGGATGTGCTTGCTCGACATGACGTCGTAGGCGCCGCCGTACGCCTTGCGCACGACCACGGTGAGTTTGGGCACCGTGGCCTCGCAGTAGGCGTAAAGCAGCTTGGCGCCATGCCGGATGATGCCGCCCCATTCCTGGCGCGTGCCGGGAAGAAAGCCGGGGACGTCTTCAAATGTCACCAACGGAATCTGGAACGCATCGCAGAACCGCACGAAGCGCGCGGCCTTGCAGCTGGAATCAATATCCAGCACGCCGGCCAGCACGCGCGGCTGGTTGCCGATGATGCCGACAGGTCTTCCGTTCAGCCGGGCAAAGCCGATCACGATGTTCCCGGCGAAATGTTCCTGAACTTCGAAAAAGTCGCCGTCGTCGACAATCATGCGCACGAGCTCTTTCATGTCGTACGGTTTGTCGGCGGACTCCGGCACGATCGTCGCAAGCTTGGCGTCCCGGCGATCGACGGGATCCGTGCAGGCGCGACGCGGCGGGTCCTCGGCCCAGTTGCTGGGCATGAACGCGAGCAGTCGCTTGATATGTCGAATCGCATCGGCATCGTCACGCGCGGCAAAGTGCGCCACGCCGCTCCTGCTGTTGTGCGTCATCGCGCCGCCCAGGTCCTCCATGGTGACGTCCTCCGACGTCACGGCCTTGATGACCTCGGGGCCGGTCACGAACATGTGGCTCGTGCCTTCCACCATGATCGTGAAGTCGGTAATTGCGGGGGAGTACACCGCGCCTCCGGCGCACGGTCCCATGACAGCCGAGATCTGCGGCACGACGCCCGAGGCGAGCGTGTTGCGCAGGAAGACGTCGGCATAAGCCCCCAGTGAGGCGACGCCCTCCTGGATGCGCGCGCCGCCCGAGTCGTTCAGGCCCACCAGAGGGGCGCCGTTCTCGAGCGCCAGGTCCATGATGTCGCAGATCTTCTTGGCGTTGGCCCCGCTCATGGTGCCGCCGAACACGGTGAAGTCCTGGGCGAACGCGTATACCAACCGGCCGTCGACCTGGCCCCAGCCGGCCACCACGCCGTCGCCAGTGATACGCTTGTCGGCCATGCCGAAGTCGGCGCAGCGGTGGGTCACGAACACGCCGATCTCCACGAACGAGCCGCCGTCGTAGAGCAGTTCCAGTCGCTCGCGCGCGGTCAGCCGGCCCTTGGAGTGGATCTTCGCCACTCGCTCGGCTCCGCCCCCCGCCAGTGCCTCGTCGCGACGGCGATTCAGTTCGGCCAAACGTTGTTCGCGATTCACGGCTGCCTCCTGATAGTGTGGGCTGCGGACGGGGGAGCGTAGGAACCCCCTCCATGACGGTCAAGTGCACGCTGGACTCGCCTCACGCTTGCGCTCCTATCTCGCCCGCACATCTCGCCCGTAGCACTGCCCCCACCCCCGCGAGGACACCGACCGGTATGGCTCCAGTCCCCGGCCACCTGCTGTTCGTGGTGGCGTTCTGCGCCCTGATCGACTTCGTCAAGCTGCTCGTCGAACTGCTCGGCCGAGCCGAGGACCGGCGTTTCCGGTCGGACACCTCGCAAGTCACGGCGGTCATCGCGTGCAAGGACGGCGCGGACGTGCTGCCGGGTACGATCGAAGAGCTGCTGTCGCAGATCCCGGCCGAGCGCATCATCGTGGTGGACGACGGCAGCTCGGATGACACGTCGGGCGTCGCGCGCGCGCGGCTGCCGCGTGTACCGCTTCGAGCGTTCCAAGGGGAAGGCGTCGGCCATCAACTTCGCCGTGTTCCGGGTCAGCACGCCGTACACGCTGCTGCTCGACGACGACACGCGCATGGGCAATGCGCGCATCCCCACCGCCCTGCTCGAGGAGGGCATCTGCGACGCAGTCGCGTTCCATGTGCTGCCCGACCGGCGCAATCGCAATGGTGCGCAGGGGAACAACTTCATCGGCCACCTGCAGCGCTACGAGTATGGCAAGTCCATGGAGATCGGCAAACGCTTCCACGACGTGACGCAATCCGTGAGCTGCATCTCGGGTGCGGCGGGACTGTTTCGGACCGCCGATCTGAACGACCTGCATCACGAGCACACCACGGTGTTCCAGGGCGAGGACCTGCAGCGCAGCATCATCCATCTCCTGAACGGCCGCCGCATCGTGTTCGCAAACGAGCCGGCGTGGACCGTGGCGCCGCACACCTGGGGCCAGTGGCTGCGCCAGCGCGTCTACAACTGGTATCCGGGCTTCTACCACCAGCTCGTCAACATGCTGCGGCTGCTCACCGCGCGCGAATCCAGCTGGCGGCTGCGCTACGAGATGGTCTACAACCTCTATACCGTGATCTCCGACCCCCTGAAGACGTGGTCGTTCGTCGTGCTGCTGCTGACTCCCGGCCTGCGCTGGTGGCTGCTCGTGGTCTATCTGCTCTATCTGGCGTTCGAGCTCTACTCGTGGTGGGTGGTACGCGTCCCGGGCTCGCGCCAGCGCGCGCCACTGCGCGTGCTGTTCTTCTATCCCATCTATGGCGCGATCAACACCGTGCTGCGCACACTGAGCCTGTTCGTGTGGGTGTGGCTGCGCTACTTCACAAGTGCCATGAAGCCGCGGCGCGGGGCCGCCGACCGGGTGCCGGCATGAGCAAGCACGCGCTGCGCACGGGACTTGCCGCGCTACTCCTGGCAACGTCGGCGTTCCCGGCTGGCGCCGGGGTGCTCGGCGGCCAGTTCCGCTACTGGGCGTTCTCCGACCACAACGACAATCGCAATCCGCTCGTCTATTGGTCACCCGGGCCCGTGCACGTGCAACTCGAGGTCTGGGACTTCGAGCGCGGCACCGACCAGTTCCGTCCCGAGGTGGGCGTGCACCTGCGTGACCGGCGGCGGTCGTCGTACATGCTGCAGTGGCGGCACGAGAATCGCATCGAGCGGTTGACGCTCGGCACCGAACAGGTGCTCTCGAAGCATCTGGTCGCCAAGGCGTCCGTGAGCCCGTTGCTCGGCGCGGACTCGACGACCTGGGTATGGAGCGCCGGTGCCGACTGGTACTGGCAGTCGTACAACTTCGCCAGCGCCGACGTCATCCGCGACCCACGCGGCGACGACCTGTGGGTGGTGCCCATGCGCGTGCGGCTTGCGACCGAGCGCAACGACTGGGTACAGTTCCTGGTGGCCCCCGCGAGCCGGCGCACGCTGGGCTGGGCGGTCGACACCAAGTGGCGGATGTTGCGACTGGGCGTCGAGCGCAACAGCCGGTTCGACTTCAGCACGCGCGACAATGTTATTTACACGGTAGGGCTGGAACTGGCGCTGCCGAAGCGGGGGGAGTAGCGGCAGCCGCCCGGGTTCCGGGTTGAGTTCCGGCCAGTTTTCCGGCCAGTTTTCCGGCCAGCGTTCCGGCCAGCGTTCCGGCCAGCGTTCCGGGTCGCGTTCTGACCCGCGCCAGCGCCAGCATCCGTGCTCGCGCCCCGCGCCCGCACCCGCAGCCTGCCGCGCTGGTCGTGCCGTGGCGGTACTCCGGCAACCCTGTGCTAGCCTGCGCGCGCATTCCCGCAGCCATCCATAAGTAAGAAGGAGGCTTTCGATGCCCGCGACTCGTGAACTCCGCGTGCGCCAGGGGCAGGTACTGCTCATGGTCGGCACCGCGAAGGGACTGTTCCTGTTCGCCGCCAACCCCGCACGGAACAAGTGGGACCTGGGCGGGCCGTTCATGCCCGGCGCCCCCATCTATTCGGTGGCGCGCGACGGCCGTAACGGCGACCGCTTGTTCGCCAGCGTCGACAACCCGTTCTTCGGCACCACGTTGCGCATGAGCGACGATCTTGGGCGCACCTGGAGCGACGGCACGACCGGGGTCATCAAGTTCCCCGAGGACACCGGACTGTCATTGAAGCGCATCTGGCAGATCGTGCCCGCGGGCAAGAGCAACAGGCTCTACGCGGGCGTCGAGCCGTCGTCATTGTTCGTGTCGCACGATCGCGGCGAACACTGGGAACTCGTACGCGGGCTGCACGATCATCCGCACCGCGCCAAGTGGCAGCCGGGCGCGGGCGGTATGTGCCTGCACACCATCCTGCCGCATCCGACCGATCCCGCGCAGATCGTCGTGGCCATGTCGACCGGAGGCGTGTACCGCACGCGTGACGGCGGTGCCACGTGGGAAGCGCGCAACGTCGGCGTGCGCGCCGAGTTCATGCCCGACAAGTACCCGGAGTTCGGGCAGTGCGTGCACAAGGTCGCGCGCCACCCGTCGCGCCCCGACACGCTGTTCCTGCAGAACCATTGGGGGCTCTACCGTTCGGACGATGGCGGGGACTCGTGGCAGGACATCGCCAACGGCGTGCCCAGCGACTTCGGTTTCTGCATGGCCGTCCACCCACACGATCCCGAGGTGGTGTACATCGTGCCGCTCGAGGCCGACATGTACCGCTGCACGCCCGAGGGCAAGATGCGCGTCTACCGCACGCTCGACGGTGGCAAGCACTGGGAGCCGCTCACCAACGGCTTGCCGCAGAAGAACGCGCACGAGACCGTGCTTCGTGACGCCCTGTGCGTCGATGCGCTGAACCCCGCCGGTGTGTACTTCGGCACGCGCAGCGGCAAGGTGTACGCCTCGAGTGACGGCGGCGCGTCGTGGCACCTGGTGATCGACGGCCTGCCGGCGGTGCAATGCGTGAAGGCGTACTACATCGGAGACCCCGCGAAGGCGCGCATCCCGCACGCGCGAGGCGCACGCAGTGCGAGGCGTGTGGCCAAGTCGGGCGCACCCAAAGTGGGCGCGCATGCCAGGCCGGGGCGTGCCAAGCCAAAGCCAAAGCCTGCCTCACCCAGACGCAAGCCCGCCGCCAAGAAGGTGGCCAAGCAGGTCCCGAAGCAGGTGGCCAAGAAGTCCGCCAAGAAGACTGCCAAGAAAGCTGCCAAGCGTCCCGCCAAGAAGCCCGCCGCCCGCGGCAAGACCGCTTCGAGCACGTCCGCGCGGGGCCGCTGAGCCATGGCGGTGCGTATCCGGATCCCCGCGCCCCTGCGTGAACTCGCGCACGGGCGTGAGTGGATCGTGCTCGAGCCTGCGCCCGGCACGATGGCCGAGGCGCTCACGCGACTGGGCCACGAGTTCCCGGCAGTGCGCGATCGAGTGCTCACGGAGACTGGCGAAGTGCGCCCGCACGTGCAGTTGTTCGTGGGCGACGAGAGCGTGCGGTTCACGGGCGGGCTCGACACGATGGTGCCGGATGGCGCCGAGATCAGCATCATCCCGGCGGTGAGCGGGGGCTGATCGCGGTTCACGCGGTCGCCCTGGTTGCGGCTCGCGCCGGTCCCGGCTGGGCCCGCGCGCTCCGCGCATCGGCGCGCGACGGGAGCGGGGCCGCCGGCCGGTCGGCAGCGGCCCATGCTATGTTCCCGCCATCGAAAACCCCGTATCGCCCTGCCCAGTCCTGAGGAAGCCATGACGGAACCCAGCATCTCCGAACGCATCCAGACCGCGATGATCGCGGCCATGAAGGCGAAGGATCCAGACACGCTGTCCACCGTGCGCATGCTGAAGACCGCGCTCATGGAGGCGAAGACGGCCAAGCCGAAAGACGCCGTGCTCACCTCCGCGGAGGAGATCGAGGTCCTGCAGCGCTACGCCAAGAAGCGGCGCGAGACCATCGAGATGAACAACAAGGTGGGCCGGCCCGACCTGAACGCCGCCGAGGAGCGCGAGATCGAGATCACGCAACGCTTCCTGCCCGAGCTGCTCTCGGAGGACAAGCTCGCCGAGATCGTCAAGGCCGCCGTCGCCAGCACCGGAGCCGCGGGCCCCAAGGACATGGGCAAGGTGATCGGTGCGGTCATGGCGCAGGTCCCCAAGGGCAGCGTCGAGGGCAGCACGGTGTCGCGCCTTGTGAAGGCCGCGCTCGCGGGCTGAGCCGCGCTGCCAGGCAAAGCACAGCGCCCGGAGCCTCTCGGCTCCGGGCGCTCTCGTCTCGGGACTCGCGCGTCAGCAGCCGTCGCCGGGCCGGCGCCTGACCTTGGAGTTCAGGGCCTTGGAGCATTCCATGCTGCCGTCACTGTTCCAGTAGAGCTTGTTGTCCTTGACCGTGCCGTTCGCGCGCAGCGTCGCGACCGTTGCCGGCGCCGGCGGATGGCCGAGCGACAGGCGGATCATCCACACGCCCTGCTCGGGCCAGGTGCGCGTGAACTGGTAGACCCCGTGCTCGCTCGTGGGGTTGAGCCGTAGCAACACCGACCGGCGCGTGCTGTCGATCACACCCTCGGCGAGTGCCCACGGCTCGAGCCTGGCGTCCGGGTCGCACGAGTAGGTGCGCGCCGTGTAGGTGACGCCATCGGGGCCAGGGCCTTCGATCTTGGCATGGATGCCGCCCGCGAACGCCGCGGGGGCGAAGGACACGAACAGCGCGGCAGCGGCGAACCAGACACGCATGGGTACCTCCGGAGCTTCGGGTCCGCGCGCCACCGCGGAGCGCCTATAGCCTGAAAGACGCATGGGGCGGGCGAAGTGTTAGCCCGAGACTTGCCCTGCCAGCACCTTGGGAGCGAGCCCGCCGCCCGGACCGTGCCACTCCCGGTACGTGCCCAGCCCGAGCGCGTCCCACCACGCTTCGAGCGCGGCGGGTTCCAGGCCCAGCACGCGCTCCATCGCCACGCCGGGCGGCACCGGGATGAGCGACGCGATGCGCTCGGCCACCTGCCGTCGGGCGGCGCCCTGCACGCGTGGCAGCAGGTGCCACAGTGTGATGGCGTCACTCGCCTCGGCGGTCGCGAGGATGGGCTTCAAGTCATCCGTCTGGCACTGCATGGCATCCGTCAGGGCGATCGCCGCGAGGAACGCGTCGCTGGCGTACGTGCGCCGCGGCACGCCCGCACCGGAACTCGTGAGCGGGCACCACAGGCCCGCGGGAACCAGGTTCTCGGTGCCGCCGTTCTCGAACATCACGCGACCGCTGGTCACCGAGAGCTTGCCCTTCTCGCTATCGTCCACCGTGAGCGTGTACGCACAGCCCAGGTCCACGGCTGTCCCCACGCGTGTGCCGACCACGAACAGTCGCGGCGGCGCGCTGATCTCGGCGTGCAACGTGCCGCGTTCGAGTTCCAGCCGGCGCTCTGCTCCATTGCCGCGCACGCGGCGGACGCATCCACCGGGCTCGAGCGTCACGTGCCCGAGCCCCGGCACGTCCATGCGAGCCACGGTCGCAGCGTCCGTCACGAGCGAGCCGCCCAGCGCCACGCGGCCCGCGAACGCCGCACCGCGGTAGCTCGCCCGGCCGCTCAGCGTCTCGACGCCCCAGCTGCCGGCCCACACCAGGCCCAACCCCAGCACCACGAACAGCGCGGCCGCGATGGCCAGCGCCTGCGGCCAGCGTGGCCACTCCACGGGACGTGACGGCGCGCTCGCCGAAGGGATCGCGTCCCAGTCAGGCTCTGCCGGCAGCGGCAGTGCAGCGAGCCGGGCTTCGAAGCGCGCGAGGTCGTCAGGCAGCGGTGAGCGGTCGTCCAGCACGGAGTCGTCACGCATGGTCGTGTTCCTTTCCCAGCTTGTCGCGGAGAAGTTTCACGCCGCGATGCAGATTCACGCGCACGGAGCCGGGCGTGAGCCCGGTGCGCTTGGCGATCTCGGGGCTGTTGAGGCCCGCGACGAAGCGCAGCAACAGGGTCTCGCGATACGCCTCGGGTAGCGCGCGGATGAGTTCGACCGCCGCGCGGGCGCTGTGGAGTTCCGGCGCCTCCGGCGCCGCCATCGCCTCGTCCAACGGCACCGTGTCGCGCCGCCGCCGGCGCCAATCCGCCGCGCGCCGCCGCGCCATGGTGGCCATCCAGCCCGCGAACGCGGCGCCGTCGCGCAACGCGTGCAACTGACCCATCGCGTGCAGGAACACGTCCTGCACCAGGTCGTCGACACCGTCTGGTGCGACGCGCGCGAGCAGCACCGCCTGCACCATGCGCGCATGCCGCCGGTAGAGGGCACCGAACGCGACCCGGTCGCCATGGCGCGCGCGCGCCACGAGCGCCGCGTCGGTGGCGTGCTCGGTGGTTTCAGGCGGCATGGGTGCGACCAGCGAGCGCGTGGCTCAGGACGGCGTCTCCGCGGCGAGCAGGGCGGGGTCTGTGCCCGGAGGGACGCACGAGAAGCCCGGAGTGTTAACCGCCATGCGCGGGACGCAGGCCACCGCCCGAATCGGGCTCGGCTGGCGTGGGGGTGGGCGGCTGTTGGGTTGGCGGCTCCTGGGTGGGCGGCGCCTCTAGCGCGGCCGGCTCCGGTGGTGCTTCCGCCGGTTGCGATGTCAGGTCCGCCGGCGTGAACAGCGTCGAGTCCACGCTCGGCGCCGGCGCCTCTGCCGGCAGTCCGAGCGTGGCGCGGTATTCGCCCTCGCTGATCACGCCGCGACGGCGGAGGCGCCCCGCGATCAGCTTGATGCGGCGCTGGATACGCGGGTTGGGATCCGTGGGCGCGAACCGTCGCGGGTTGATGATGACCGCCGCCAGCCGCACGGACTGACCACCGTCCAGTCCGCCCGCGCCCACGCCGAACCAGTGCCGCGCGGCGGCATCGATGCCGTACACGCCCTCACCCCATTCGATGTTGTTCAGGTAGAGCTCCAATATGCGCCGCTTGGTGAGCGCGCGCTCGAGCCGCATGGCGAGGATCATCTCCTCGAACTTCCGCCACGGCGTGCGGCGGGTGCCGAGCCACAGGTTCTTCGCCAACTGCTGCGTGATCGTGCTGCCGCCGCGCACGACTTTCCTGGAACGCAGGTTCCGCCGCGCGGCGTCTTTGATGCCCGCCCAGTCGAAGCCGTCATGCGAGAAGAACTTGTCGTCTTCGGCCACCAGCACGGCCGCGCGCAGCGCGGGCGCGATGGCATCGAGCTTCACCGC
This sequence comes from bacterium, assembly GCA_031360075.1. Lineage (GTDB taxonomy): Bacteria > Eisenbacteria > RBG-16-71-46 > RBG-16-71-46 > RBG-16-71-46 > JAIOPA01. Next base: position 13,686 of record JANMAX010000205.1, on the reverse strand, counting down.
GTGCTGGGACACGTGATAGGGCGTGCCGCGAGCTCTGGCCTCGAGTTCACGCTGCCGCATGAGTGCGGTGCCGTCGGGATCGTGCCGTGCGAGTCCGCCGACATCGATGCGGGCCACGCGCACGAATGCGATGAGCACCAGCACGCCGAGCAACGCCGCCAGCACGCCCAGCGTGCGCAGTACGAAGCGGCCCACGCGTCTCAGGCCCCACTGCCTGGTGCGGTGAGGGGGGCGATGACCACGGTGGTCATGTCGTCGCTCTGCGCGGCCGAGCCGCGGAACGCGATGACATCGTCCATGATGCGCGTGATGCTCGCGGCCGGGCTGCCGGCGCCGCATTCGCGCCACAGCGCTTCCAGACGGTCTTCCTCGTACTCCTGCATGAACGAGTCCATGGCCTCGGAGATGCCATCGCTGTAGATGAGCAGCGAATCGCCCGGGCCGAAACCCACCTCAGCCTGTTCATAGGGCATGCCCTCGAACAGCCCCAGGGGCAGCCCGCCCGTGCCCAGCGACTCGATGTCCCCGTTGGCGCGCCGCAGCCGCGGGTGGTTGTGGCCGCCGTTCACGTACGTGAGCACACCGCGCGCGTGGTCGAGTTCGGCATAGAACACGGTCACGAACTTGCCGGCCGCCGCCGAGCGCACCACCGCGCGGTTCACCTGGTCCATGAGCGCGTGCGGGCGCACATGGCCATCCGCGAACGCGCGCACCGCGCTCTGCACGGTCGACACCAGCAGGGCTGCCGGGACGCCCTTGCCGGCCACGTCGGCCACGATGATGACCGCGCGTGCGTCGTCGAGCGCGAAGTAATCGTAGAAGTCGCCGCCGACCTGCCTGGCGGGAATGAGCCTGCCCTCGACCTGCCAGCGGCCGAGTACCAGCGGGGCCGCCGGCACCAAGCGCATCTGGATGTCACGCGCCAGTCGCAGCTCTTTCTCCATCGCGTCGCGTTCGAGTTCGAGCCGGCGCTTCTCCTCGGCCTCGACCCGCAAGCGCGCCTTCTCGACGACGCTCGCCGAGTGGCTGGCGATGATGCCGAGCATCTGCACATCCTGCTTGCTCCAGGCGCGACCGGGGCTCGCGTCGCTCACCGAGATCATGCCGGTGATGCGGCCATCCACCTTCAGCGGCAGCGCCAGCAGCGCACGGATAGGCGTCTGCTGGCTCTTGAGTGCGGGGAAGCGCGCATCGGCGAGCAGGTCGGGTGTGGCCAATTCGCCGGGCTGCGAGATGAGGTAGCCCATCACGATTGTCTTCACGATCGGCGACCAGGTGCTGGTGCCGGCTTCGAGCCCGGCGCGCCGATTGTCGAACATGATCGTGTGCGCGAGTTCGCTGCTGGCGGTGATGAGCTTGATGCTGCACTCCTCGGTGCCGAGGAGCCGGGTCGTCTTACGCACGATCCAGTCGAGGATGGGCTGCAACTCGGCCTGCTCGGCGACCACCGAGCAGAGCTCGGAGATGAACTCGAAATCGCCGCGCGGGGCGGTGACGCCGGAATCGGGCGGGGGCGTCTCGGACATGGGGACCTCGGATGGGGGGAGCGGGCGGACGCCGGAGTGTAGTGGACGCGGGTGGAGCATGCATCGGGGGCAGTGCAGGAGCCGCGCGGGCGTTGCAGCTCGCGCGGCGCTTCGCGCTCGGTGGGCCATGTGACCCGTGCGCGTGGGCGACGTCACTCAAGGTGCTCCAACGGCGAGCCGATGCCCGTCGGGATGACGCCCAACCGATCATGGCCGATGCCCGTGGCGAACCCACGGCTCACACGACGTTGCTGGTGGCGGGTCCGGTGTTGGTCAGCGCCTGCGCGCGTCGCGTTGCGCGGCGTGATCGCCGTGTGGGCGTGCTGTGCCATGGTCGTCCTCGCCGCTCCCGCACACGCGGACATGCTCGGTTGGACGCAGGCGAATGTCGGCAGCTGGGCGATCGTCGAAGGCTGGCGCCATGTGCTGGGTGCGCCCGAGGTGAAGCGTGTCACGACGACGTTGGTGCGCCGTGCCGACGGCACGCCGTGGTTCCGGCACGTCGATGACGCCGGGCGCGTCTGGGACGACACCGAGCCGGGCGCCGGGTTCGCCGGCGATGGCGCGTTCGAGCCGGGCGGGCGCGATGAGTTCGTGACGCGCCAGGAACTGCGCATCGACGGCATGCGCGTGCCCTGCCGCGTCATCCTGAATGCGAAGCGCGGCGGCGGCTGGGGCAGTGAGCACGCGGTCCAGTCGTGGGTGACGCGCACGAAGCGCTGGGAGGCCATCGACACCACACTGCGCGTGCGCGTGTTGAAGCTGCTCGACCTGGGAACGATCATCGAGTATCGCGACGGCCGCACCCGACGCCGGCCCGGATCGTCCCTGCAGACGGTCAAGACCCTGCACGAGCCAGTGCGGCTGCACGGTCGCACCTACGACTGCTGGGTGCGGGTCACCAAGACGCTGCACCCCGACAGTTCGTTCGCCGGGCGGACCACGGTGTGGGGCAGCGAGCAGGTGCCAAACGGCTGGGTGCGCCGGGTACGCGAAACGCGCGACCTGCGCGACGGCGCCATGGCTCGCCATCAGGAGCAACTGGTCGACTTCCGGATCCAGTAGGGCTCGGCCAAGGCGCTTGCTGGCGTGCTCGCCCGCGGCCTATAGTCGGCCGTTTCCCGCTCCGGCCACATTCGCTCGAGGGTCATGATCATGAGCACGTCCACGCTGCCCGCCTACCAGAACATCCGCATCGAACGGCGCGACGCCGTGACGGTGCTGTTCATCGACCGCCCGCAGGTCATGAACGCGATCAACCGCGCCACGCTGGCCGAGATCGGCGATGCGACGCGGGCGTTCATCGCCGATGCCACGCAGGGCGCGCTCATCGTGACCGGCGCGGGCGAGAAGGCCTTCATCTCGGGTGCCGACATCAACGAACTGGCCCCGCTGGGTCCGGCCGCCGCCGAGGAGATCTCGCGCTTCGGCCAGGGCGTCGTCGACCTGCTCGAACGCAGCCCCAAGCCGGTGATCGCGGCGGTGAACGGCTATGCGTTCGGTGGCGGCTGTGAACTGGCGCTGGCCTGCCACATGCGGCTGGCGTCGGACAACGCCGTGATGGGCCTGCCCGAAGTGAAGCTCGGCATCATCCCGGGCTACGGCGGCACGCAGCGCCTGCCGCGCCTGGTGGGCCCGGGCCGCGCGCTCGAACTGATCCTGTCGGCGCGCAACGTGAAGGCCGAGGAGGCCGAGCGCATCGGGCTCGTGAACCGCGTCGTGCCGCAGGCCGAACTGCTGAACGAGGCGATCAAGCTGGCGCTGGCCATCTTGAAGAACGGACCGCTCGCCGTGGAAGCCGCGCTCGAGTGCGTGGTGCGCGGCATGCAGTTGCCGCTCGATCAGGGCCTGCGCTTCGAGAGCGGACGCTTCGGCATCCTGGCCTCGAGCGAGGACATGCACGAAGGACTGAACGCGTTTCTCGAGAAGCGTCCCGCCGCGTTCAAGCGAAGCTAGGAGCCAGACCGAACATGGAAGTCCTGCACAACGATCTCATCCCGATGGTGGTGTCGCTCATCCTGGGCACACTGGTGGGACTCGAGCGCCAGATGGGCCGCAAGCCCGCCGGCCTGCGCACGCACGTGCTGGTGTGCATCGGCAGCACGATGTTCGTGCTCACCACCAAGCACGCGGTCTCGGCGTTCGGCGGGCCGAGCCTCGATGCCACTCGCATCGTGCATGGCGTGGTCACCGGTGTCGGCTTCCTGGGCGCGGGCAGCATCATGCGCACGGAAGGCTTCGTGTTCGGCCTCACCACTGCGGCCAGCATCTGGATGGTGGCCGCCATCGGCGTGGCAGTGGGCGTGCATGCCTATCCGCTCGCGGCCATTGGCTCGGTCATGGCGCTCATCGTGCTCGAAGGTTACCGCTGGCTCGAGCGCATGACCGACCACGGTGACGACAGCGGGGAGTAGTCCGCAGACCGCGAGCCCGGCAGGCCCGTGGGTCGCGAAGGCGGGGCGGCGCAACGCAACGGCCGGCTCCCCGATGCAGGGGCCGGCCGTCGTGGCTTGCTCCGTGGCGTTCAGCGCGCCGCGCCAGCCCCCGCGAGCTCGTCCAGCACCAACTGGCCCACCTGGTCGGTCCCGAAGCCCGAGTCCATGCCGAGGTTCGGGAGCTTGTGCGAGCGCAGCAGGCGCACCACGGCGGCTTCGACACGCGTCGCCGCGGTCTTCTCGCCGAGGTCGTCCAGCATCATGCTCACGGCCATGATCGTGGCCAGCGGGTTGGCGCGGTTCTGGCCCGCGAACTGCGGCGCCGAACCGTGGATACTCTCGAACAGGCTGATTTTCCCGGGGTTCAAGTTCGCGCTCGATGCGAGCCCGAGTCCGCCCACCAATGCCGCTCCCAGGTCCGTGAAGATGTCGCCGAACATGTTGCTGGTGACGACCGTGTCGTACTGCTCGGGCGCGGTCACCACGAACATGCACGCGGCATCGATGTACTGGTGCTCGCGCGTGATGTCGGGGTACTCGGCGCCGACCTCGGCGAACGTGCGCGTCCACAGTTCCATCGCGCGCACGGCATTCGCCTTGGTGAGCAGCGTCAGCTTCTTGCGCTGGTTGCGCGCCCGGCAGGTCTCGAACGCATGGCGGATGACGCGTTCCACGCCCTTGCGCGTGAAGATGATCTCCTGAGTGGCGACCTCGTCGGGCGTGCCCTTCTTGAACTGTCCCCACATGCCGGCGTAGGCGTCTTCAGTGTTCTCGCGCACGACCATGAAGTCCAGGTGCTCGGGAAGCTTGCCCTTCAGCGGCGTGAGCGACTCGTCGTAGAGCTTCACCGGCCGCATGTTGGCGAACAGGTCGAGCCCGAAGCGCAGTCGCGCGACGATGCCGAACTCGAGGAACCCCGGCGCCATGCGCGGGTCGCCGATGGCGCCCAGTAGCACAGCCTGGTGCTTCTGCACCAGGGCGAACGACGCGTCGGACATGACCTCCTGCGTCTTCAGGAAGTGCTCGGCGCCGAACGGGAAGTGCGTGAGCTGTACCGTGAAGCCCTCGAGCGCGGCGACGCGTTCGAGGACGCGCAGACCCTCGCGCACGACTTCAGGGCCGATGCCGTCGCCCGGGATCACGGCGATCTGGTAGCTGCGGGACATGTGCGGGGGGCCTTTGTAAGGGTGGGAGCGCAGCCGCTGGCCGCGCCTCAGTGCTGGCTGCCGCGACTCAAGGTTTGAGGACGTACTCGACCGAGGCCCAGGCGCGCTGGGGTTTGTCGAACTTGCGTGCCGGGACGAAACGCCACTCGCCGATCGCATGGAGGACGTGGTTGATCACTCCCGACGGCACCTGGGCCTCGGTGACGTACGGCAGTTCCGCCATGACGGGATGGCCGGCTTCGTTGACCAGCACCTGCACAAAGACCTGCGTGGGCTTGGTCAGCTTCATGAGCGCACGCAGCGAGTCCTCCGGCTGCGGCTGGGGGTTGTAGGCGAGCATCGGATTGGAGTCGAACTGGACGAACTCTTCCTGTTTGGGACGCTTGGCCGATGTCAGCATGGCACAGGCGCGCACGCCGGTGAGGAAGCGCACCGGCAGCGAGTCGGCGCGCATGCCGGGCAGGCGCAGGCGGGTCAGGGCGAGCGCGGGCTCACGCCACGTGGAATCGAGTCGTGCCGCGGTTTCGAGTTCGGCGCGCGCTTCGGCACGGCGGCCGTTCCGCCACGCCCACAGGCCGCTCAGGTAGTGCGCCTCGGGCAGCCACGGTTCGAGGTAGCCGGCCCACGACGCGGCAGCCTCGCCGAAACCGGCATCGCCGGCGTGGCTCGCTGCCAGTGCCAGCAACAGCGCGTCCTTGCCCGACAGCGGCCGGGCCTGTGCCGCACGGCTCGCCATGCTCATGGCTTCCTTCCAGTCGCGGCGGGCGAGCGCGAGTTCGGCGCGGGCGCGGGCGACGTACCAGTACCAGCCGTCGAAGCTGCCATTGATCCACATGCTCTCGCGCTGGAACGGGTACTCCGAGCGGCGTGCGCGGCCGGCCGTGTCCTCGAGCGCGGCGCTCAACAGCGGGCCGTGCAGGCGGACCCACGCCGAATCCGCGAACCCCGTGCGCGCTTCATCCAGCGCGATCGCCAGTTCGATATCGGCATCGGGACCCTGCAGGGAGCGCAGCGTCTTCAGCACCTGCAGTGCACTGGCGTAGTTGCCCTGCTCCTCCAGGGCGCGCGCTTGCGTGGCGACATCGATCGGGCGGCGGGTGGTCACGGGTTTCGGCGGTGCGGGTCGGGACCACGCTGCGGACCTGGTTGCTGTCGTGGGCCTTCGGGCGGGTGGCTGCGCCGCCGGGGCCGCCACCGCCGCGCCACACAGGCTGAGCAGCAAAACGAGTAACGTCGCGCTGCGGAGCACACCTGCGAACGCGAGCGGACCGCGCCAGGCACGGCTGCGACGGATCCCGCCGCGACCCGCACGAGCCGTCACGACACACCCGTCTCGTCGAGGGCCGCCAGCACGGCGCGGATCTCGTCGCCGGTGAGCACGCCGTCGACGGCCTTGGCGCGCTGGAACACCGCCTTCACGCGCTCCGGCGTGGCCGCCAGCTGGCGGCTCTCGAGCCAGTAGACCACGTTGCTCTCACCGCTCATGGGGCCGACTTCGATCTCCTGGTGCCGTCCGACCATCGCGGCGGGCACGCCGGAGTAGACGCGGTCGGCGAGCCAGTGGTCGCCCTTCTTGAACGCCTTGATGACCGCCGCCGCGTGCACGCCGGTGCCGGTGCGGAACGCGTCCGCGCCCACGACCGGGTAGTTCACCGGGATCGGCACGCCCGTGGCCGTGCTGGTCTTGCCGCAGTACTCGGCCAGCGCCTTCAGGTCGTTGTCGATCCAGCCCATGAGCTTCAGGTTCACGAGCAGCTGGTCCAGCGCGGTGTTCCCGACGCGCTCCCCGATGCCCAGCGCACAACCGTGCACGCGTGTGACGCCGGCACGGATGGCGGCGATGGTGTTGGCGATCGCCAGCCCGCGGTCATTGTGACCGTGCCAGTCGAGCCCAACGTCGGCGCCGCTCTCGAGCACGACCTGCCGGGCGAAACGCACCAGGTTGGCGGCTCCGGTCGGCGTCGCATGGCCCACCGTGTCGCACAGGCACAGGCGCCTGGCCCCGCACTCGATGGCGGTGAGGAACAGCCGGCGCAGCGTCTCGGGCCGCGCCCGCACCGTGTCCTCGGTGACGTACATGACCGTGAGTCCCTGCCGGACCGCGAACGTGATCGCGTCGCGCGTGTGCGTGAGCATGGTGTCTTCGGACCAGCCCTCGGCGTATTGACGGATGGGCGAAGAACCGATGAACGTGCACACCTCGATCGGCAGGCCGGTCTTCTGCTGGATGTCGGCGACCGGTTCGATGTCGCGGATCATGGTGCGCGCCGCGCAGTTCGCCGCGACGTTCAGCTTGGAGGAGACGATCTCCTGCGCCAGCCGCAGGACGTCGCGCACGACATGCGGCCCGGCACCGGGCAGCCCGATGTCTGCGGTGTCGATCCCCAGCTGGTCCATGAGATGCAGGAGCTCGATCTTCTGCTCGATCGGGGGTGTTCGCACCGACGGCGACTGCAGTCCGTCGCGCAGCGTCTCGTCGTCGAACTGGATCTTGAATGCCGGCTTCTCCCAGCGTTCGCCGGCTTCGTTCCAATCGTGGATGAGGTCGCGGTCCTGGCTCATGGCGGCTCCTGACGGGGGCGACGATCCCCCGGGCGCCTGGCCGGGGGGGTGCGAGTTCATGGGAAGTGGCGGGATCAGGCGCGCTCGATCAGCACGGCCATGCCCTGGCCGCCACCGAAGCACGCCGAGGCGACGCCGAACTTCTTGCCGCGCAGGCCCAGTTCGACGACCAGCGTGTAGATGAGACGCGTGCCCGTAGCCCCCAGCGGGTGCCCCAGGCCGATCGCGCCGCCGTTGACATTGACCTTGTCGCGATCCAGCTCGAGGTCCTTCTCGACCGCCAGGTACTGCCCGGCGAACGCTTCGTTGATCTCGAACAGGTCGATCTGGTCGAGCTTCATGCCGGCGCGCTCGAGCACCTTGCGGATCGCCGGCGCCGGGCCGAAGCCCATGATGATGGGGTCGACGCCGACATACGACCAGCCGCGCACGTAGGCGAGCGGCTTCTTGCCGTCCTTCTGCGCGTTCGCGGCGGTGGTCAGCACCACGGCCGCCGCACCGTCCACGATGCCCGAGGCGTTGCCCGCCGTGACCATCGACTCCGGGCCGAACGCCGGCGGCAATGCCGCGAGCCGGTCGATCGAAGTGCCGGGGAACAGATGGTCGTCCTTGTCGACCATCGCGCTCTTCTTGCCCAGCTTCACCTCGACCGGCACGATCTCCTGGGCGAAGCGCCCGTTCGTGCCGGCGGTGTTGGCGCGGTCGTGCGAGCGCAGCGCGAACTCGTCCTGCTGCTGGCGCGTGATGCCGTACTTGCGCGCGAGGTTGTCGCTGGTCTGCGCCATGTACATGCCGCAGTAGCTGTCCTTGAGGGCGGCGAACAGCGAGTCCTCGAGCGCGGGGCCGGGTCCCAGCTTGATGCCGCCGCGCGCGCCACGCAGCACGTGCGGCGCCTGGCTCATGTTCTCCATGCCGCCCGCGAGCACCCAGTTGGCCTCGCCGAGTTGCAGCAGCTGGCCGGCGCTGGCCACCGATTGCAGACCCGAGCCGCACAGCCGGTTCACCGTGAGCGCGGGGCAGTCGTCCGACACGCCGGCCTTCAGGCCGACGTGACGTGCGCCGTAGATGGCGTCGGCTGACGTCTGCAGCGCATTGCCCATGATGACATGGTCGATCTTGCCGGGCAGCACTCCCGCGCGATCGAGGGCCGCACGCGAAGCGGCCGCCCCGAGGTCCAGCGCGGACACGCTCGCGAGCGCGCCGCCGTTCTGTCCGTCGCCGCGCTTGCCGCCGACCCACTCAGCCATGGGCGTACGTGCGCCCGAAAGAATCACGATGTCGGGAAGTCCGTTGCTGGACAATGCGTTACTCCTTACGTCGAATGTCGTGGATGAAGCAGGCGGCAGGGTGTTGCGGGCGTGCTGCGGGCCCGGCGCCCCGCGCGGGTTGGAGTCGTCGAGATGCGGGACGCTAGCACCGGGTGCAGGGGGCGACAAGGCGCGAGCGACGGACCGTCAGGGGTTCGAAAGGACCGCGGGCGAGCCCGCCGCCGTGCTACGTTGCCGCGCATGAAGAGTCATACCGAGTACCTGAGCTTCCACGTCCCCGGCCGCCGCGCGTTCGTGAACATCACGTCCGAAGTCGCGCAGGCCGTGGCCAAGTCCGGCGTCCGCGAGGGGCTCGCGCTGGTGAACGCCATGCACATCTCGGCGAGCGTGTTCATCAACGACGACGAGTCCGGGTTGCACCACGACTACGATGTCTGGCTCGAGAAGCTGGCGCCCCACGCGCCCACGAGCCAGTACCGTCACAACGACACCGGCGAGGACAACGCCGACGCGCACCTGAAACGCCAGATCATGGGGCGCGAGGTGGTGGTGGCGATCACGAACGCCAGGCTCGACTTCGGACCGTGGGAGCAGATCTTCTATGGCGAGTTCGACGGTGAGCGCAAGAAGCGCGTGCTCATCAAGGTGATCGGCGAGTGAGCGTGGCTTCCGGCGCCAGCAGTCGCGGCCACGAGCCTGCGCCCGTGCGCGTGCGACCGGTTGCCGCGGGCGACCTGACTCACGTCTGGGAAATGGTGCGCGGGCTTGCGGCCTACGAGCAGCGGACTGGCATACTCACCGGTTCGTCCGAGCGGCTCGCGGGGTTCCTGTTCCGCGACCCGCCGGCGTTGTTCGGCATGGTGGCTGAGCGCGCGGACGGCCGTCTGGTGGGCTACGCGCTCTACCACTTCACGTACTCGTCGTTCCGCACCAACCAGCGCATGTGGCTCGAGGACCTGTTCGTCGAGGAGTCCGCACGCGGCAGTGGCGCCGGCGACCAATTGTTCCAGGCGTTCGTGGCCGACGCGCTGGCCCGCGGCTGCCATCGGGTCGACTGGCATGTGCTCGAGTCGAACCCGGCGCGGGTGTTCTACGAGCGCCAGGGCGCGTGCCGAACGGACGACGGCCTGCTGCAGTACGGTATGGACGCTGCGATCATGAAACGCGTGGTCGAGCGCGGGTGATGCCGGCACGGCTCGCGCGGCGATCCGTGAGGCACCACTCGGCCACGAAGCATCGGACATGCGGGAGGCACGATGCCGGAGCAGGCGAAGCGCATCGACCGGTTCCTGGCGCCGTTCCGGGGCGTCGTGCTGGCGCTGGCCGTGGGCTACGCCCTGTTCGCGATCGTGCACGAGCTGCTGACTCATCGTGCCACGGTCGAAGTGCTGGTGATCGCGGCGGCCTCTCGCGCCGGCGCGCGCGTGTTCGCCGATGGCGAGTTCGTCGGCCGGCTGAAGGCAGGAGCGCCCGGAGACTCGTCGCTGCGCACGACCCTGCGCATGCCGCCATCGTGGCAGCACGTCTTCCTGATCACGTCCGCAGGCGACACGCTGTACGCCGATGCCACGAGCAAGGGCCACTTCGCCATGGCCGACATCGACAGCGTCGGGTAGCGCGAACGTCTGGTGGCGATGCCCGATTGAGAGAGGGTCTTGATGGAGGTCCTGTGAATGCCCCGCACTCCGATCGCACCGATGCCCATCGCCACGCGCTGGCGGTGTTCCTCCCGCGCGTCATCCTCGGCCTCATCTTCTTCCAGGCCGGAATCCACAAGGTCTTCGTGCAGACGCCCGCGGTGCACGCGCGGCAGTGGTTCCTGCCATTCGCGGACACGTTCCTGCCGGTGTGGTCGCTCTGGACGATGGGGCTCTCGATCCCGTTCGTGGAACTCGCGGGCGGCCTGCTCGTGCTGCTGGGGCTCTGGACGACTGCCGGTCTGACGATGCTCGGCGCCGTGCTGTGCGTGGTGACGTTCGGGCACTTGTTGCACGAGCCGCTGTATTCGTTCAGCGAGCACGTCATCCCGCGTCTCGCGCTCACCGTGCTGGTGCTCGCACTGCCGCGTGCGTGGGACCGCTGGTCGCTGGATGCACTTCGCGACGCGCGGCGCGGCTAGCGCAGTGAGTGCAGCCGCGCCGCCAGTTCCTCGGGCAGCGGCTCGAGCAGCAGGCTCTCGAGGCGCGTGGCGTCCGCGCCATGTTCTGCGAGCCACGTGAACAGCAGTTCGGCGCGTGCCGCACGGCGTGCGCGCTGCGAGGGCTCGTCGTGACGCCCCATGAGCCAGTAGGCGCACGCCCAGCCCTCGGGGCTCGCCATCGGCAGACCACGCCAGTGGCCGCTCACCTGCATGCGGACACGCACCACGGTGTCGCGGCCGTTCTCGCCGGGCACGAAGAACGCGAAGCGCGGGATGACTTCCGTGCGCTGCTCATCGAAGCTCAGCTTCCAGTCGGCGTGACAGCCGCCATGCCCATGGAACGAGTGCGGCAGGGTCGCGAACAGGAACTGCAGCGGCTCGGCGCTGCTCTCGACCTGGAGGTCCCAGTCGTTGACGCGGTCCACGAGCCCGAGGTAGGCCAGCAAGGCGCTGCCACCCACGGCCCACTCGATGCCCGCGGCATCGAGCCGCGACGTCACCTGCCGCAGCGCTTCCAGCGGCGGCAACTGGAGGTCCGGCTCGGTGGCATCGGCGAGGGCCTGCGTCGCGCCCTCGGCGAGCGCTTCGAGCAAGGGCGCCAGCGTCTCCGCGAGCGCGATCGGAGGGGCCGCGCCCATGTGCTTGGCGCACGCCTCGGCGATCGCGCCCGGCACCCGTGCCGCGCCATCCTGCCCGAGCGTGCGCGTGATGCCATCGTAGCCGCCGTAGCGCGCCGCCAGATGCTTGCGCAGCGCGCCGGCATCGGCGCTGGCGGTCAGCGCCGGCAGCAACACATCGTGCAGCGCGTCGACGATGTCGGCGGCACGCTCGGGCTCGTATCCGCTCGCCACCACGCCGCGGATCACGGCATGCAGCGAGACCGCCAGCCACTCGCGCTCGATGCGTGCGTCGCGCTCGGGGTCGTCCGCTTCGGGCAGCACGCCGGCCGCGCGGACGTCCGCCAGCAAGCGCGGCGACACCTCGCGGAAGAACGCCGCGAGTGCGGTGGCGCCGGCCTTCACCGACGGCGGGGACGCTTCGTGGGTCACGCCTTGCCGCCGTCGCCGAACAGTTCGTGTGCGCGCTCGGTGGCGCGCCGCGTGGCGCGCACCACGGCCTTCAGCATGGCCACGCGTACACCGCCGTCCTCCAGTTCGAGGATGCCGTCGATGGTGGTGCCGCTCGGTGTGGTGACCGCGTCCTTCAGCATGGCCGGATGTTCGCCGGTCTCCACCACCATCGCGCCCGCACCGCGCACGGTCTGCGCCGCGAGCTTGAGCGCGACGTCGCGCGGCAGGCCCATCTTGACGCCGCCGTCGGCGAGCGCCTCGATGACGATGTACAGGAACGCCGGGCCGCTCGCCGACAGGCCGGTCACGGCATCCATGTGGCGTTCATCGAGCACCAGCGTCTGGCCCACGGCGCCGAACATCTGCTCGGCGCGGGCCAGGTCCCTGGTCGATGCGCGCGAGCCGCCGGCCAGCGCCGTCATGCCCTCGCGCACGAGCGCGGGCGTGTTCGGCATGGCGCGCACGACGGGGACCCGCGCCTTCAGGTGCTTCTCGATGACCGCGGTGCTCACCGACGACGCGGCCGAGATCAACAGTTGCGTGGTCTTGAGCAGCGGTCCGACCTCGCGCAGCACCGGCACGACCTGCTGCGGCTTGACCACCAGCAGCACGACCTGTGCGCCCTGCACGGCCTCGGCGTTGGAAGCGGCCGCACGCACGCCCAGCCGGCGCGCCAGGTCGCGTGAGCGCGCCTTGTGCAGTGTCGTGACCGTGACCGAGCGCGCGTCGGTGAGGCCCGCCTCGATCATGCCGCGGATGAGCGTCTCGCCCAGCTGCCCGGCGCCCAGGACGGCCAGGCGCAGACGCGCGCGCGAGCGGGGGCGGGGCGTTGGCGTGCGGCGTGCGGCCATGAGGGGCTCCCGAGTTCGGGTGGGACCGTAGGCATCGTGGACGAGTCGCGGCGTGGTGCGGAATGCCAGAGGGCCGGAGCGCGACGGCCCCGGCCCTCGGTTCCCGGCTGCACGAGCGTGCGGCTCGTGCGTGAAGCTCTCATGAAGGCGGGGTCGTGCTCCAGTCGTAGAAGCCCTTGCCCGTCTTCCGGCCGTGCTGGCCCGCGAGCACCATGCGCTTCAGCAGCGGCGGGGCCGCGAAGCGCGGCTCCTTGAACTCGTCGAACATGATCTCGCTGATGTAGTAGGTCGTGTCGAGCCCGACATAGTCGGTGAGGAACAGCGGACCCATCGGATAGCCGCAGCCCAGCTTCATGGCGTTGTCGATGTCGTCACGGCCAGCGAGGCCCTGCTCGTATACGCGGATGGCGTCGAGCATGTAGGGCACCAGCAGGCGGTTCACGACGAAACCGGTGGAGTCGCCGCAGTTGACGACCGTCTTGCCGATCGCCATGCACCAGGCGTTCGTGTCGGCGATCGCGGCCGCGTCGCTGCGCACGGTGCGCACGATCTCGACCAGTTTCATGAGCGGCACCGGATTGAAGAAGTGCAGGCCGATGAAGTTCTCGGGGCGTTTCACGAACGTGGTCATCTCGGTGATCAGCAGGCTCGAAGTGTTGGAGGCGAAG
>JANMAX010000053.1:0-1774 GCA_031360075.1 bacterium | reverse complement strand
GTGGGACGACTGGGCCAAGCACAGCGAGGGCGCCTACGTGCCGCGCACCAACGTCGCCGACTGGATCCCCGAGTCGCTGTGGCAGACCTACGTCCAGCTCACCGAGGCGGAAGCCGCGTTTTGCTTCCACAAGAGCGAGCTGTCGCTGCGCCCCGTCTGGCACCAGAAGTCCGAACGGGTGCAGGCCCACATCCTCGTGTGCTTCCTCGCCTACGTGCTGTGGAAGACGCTCGAACAGTGGCAGCAACGCGCCGGGCTCGGGCGTGCTCCGCGCACGATCCTGGACGAACTGGGGCGCATCCAGAGCTCGGATGTCGTGCTGCCGCTGGCCGACGGATCGGGACGCGAGCTCCGCATCCGCTGCGTGGTGAGACCCGACCGAGCGCAGGCACTGCTGCTCGACCGGCTCGGCCTGGAACTCCCCCAACCCCTCCGAGCCCCGGCGCAGGGCCTCAGAATGTATTGCCAACCTGGCGCGCTAAGTCGTTGCAAAACCTGGAATCGAGCCCTCGAACTGCGGAAGTTGGGCTAGCCAGGACGAGCCTTCCGACTGCGTCCGCCGAACACCGGTTGGCCGCCGCCGGCCCGCTGCCAACCAAACCGCCTTCTACGCGGGCACGTAAACGGATGGCGCCAGGACGCGCCCGGGGAGTACGTTCGCGCGCCTGTGATTGATACGGCCCTCCAACCCCGGAGCAACGCCATGAACCGCTGTCGTCGACTCCTCATGGGTGTCGCCCTCGCGATCCTCATTCCCTGTTTCGCGCTCGCTCGACCCATGGATTCCGGGGGTGCCGCCGCGGCCGACGCGGCGGTACTGGAACGGGCGGAGTCGGAGGCCGTGAGCCTCGAGAAGGCCGCCGGTGAAGGCGCACGGGATATGGCCGCGAGCATGAGCGCTGCGGAACTGGCGAAGAGCGCGCACGTCGGCCGTGCTCGCGAGGATCTCGATGCGCTGCTCCGGCGCGATCCCACGAACGTGCGCGGCAATATCCTGTATGCGCGGCTCGGCCTCGCGGCCGTGTTGTGCACGCCGCTCAGTTTCGATGCCTCCAAGCCGATGGAGGCGCCTCTCCCGGCATCGGCGGCGGATCTCGACCAGGCGCTCGACCGGGCTCTGCTCAGAGAACCGGATAATGCCGAGGTCTACTATTGGAAGGCCACGGTGTGCGCAGCGCCGATCGTCCGGGCGACCGTTCCGACGATGACTCGCACGTCACTCAATTTCGAAGGCGCGGTGCGTGCCATGAAGCGCGCGGTCGAGCTGGCCCCCGACAGCGTGGGCTATCGCGAGGCGCTGGCGTTCGAACTGCTCGACCTGGGACGTCCGGATGAGGCACGTGACGCCTTGCGCCCTGCAGCCGGAGGCCAGCACCCCATGTACCGGCTGCTGAGCGACTGGACGCATCTTCCGCATCCACCGAACGCGGCCCCGTGCCCCGACGCCAGGGGTGACGCGCTCACGGTGGCGGCGCGCCACGGCCTGACGGACTGGACGAACGCTCGCGTGGACGCATTCGTGTGCCCGGCGCCGCTCAAGGAGGTCGAGGCCTTCTATGCGCGATTGTTCCCGGGCTTTGCGTTCTACCAGATGCAGAAGCAGGAGAACGAGGGCATGACGGCGCGCTTCCTCGTGACGCGCCTGACGTGGAAGGGCGAATCGCTCATCCCGGCCGGAAGCATGGCCGAGTTGGGTACGGGTGAGAATTCGAATTCGATCGAGCTGTTCGCGGCCGAACTCAAGCACCCGACCGACGAGAACCGCGAGCGCTAC
>JANMAX010000129.1:0-8182 GCA_031360075.1 bacterium | reverse complement strand
CCTCGGCCGCCCCGTGTGGGCCGACGACGATCGGTTCGACCTGGGGTCCGCCGTGCTTCGGGAGGTCCGCCAGGTAATACGCGAGCAGCGCGCCTGTGAGACCCGTGCTGAATCGCAGCGTGAAGGTGCCGAAGAGCACGGCGAGCAAAGAGCGCTGCATTGCTGAGACTGTACCGGCTCGGCCGGGTGGATCGTTCTGCATCGAAGCGCGACATCGCGCCTTCGGCTTCCAACCGCCACGGCCCGGCCTGCACGCTGGCGCCCAGTGAACCCAGTTGGTGCGACTCGGGCGAAGCCAGTGCGCGACCGACGCGGAACACACCTGCTCCCGGGCCCACGTGGCGGTAGATCGATCGGCCGCCCACGAGGCTCGAGTCGGTGTAGTCGCCGCGGCCGGCACCGACGCGCGCGAAGCGCACCGCGAATGCGCCCGAGTCGAGCCCGGCGAACGCGAAGTAAGTGCGGCCCGCCACCTGCACGGTGTCATAGTCGCCCACGCCCGGCGTCACACCGGCCCCGAACGCCAGCGAGTCCCCGGCCTGCGACAGGGTGATGCGGTCTCGCGCGTCGAACGTCCCCGACAGCGGCCGGCCGGCGTCGTCGCCCTCGCTCAGAGCCTGGGCGAACAGCGACCACGCGCCTGTGCGCCACTCCGACGACGCCACCGCCAGATTGCGTTTGAAGCGCGTCAGCGCGTACTGGTATTCCACCATGATGCGCGACGCCGACGAGATCGGCCGGCGGTTGGAGAACGTGATGCGCGCGCGTTCGTAGTCGATGGCGTAATCCGCCCCTTCACCGCGCTGCATGCGCACGCCATCGACGCTCACCTGCTCGCTGCCCGCCACCACGGTGATGCCGAGTCCGCCGTCCCGGTCGGTGAGCAGGTACGGCCCCTGCTGGCCATTGACGCCCTGGAACTGCACTCTCGTGTACTCACCCTGCGCACCCGCCGCCGCGCCACGCAGCGTGAGCGCGCCGGGACGCCACTCGCCCGTGACACCCTGGACGCGGCGCTCCAGGCGCGCGAACTCACCCCGCGACACCGACAGCGGGATGTCGCCGAGCGCACCGCTGCCATCCCGGGCCTTCAACTCCACGAGCACACGGTCGAGCGACTGGAGATCCTGCGTGGCGCCCGCCGCCGACAAGGGCGTGTCCCGGTCCGAGAGCACACCCGTGAGCTCGACGCCGGGCGCGACATGACCGCTCACCGACAGGTCGAGCGACTGGCGCAGTGCGGCATCCTGCGCCGAGCCGAACTCGACGGCGATGGTCTTGTTGCCGTTGACCGCCAGCGCCGCGCCAGCCGGCGCGGTCGCGGGATCGCGCGTGGTGGCGGGCCGCTGCACCGCACCGAATGGCGCCCCCGGCTTCGCGGTGCTGTCGCCGGCACTGGGGTTCGGTGCCGCCGGCCGCGCCGGTCGGTAGACCTGGCGCACGTATTCGAGCGCCGGCGGCGACAACAGTCCGCACCCCCGCACCCACACCGTCTCGCCCGGCGCCAGCGCGCGCAGCAGCCGGATGTCGCCGCGCAGACGGTCGAGCCGGTAGTCGGTGGCGGACTGCCAGACGCCCGCATGCGACCACACCGAGTCCGTGCCGCTGCGGATGAACGTGCGCGGCAGGCGGATCACCGCGATACCCGCGGTGGGAACCAGCGGCACGGTGAGGCAGGACGGATCCTGCTGGACCACCGCCGCGTGCGCGCTGCGCACGCCCGCCAGCAGCAGGGCCGGCAGCAGGACGCGCGCCGCGCCGCGCGCGACGAGCGGAAGTCGCACGCGCTACTCCGCCGCGGGTGGCACGAGCGTGAAACGCAGCAGGCGCGCCTCACCCGCGGCCGCCACGAGCAGCTCCCCGGCAGCCCCGAACGCCCCCGCGCGCGGTGCGGCGAGGCCCTTGTCCCGCGCCACGACCGCGCCATCGGAGGACAACACCACCAGCTCACCCGAACGTTCCGCCACGATCGCGACCACACCGCTGTCGTCCACCGCCAGCGCCAGTCCGGTCTCGCCCGCACCCGCCGACCACGCCGGCAACCACACGCTCGCGACCACACGCCCGCCAGCATCCAGCCATTGCACCCGTGAACGCCCCACCGTGCTATCCGGCGCGACTGCGCGCTTCGAGCGACCTCGCGGCCGCTCCACGGTGACGAGGCCGCCGTGGGCCCCGGCGGCGACCGCGAGCAGGCCCGAGAATCCACCCGCTCGCGCACCGAAACCGCCGAGCTCACGCTGGAACGTGCCCGCGTAATCGAACACCAGGATGCGGTCGCGTTCGGCATCCGCCACATAGAGCGCCCCACCGCGGTCTGCGGTGAGCCCGACGGGCGAGACCCGTCCGACGCGCGCTTCGAGAGCCGGCGCCGCCAGATCGATGGCCGCACCGAGCAGGCGCAGGTGATGGTCGTACACCGTGACGCGCCGGTTCTCGACATCCAACACCGCGACGCCCAGCGCACCGACACGCGCGAGCGCACCCGGGCGGCGGAACTGCCCGGGCTCGCTGCCGAGCGCTCCAGTCTGGTCGAGCGCTGCTCCCGAAGTCTCGAAGCGCTGCAAGCCATGCAGCGCGGCGTCGCTCATCCAGACGCGACCGAACGTGTCCACGAGCACACCGGACGGTTCCGCGACCGGCGTGTCCGGCGCGCGGTTCACGAACGTCGTGCGCACCAGGCGCCACGGCTGGGACGGTGTGGCGCTGGCACTCGGCTCGACCGGCGCTGCGGTCGCGTCGGCAACGGTCTCGTGCGCCGACGTGTCGGCCGCCGTCGTCTCAGCCGCAGTCGTGTCGGCCGCCCCCGGCCTCGCGACTGCGGCCGCATGGCCGGCGCCGTTCACGGACGCCGCAGCCAGCGCCACCGTCGTCGCACACAGCGCGAGCGTGGCGGCGAGTGTCGCGACAGGACGGAGCATGGGCGCCTGACCGCGCGCTCAGAACCGCGTGGTCAGTGCGGCGCGGTAACGGCCCGGCTCTTCGAGCCCGGGGCTCACCTCGAGGCGCCAGCCCTGCGGAGTGGCCGCGGTGTGCCCAGCCTGGCGCGCGGCGTGCAGCGCGCTCACCAGGCGATTCGCGATCGCCAGCGCGAGCGCGGTGTTGGCACGCAGGCCCGCCATCTGCGCGAACTTGCGCTGGCTGCTGTAGCGGCGGAACGACTGTTCGTCGCTCCACGCCCAAGCGAGCGAGCCCGAGATCGAGTGCTGGGCGATGTAGGCCCGGTAGCCGGCCAGGTCGAGGTTCGCGGGATCCGAGAGGTAGAGGTTCGCGGCATCCCGCGACACGACCAGCAGGTTGTACTCCTCGCTGCTCGCGAACGCGCCGACGATGCGGCGGAACTCGTCGTCGCGGCCGACCAGATCGATGCCGGCATCGAGCCGCGCGGTCAGCAGGTACGACTGCGTGCGCTGCGCCTGCTGGATCTTGAAGGCGGTGAACGCGCCCCACACCCCCGCCTCGGCGATCAGGAACACCTTGGTGCTGGTGCGATGGCCGAGTGTCGCCTGTCCCCAGCCGGGCACGGTGAGCGAACGCAACAGGATGCGGGCGCGCTCGGGGCCGAGACCTTCGTTGCTCACGGCCGGCTTCACGCGGCGCGGCTTCCTGCCCGGCTTCTGCTTGCGCGGGCGCTCGGGATCGAAGCCGGTGATCGACCCCGACTGCAGCGCGAGCGACGACACCAGCGTGCTGCCCGGCGTCACGACGGCCAGCACCGGGGCCACGACGGGATCCAGAGCCCGGTCGCCCATGAGCGCGACACCAAACGGCAGACCCGCGTCCGGAACGGTGAACGGCGAGTCCTCGTTCAGCGTCAGGGTCCGGGCGCTCGCGGCGGATTCAAGTACGGGCGCCGAGCCGGCGGCGGCAGCGGGCAGGAGCACGGCAGCGGGCAGCAGCACGGCAGCGAACAGCAACACGGTGACGAGCGGCTTGGGCACGACTAGAACCTCCTCACGAGCGCGGCGCGGAATGCCGGCTCGCCACGGCGGACACGGGCTCCGAGCTTCAGGTCGATGCTGCGCCGCAGCGGCAGGTTGTGGAAACGCGCCGCACGCAACGCGTCGAACGCGGAGATCGCATGGTTCGCCCACAGGGCGACCTCAAGCAAGCGGGACTGGCGGAAACGCTCCTGGGACAAGACGCGCAGGCCGCGATAGGACTCGTAGTTGATGCCCGGATCGTCGCCCTCGAAACCATTGCGATAGGTCGGGTCGTTCGCGAGCGTCACGTAGTAGGCCTCGCGATCGCCGTTCCACAGTGCCTGGAGCTGCGCGGCGTTGCTGCCGGTGGAGGCCTCGTAACGCGCGAACGACCACGTCGAGAGCGAGTCATTGGGGTCCCCGACGAACGCCGCGGCCTGTTCGCGCAGGTCGTTGCCCTTGCGGCGTGTCACCGTGCGCCCCACCCAGCCGAGCGCTTCGCCAGCCAGGAACAACCAGCCACTGCCCTCGCCCGCGTACAGTTCACCCGCGCCGGGCAGCGCGCCCGAGAGCGCCATGGCGAAGCCCTCGGACTTCCAGCCCTGCACTTCGATCGTGCGGTAGGTGGAGTCCTCCGCCAGTCCCCAGTCACGATCGATGGAGCGCTGGGCGAGCCACAATTCCGGCACGCTCGCGGCTCCGCGCAGCACGCTGGCGTCACGGACACCGGACTCGGTGCGCAACACCGGCGTGGCGAACCGCGAGGCGAGCGACGTGCCCGTGGCGAGGTCCGCGGCACGCGCGGAGGAGGCCCCCACGAGCAGCAGCACCGCCAGCCACGTTCTCACCGCAGGATCCCCAGCGGCATGCTCTCGGTGCGAGCACCTCCAGGACCCGAGAAGCGGATGCGCGCGATGTAGAGTCCCGCAGGCACCCCGGACGGATCCCAAGTCTCGAGATTGTCGCTGCGCCGGCCGGGCCGGGTGAAACGCGCGACCTCGTGGCCAGACGAATCGAGGATGCGGAACTCGACCGACGAATCCTCGCTCAACTGATAGGCGAACTGCACCGGCTTGCGCCGCGCGGGATTCGGGTACGCCTTCAACGAGCCCGGGACCAGCGGTCCGGCGACCGGCGCTCCCGGGGTGCTCGTGGACTGCGGCGACAGCAGGCAGGTGCGGCCCGGGTCACCGCCTAGCATCGGCCATGGCGACGACGGGCCGGTGCTGACGAGCCCGGTCGCGTAGGAATACAACCGGCCGAAGCGATCCGGCGCGATCAGCTCGAGGCTCCCGTCTCCTTCGAGATCGGTCGCCACGATCGAACCCGCGCAACCCGCACCGGTGGCGAGCGGCCAGCCATCGGGCGCACGGCCACTGCCGTCGAGTGCGGCGAGCACGCCGCTCGCGGTGAGCGCGACCATCTCGGGACGGCCGTCACCCGTGAGGTCCACCGCGATCGGTGCGGAGTTCGAACGGAATTCGTCGGCACTGGCGGCCCGCGGCCAGCCCGGGGACGGCCGGCCACTGCGATTGAGGTACATGAGTTGTGAGTGCTGCGTGAGTGCGATGACCTCCGGGAAGCCGTCGCCATCGGGATCGCCCGCGGCGAGCCCCGCGACGAGCGTGTCCGGAAGCGCCGTGCCCCAGCCCCGGAGCATCTCGGCGTTGTCGGGACAGTACGCCCACACGCGGTCGGCATGATGGACGAACAGCGCCGGCACACCGCTGCAGCCCGGGTCGGCGTTGAGCCCCGCGCCGCCGCTCAGCATGAACAGGAAGTCAGGCTTGAAGCCCGTGCCGCCCAGCGTGAGCGGCCAGCCCGGCATCGGCAGCAGCGTGGGGGTCTGGAAGACCGCCACGTCGCCGTTCGCGCTTCCCGCAACCACCTTGCCGGCGGGCAGACCCACAGGCGCGATCCCGGGCGGCGCTGGCGCGAGTGGCCCACCCCAGGCCAGCCGGCCCGTGATCGGACCGGAGAGCGCGATGCCGCTGGTCACCACCACCTGGCCGGACGGATCGATAGCGCGCACCCGGCCGTCTTCACAGCCCACGAGAATCGTCCAGCCCGCACTCACGTCACCCACGATCATGGGAGGCGTGCTCGCCGGCGACGGCAGCGTCACCGGGAAGCCGGACAGCGGCGCACCGCTCGCGCCGATCGCCCAAACCCTGCCGCCGGCCGCGTTGCTCGCGCTGTAGTGATAGGTGGTCGCCACGACGACGCCAGGCCCCAATCCGGTCGCGGGGTTGCCGAGCACGATGCCAGCGAGCTCGGGACGCGGGCGCTGGTCGAGCCTTGCGAAGTCGAGCGAGTCCGCACCGAAGAGTCCCTTGCCGTCGAAGCGCACTCCAAAGACCGCGGCGCTGTCGCGCACGGCTGCGGCACGCGCCGGATCGGTGACCACGGTGTCGCCGCCCGCCCACAGCACGTCCTTCCTGCCGTCGCCGTTCATGTCGAGCGTGAGGAGCGCTGGCCCCTCCGGCGGGAAGTTCGCGCTCACCGGCCAGCCCGGCGTCTGCCAGGTGCGCGTGACGCGCACCAGCATCGTGTCGCTGGCATCGTCCAGGAACTCGATCCGGAGGTGCGGTCGCGTGCCCTGGTTCGGCCGCAGGTTCGGCACCGTGACGTCCGAGAGTTCGGACGCGACCGAGGCCTGGTAAGGATCGAGTTCGCTGCCCAGCAGGAACGGCGAGCCGAGGTCGCCCAGATCGTCGAGCCCGTCGGCCTCGATGACCTGCAGCCCGAGCCGGCGCGGGTTCGTGTTGAATCCGAAATCCGGATTGACCCGCAACGAAGTCGTGAACGGGATGACACTCTCGTCGACGTGCCAAGCCAGCACACCGGTGCCCGGCAGCAGCGCGTCGTACTCGAAGCGGTCGGGTTCACGCGGCCCCAGCACCACCCGCGTCACGCTGTCCTGAGCCAGGCGCACGGCCGCCGCAGGCGCCAGGTAGCGGTTCTCGAGGATGACGTACTCGTCGCTCGACAGGTCGAGTTTCACGAAGTCATTGCTGCGCTGGCTGCCACGCAACCGGAACGCCGCGGTGTCGGACGCACCCGGCTGCCGGTAGTTCACCAGCCCGTCATCGAGGATGAAGTTGCGCTGGAACGGGTCGACGCTGGGTGGCAGCAGCCCGACGGCGAAGATCTCCCCGGTCGACGACTGCACACGTGCGCCGACCAGGTTGCCACTGTCCATGAGCGACCAGTAGCCGACAATCGGCAGCGCGGTCTCGATGTCGTAGACGTCACCGAAGCCGAAGAAGTTGTGGCCGTTCTCGTGTGCGATCACACCGTTGAGCGCGCCGTACGAGTCGTCCTGGTTCAGGGTCTCGGGGATATAGCAGACACGGTCGATCGGGCGGTCGCGGTTCGTCGAGTCCGGGAAGATGACGCGATCGGTGTCGTCCACGAACATGGTGAACGATGGGATGTCCTCCTTCGAGTCGCTGCGCAGGTCACTCTGGAGGTCGCTGCCCGCGTGAACGATCATGAAGCGGTCGTACTTGTTCCACGGCACGCGGTCGCCCTTGGCGATCGACTGCGAATCGGCGGCGAAGAAGCTCAGGCGCATCATGTCGACGGCGGCGCGGAAGATGCTGTTGCCGAACCGCCACGGGCCCAGGTCGGCCATGTCGGTGAGGTGATACGCCGAATCCTGCTCGGCGGGCCAGACATCGATCTCGATCACGACGCGGCCATACGACTGGACGCCGTAGTAGCGCGACAGGGCCTCGGCATGCGAGCGGTAGAAATCGCGGTTGTGCGGCGGCCGGTCGACCGGATTCACCAGCGTGTCGGCGGGATCCAGGTTGAAGCGCCCGGTGCCGGACGAGGCCGGGCCACCACGGTCGGCCAGGAAGTCGATGCGCAGGAGCGCGAGCCGGACGGTGTCGACCGGGGCCGGTGGCGGCGCGATGGTGGCGCCGAACGGCTCATGCCCGCCCTTGCCCGCGGAGCGCGGCGCGACCCAGCCCGGCCGGCGCGAGGCGGACAGCCCCGGTCCGACGCGGAACGCCTTGGCGTGCATCTCCGCTTCGAAGGCATGCGCCTGGCGCTGCCGGAGCAGCCGTGCTTCGAGCACGGCGCGCTCCGCGGCGCTGAGTGCGGCAGCATGCGGCACGACGCCGCGCTGCTGCTGGCGGCGCAACGTCTCGATGGGTGCGACGGGACGGACCTCGAGCGAACGCGCCGCGGCCGCACGGGCACTGAGTGCCGGTGCGGCCGGGATCGTGACGAGGACGGCAAGGACGACA
>JANMAX010000103.1:0-1613 GCA_031360075.1 bacterium | reverse complement strand
CTGGGTGCCGGCCTGGGCGCGCTGTTCGCGAACCTGGCGCTGCAGCAGGTCGGCCGCACACTGAGCGTGCTCTACCTGGTCGGCGAAGCCACACGCTTGCGGCTGGACGCCGGGACGCTGCTGGCGGGCACGGCGATCGGCGTGCTGTCCGCGCTGGTCTCCGCACTGGCCCCCGCGCTCGAAGCCGCATCGACGCTACCCGGCGCCACGCTGCGTGAGGGCTCGCGCATCGAGGCCCGGCGCCCGCCCTATGGCCGACTCGGTCTGGCCGGCGTCGCCGCACTGGCCGCCGCGGCAGTGGTCTCGGCGTGGACGATCGCCGCGCGCCAGCCGCTGGGCGGTTTCGTCGCCGCGTTCCTGGTGCTGGCCGGATTCTCGTTGCTCGCACCGCTGTGGACGCTCGCGGCCGAACGTATCGCATCGCCGTTCGCACGCCGCTTCGGCATCGCCGCCGCACTCGGTACGCGTGCGGTGCGCGAGACCGCGGCGCGCGGCAGCGTCGTCATCGCCGCGGTCATGGTGGCGGTCGGCATGCTGGTCGCGCTCACGGTCATGGTCGGCAGCTTCCGGAGCACCGTCGATACCTGGATCACGCAGTCGCTGCGCGGCGACTTGTACGTCGAGACCGTCGGCCACCGTGCCAGCCAACGCGCCACGTCGCTACCGCGAGCACTGGTCGAAGGGACGAGAGCGCTGAGCGGTGTCGCCGCCGTCGATACCTACCGCGGCACCTCGCTCACCATGGACGGTCTGCTGGCGATGGCTATCGGCATCGACTTCCAGGTGCAGCGTGACCATGGACGCCTGCAGTTCGTGGGCGGCGAAGACGCGCGCATCGTGCTGGACCGCGCGCTGCGCGAGGGCGGGGTCATCGTCACGGAGAGCTTCGCACACCGGCACCGTGTGAAGCCCGGCGGGACGCTGCTGCTGCCGACGCCCGCGGGTGCGGTGCCGGTGCCGGTCGAAGGCGTGTTCTACGACTACAGCAGCGACGCCGGTGCGGTGCTGCTCGACCGCGCGCTCTACGCGCGGCTGTGGCGCGACGAACGCACCGAGAGCCTGGCGCTGTACCTGGAGCCGGGCACGGACGCTGACCGCGTGCGCACGGCGCTCCTGCGGCTCGCGGGTCCGGGTGTGCTGCTGCACGTGACGCCGAACCAGACCCTGCGCAAACGTGTATTATTGGTGTTCGACGAGACGTTCCGGATCACCTGGGTGTTGCAGACCATCGCGGTGTTCGTCTCGGTGCTCGGAGTCATCAGCACGCTTACCACACTCGTGTTGCAGCGCCGGCGCGAACTCGCCGTGCTGCGCGCGGCGGGTGCGCTGCGCAGTCAGGTGCGCACACTCGTGCTGGTCGAGAGCGGCGTGTTGGGCGCGGCGGGCGCGGTGCTGGGCTGTGTCGCGGGGTATGTGCTGGCGTTGCTGCTGGTGCATGTGATCAACCGTCAGTTCTTCGGCTGGAGTATCCGTATGTCCGTCGATGCCTGGGTGTTCGTGCGTGCGATCGCGCTCATGACCGTGACCGCCACATTGGCCGGATTGGCACCGGCGCGACTCGCCGCCGGCCGCGCCACGGCCGCTGCCCTGAGGGTCGAGTGACGCGCGCGCAC
>JANMAX010000055.1:0-15145 GCA_031360075.1 bacterium | reverse complement strand
CGCGTGCCAGCGCGGCATCGCGGCTCATGGCGGCGGGCGGTGGCGGCTCGGCGGCACCGGCGAGCGCCACGCTCATGAAGCTGATGCCGACCACGAACACGGCGTTGAGCATCCGGGTGCTCACGGCCGCACTCCTTTGATCAGTACCGACTCCAGCACGCGCTTGGCGATATCCATGGCCGCCTCGGGACGCGCCAATCGCGCGGCATTCTCCCGGGCGCGGCTCAGCGCGGCGGGATCATCCAGCCAGCGCGACACCGTGGCCGCCACCGTGTCGAGCGAATCAGCGTGCACCGCGGCCCCGCCCGCCTCGAGCCAGCGTGCGTTGCCCACCTCCTGCCCCGGTGTCGGCCGGAAGATCACCAGCGGGGTGTGCTTCACGAGCGCCTCGGCACAGGTCAGTCCGCCGGCCTTGCTCACCACCATGTCGGCCGCTTCGAACAACAGGTCGACGTGCGGCGTGAATGCCATGGCGCGCAGCCGTCCGCCTGCCGCCACGGGCAGCGCCTCGACCTGGGCCTGCAATGCCGCGTTGGTGCCGCACAGCACCAGCACCTGCGGCTGGCGCGGCAGCGCGCACAGGCGTTCGGCGAGTTCGGCCATCGGGCCCACGCCCGCGCCGCCACCCATCACCAGCACGAGCGGGCGGTCCAGTTCGAACCCGAAGCGTGTGCGCACGGCCTCGCGCCCGGTGCGGCTGGCGAAGCGGGGGTCCACCGGGATGCCGGTGACCTCGATGCGTTCGCGCGGCACACCGTGACCGGCGAGCTCCTGGGCCACCTGCTCGCTGGCCACAAAGTAGCGGTCGACGTGCGGATACGCCCACAACGGATGCGCGGTGAAGTCGGTGATCACGACATGCAGCGGCACGTCGAGACGGCCCTTGCCGCGGATCGGGTAGAGCGCTTCGACCGGCAGGAAGTGCGTGCACACGATGGCGTCGGGCCGCTCACGCTCGACGACTCGCACGAGGCCGCGCAACGCCAGCCGGTCAAGGGCCTCACGCGCCGGCCCCGCGCTCTTGTTGATGCGCTGCTGCGCCCACAGCGCGTAAAGCGCACCCCACAACCGCGGCGCGCGTTGCGCCATGGCGCTGTACCCCTGCGCGTACGTGCTGCGATAGAAGCGCGACGCGAACACCAGCGCGTCGACCTCGCGCACCTGCGCGCCGGGCGCCAGCGTGCCGAGCGCTCGCGCGATGGCGATGGCCGCGCTCTTGTGCCCGCTGCCGGCGGTGGCGTGCAGGATGGCGATGCGCGGACCCGCGCCCGACGCCAGCGTCTCGACCGCGACCACACCGCCGCCGGCGAGCGGGAACAACACCTCGTGATCGCCGGCCAGCGCACGCAACCGCCGGCGCCACCACGCGCGCTGGGCGCGCAGCCGGGCGCGCCACTGCGGCGTGAGCGGCGGCAGGCGCAGGCGGCTGAACCGGGGCAGTCGGACCACGCGTCAGTCCGTCACCGCGTTGCGGTGGTGCACCAGCGTGGCGCCGTCCGCCGTGAGGTCGATGGTGACCACGTCGATGCGTGGATGCAGGACGCCATGCTGCTGCAATGCACCGGCGGCGCGGCGCAGGCGCTCGAACTTGCGGTGGTCGAGCGTGGCGGCGGCACCGCCATAGTCCCCGCGCGAGCGCAGCCGCACTTCGACCAGCACGCGCGACGGTCCGTCGTCCACCACCAGGTCCACCTCCACACCGCCGAGGCGCACGTTGCGCGCCACGCAGTGGCAACCCACCAGCTCCAGATAGGCGGCCGCGAGCACTTCACCCGCTCGGCCGCGGTCCTGCGCGGATCCCATGGCACCACTCCAACGGGGGCGGGACACCTTAGGATGCGGGACTCTAGCACGCACGCGGGCCGCGGTGATGGAACTGGTCCGGAAGCACCCGGTGGTCGCTCAGCCGAGCGGCAGCTCCAGTTCGGAGACCGGCGCGAAGCTCCAGCGGTGCGCGGGACACGGGCCGTGGATGCGAATGGCCTCCATGTGCTCGGCCGTGCCGTAGCCCTTGTGCTGAGCAAAGCCATACACCGGCCAGACGCGATCGAGCCGCTGCATGATGCGGTCGCGGACCACCTTGGCGAGGATGCTGGCGGCCGCGATCGACAGGCACTTGCCGTCGCCACCGATGACCGCCTGCTGCGCGATGCCGCTGGCGGCGATCTCGGCGACCGTCTCGTGGCCATCCACGAGCACGAGTCCGGGCACCGGCGACAGCCGGGCCACGGCACGCGCCATGGCGCGGTGCGTGGCGCGCCGGATGTTGATGTCGTCGATGCGGCGCGGGCCCGACACCGACCACGCAAACGCCCGGGCCCCTTGCAGGACCCGGGCGAACAGGACTTCACGCTTCTCGGCGGTCAGTTGCTTGCTGTCATCCAGGCCGTCCCAGTCCTGCGACAGGTCCAGCACGACTGCAGCGGCCACCACCGGTCCCGCCAACGGACCGCGCCCCGCTTCGTCCACCCCGGCCACCGTCCCGCGGTCTCCCGCGATGCGAGCTTCTTCACTCGCCAGACGACGCCAGCGGGCGGTCTGCACTCAGCGATCAGGCCCCGGCGACTGGACGGATGTTGCGATCCTTGAGCCGCGCTGCCTTGCCGCGCTTCTTGCGCAGATAGAACAGCTTGGCACGGCGGATCTTCTTCGCTTCCGATGCGATGACCGTGATGCTGGCGAGCGTCGGTGAGTTGAGCGGGAACGTACGCTCGACGCCGATGCCTTCCGAGATCTTCCGGACGGTGAACGACTTGCGCATGCCACCGCCGCGCACGTTGGTGACGAGGCCGCGGAACTTCTGCTGGCGCTCCTTGTCACCCTCGATGACTCGCACCATGACTTCGACCGTGTAGCCAGGTCGGAGATCCGGGCGGTCGGTCTTGATCTGGGTGTTCTCGATCTTCTCAAGCAGGCCCATGGCGGGCTCCTTTCAACATGGAATCGCCCGCGGGGGCGGGCATCTTGAAGCAGCGGCGCAGTATACGAGACCGTGAGCGGCTCCTACAAGAGCTTATTCCCGAGCGTCCAAACGGCTGTTTTAGGCCCAATTTCGATCGTCTCGGCGCTGGCCCCGTCCTTGACGGGCGGAGTGGCTCCATAATAGCCGGCCGGAAATCAGCCGGTGGCACATCAGGCCGCCGGAGGTCGGTCCGTGCCGGGGACGACCCGACTGCTCACCGGAACGCGCTGAACAGCACCTCACCGCTCTCACTCACCTGCGCCACGGGCGCCATGACGTGCCGGGGATCGAGCGGGCTCCAGTTGCGCGCGATGATCTCAAGTTCGACGCGGTGACCGGTCAGCCGTTCGCTCCAGCGCGCGGCATCGACCCCGCGTTCGGCACCGCGATCGATGTAGTACACGTGGTGGTCCCCCGCCAGCCGCAACTGCACGTCGGCGCCGCCCGCCAGGCGGGCGCTCTCGAACGCACCCGAGACCGTATCGCAACGGCCACGCACCGCGGCGGGCACAGGCAGGACCGCGAGAACACACAGCGTGAAGACGGCAACAACAAGGGTGCCGGCAAGCAGCCGGTCGCGAAGCATCGGCCTCGCGGGCGTGACGATGCGCTCCATGGGGGGACTCCGGAGTTCTGGAACAGGCGATCAGCAGGAGCGGCCCTGCGACGTGTCCCCGGACACTACACGACTCCGGGCGGGCCAGTTGTCAGGGCAGCGTCCTCCTGTAGAGCCGCACGTTGTCGTCGGATTCCGCCCAGCGCACGACCTGCTCGAACCGGAAGCCGGCGCGTTCGAGCACGCGCTGCGACGCCAGGTTGTCGAGATCGGTGACGGCGGCAACCTGGCGAAGCCCGAAGCGCTCGTGCGCCAGCCCCAGCGTGGCCGCCAGCGCCTCGGACGCCAGCCCCTGCCCACGGTGGCGGTCGAGGAACGCGAAGCCGATGTCGGGAACCTCAAGGTACACTCGCTTCAGGAGCCCGCAGATGCCCGCCACTTCACCCGCACCGGGCCGCTCGACCGCCCACAGCCCGAAGCCGTGCTTGGCATAGCTGCCGTCCCGGATGCGATCGATGTAGCCGCGCGCCTGCTCGAGCGAGTGCACGTTGCGCTCGCCGATGAAGCGCAGCCACAGCGGGTCGTTCACCAGCTCCATGATGAACGCGTCGTCGGCGTGCGTGAGCTCCCGCAGGCGGAGGCGCTCGCTCACCTGCACGCCCGGCGGGGCCAGGCGCAGTGAAGCCGGATCGAGTTCGGACATGGTCCGAGCATACCCGAGCCGGCCGGCCCGCCGCTTTGGCCCGGGGCGGCCGCATCCTCTACCCTCGGGTGCATGTTCGCTCGCAGCCGCCAGCTGTTCACCACCGGCATGTTCGCCGTCGATGCCGTGCTCATCGCCGGTTCGTGGCTGGCTGCCTACTGGCTCCGCTTCCACGGGCTCGGGCTTGAAGCACCCCTCGGCGTGCCGCCGCTGGCCATGTACATCCGCAGCGGCGCGGTGATCACGCCGGTCGCGCTCCTGGTGCTGCGCACGTTCCGTCTCTACCGCTCGGCGCGCACCGGGCGGCTCGGCTTCGAACTGCTCGCCATGGTGCAGGCGATGGTCGTGGTCGCCGCCCTCGCCGGCGTAGGGTCGTTCTATGCGCGCAGTGAGCTGTCGCGCACGGTCATCGTCATGTTCCTTGTTCTGGCGACGTTCTCACTGGCGAGCGTGCGGATCGGGGCGCGCATGGTGTTGCGTGAACTGCGCCGTCGCGGCAAGAACCTTCGTCACGTGCTGGTGGTGGGCACCGGTGAGCCGGCGCGCATGCTGCTGCGGAAGATCAGCAGTCATTCCGACTTCGGGCTGCAGGTGCACGGGCTGATCGGCGCGCATGCGGCCGACCTCGATCGCACGCATGGCGGCCTGCCCGTGCTGGGCGTGGTCTCGGACCTGCCACGCCTGGTCCAGGAGCACGGCGTCGAGATCATCTACATCGCGCTCGAACGCCGTGAATGGGAGGCCGAAGCCGAGGCGCTGACGCTGCTGTCGGACTCCACCGTGGCCGTGCGGCTGGTGCCCGATCTCACGCAGGCGTTCCGGCTGAACCCGAGCGTCGAGGACTTCGACGGCATGCCGGTCGTGCTCGTCACCGAGAGCCCCGAGCAGGGCTGGAACGCGGTCGTGAAGCGCACATTCGACCTGGCGTGTTCGGGCGCGGGGCTGCTGGTGATCTCGCCCGTGCTGGCCGTACTCGCACTGGCGGTGAAGCTCGACTCGCCCGGCCCGGTGTTCTACGCGCAGGAACGCGTCGGCATGAACGGCCGGCGCTTCCGCATGTACAAGTTCCGCAGCATGCGCGCCGACGCCGAAGCACACGGCCCGGGCTGGACCGTGAAGGACGACCCGCGCCGCACCGCACTCGGTTCGACACTCCGGCGACTGTCACTCGATGAACTGCCGCAACTTTGGAACGTGTTCGTGGGCGACATGAGCCTGGTGGGCCCGCGCCCCGAACAGCCGCGCTTCGTCGAGGAGTTCCGCGGCTCGATCCCGCGCTACATGCTGCGCCATCACGTCAAGGCCGGCATGACGGGCTGGGCACAGGTCAACGGCATGCGCGGCGACACACCGCTCGAGGACCGCATCCGCTACGACCTCTACTACGTGCAGAACTGGTCGCTGTGGTTCGACCTGCGCATCCTGTTCCTGACCGTGGCACGCGTCTTCAAGGACGCCAGCGCGTACTGACGCGCTACTCGATCACCCGGCCGCCGCAGCGGTCGCATTGGCCAGTGACCAGCGCCACGCGCTGCGACCGGTCGAGCATCGCCACACCGCACTGCGGGCAGCGCGGCGCCGCCGCGCCCCGGGCACGCAGCATGCGCACGAACATCACCGCGACGATCGCGATGTAGAGCAGGAACGCGATCCCGCCCACCACCGGCACGCGATCGGCCGCGTGGTTCCGGCTGACCCAGCGCAGCAGGTACAACTGCCCGAAGCCCAGCACGACACTCACGAGTGCGAGCGGCGTGCCGCCCGACTGCTCGGCCTGCTGGGACCTCTCCTGTGCCGCCTGGAACGCCGCGCGCGACATGGGCACGCCCGTCCTGGCCGCCGCACCCGCATCGCTCCCGGTCGTCATCCCGTCGCTCCTCATGGCTTCCTTCCCAGCGCCTCGTCGTAGAGCGCGCGTGTCATCTGGGCCGTGCGTGCCCATGTGAACGTCGCGGCGCGCACGCGGCCGCGCGCGCCGAGTGTCGTGCGCAACCCGCCGTCGTTCAACAGCCCCAGTACTTCGTGGGCCCACGCCTCGGGGTCGCGCGGCGGCCGGTAGACCGCGCAGTCGCCCAGCACCTCGGGTAGCGAGCCGGCATCACTCGACAGCACCGCCACCCCGCACGCCAGCGCTTCGAGTGGCGGCAGCCCGAAGCCTTCGGCCAGCGACGGTTGCGCCACGAGCGCCGCACCCGAATACAAACACGCCAGCGAGGCGTCGTCGGGCAGTGCTCCCGAGAAACGGATGCTGCGCTCCACCCCGAGCCTGCGCGCCAGCCTCGCCAGCGGCGCATCGTCGTCCCACGGCAGCCCGGACAGCACGAGCGGCGGGCGCTCGCCGGGGCGCATCACGCCCCAGGCGCGCAGCAGGAGTTCGAGGTTCTTGTGACGCTTGCGCGCGCCCACATAGAGCACGTATTGCGCCGGCAACTGGCGGTCGGAGCGGAACACCGCGAGGTCGGCCGCCGGCACCGGCTTCAAGGCCGGCGAGACCCCGAGCGGCACGACGTGCACCTTGGCCGCAGGCACGCCGAGCAGTTCGAGCACGTCGCGCCTGGTGGCTTCGGAATCGGCGATCACCACGGCCGCTTTGCGCGCGGCCAGTCCGGCCATGGCACGCGCGTAGAGCCCGGTGCCCGGACGGTGCAGATGCGCGAAGCGCACATGGATCAAATCGTGGATGGTGACCACCGCGGGCCCGCCCCAGCCCAGCGGGAGTGTGTAATGGGGCGAGTGCAACAACTCGGCGTGCACCGACCGCGCCGCGCGCGGCACCGCGAAGTGTTCGGCGATGCTGTACTTGCCGGCACGCACACCGGCCTCGTGCACGTTGCCGCCCCAGCGCACGCGGCCCAGATGCGCGGGCTCCAGGAGCGCGGTCCACTCGTCCTTGCCCGGGGTCGCCGCCAGTGCGCCGACCAGGCCACGGATGTAGGTGCCGATGCCGCCGTCATGCAGCTTGCGCGCATCGATCGCAACCCTCATGCGCCGGTTCCCCCCTGGGCAGCCGCACGATACGCGGCCACGGTGGCCTCGGCGGTGCGCGTCCAGGTGAACGACGCCGCGCGGGCCAGACCCTGCGCGCGAAGCTGCGCGCGCAAGGGCTCGTCGTCCAGCGCGCGGGCCAACTCGCGCGCGAAGCCATCCACGTCGCACGGCATCACGGTCAGGGCCGCATCACCGAGCACCTCACCCAGCGAGCCACCGCGCGAGCTCACCACCGGCGTGCCACACGCCATGGCCTCGAGCGGCGGCAGCCCGAACCCTTCGCAGCGCGACGGGAACGCGAATACACGGGCGGCGGTGAGCAGCATGGCGAGATGTTCGAGGGGTACGAACTCGAGCACGCGCAGCACGTCCGTGATGCCGAGCTCCGCCGCACGTTTCATGAGCGCCGGGCACTCGGGCGCATGGAGCACATGGCCCGCAAGCACCAGCAGGAGCGGTTCGTCGCGGCCAGCGCGCACGCGCGCGAACGCCTCGAGCAGCATGGGCAGGTCCTTGCGCGCATCGATGCCGCCCAGGTACAGCACGAACGGGGTGGCCAGATCGTGATGCTTGCGCACCGCCGTCACTTCGGTGGGCGTGGCGGGTGCGAAGCGGGGGTGCACGCCGAGCGGTGCGACATGGATACGCGCGCCGGGCAGATGATGACGCACGATGAGGTCGTCGCGCGTGGCGTGCGAGTCGGCCACCAGCACCGAGGCATTGCGCAGCGCGAACGCCTCGAGTTCGCGCGCGGCGCGATAACCGAAGCTGTTGTGGTTCGGATAGAGCGCCGCGAATTCCTCGAGGATCAAGTCGTGCACCGTGAGCACACTGCGCTGCGGCGGGAACGCCGGCGCATGCACGTGGGCCAGCCAGTGGAAGACATCGTGCGAACGGCTCGCGGCGGCCGCGGGCACGCTGAGCTGGCTCGAGAGCCGGTCGCGCATCGGCAGCAGCGTGCGAGCATAGCGCCGCACCAGCACGCCGGGCGGCACGACGCCAGCCGGCACCTTGAGCGCGGGCTCGAACCACAGCGTGAGTGCCAGATCGGTGCGCAGGCTGAGCGCGCGAACGAGTTCGCGCGCGTACACACCGATGCCGCGCCCCGAGTCCTCGCGGAATCCGGGCTGGAGCGAACGGCCGTCGATCCCGATGCGCAGGACGCGCGGACCGCTCACCACGGGCACCGGAGCGGGAGCGGCGGGCTGGCCCGGCGCATCGGGCTCGCGCTCGGGGGCCGGCGGCGCGCTCTGGTCCGGCGGCGTGCTCTGGTCCGGCGGCGTGCTCTGGTCCGGAGGCGTGCTCTGGTCCGGAGGCGTGCTCTGGTCCGGCGGCGGCCCGGGGCTGGCGCCTGGATTGCTGCTGGCGCGCTTCTTCCTGCTCACCCTGCCCCCGCCCGGCCACGCGTGACCAGCGCACGTGCCGTGTCGATCAGGCTGTCGCGCTCGGCACGCCCGACCATGACGCCCAGGAACACCATCCAGTAGAGCAGGGCGCAGAACACGAATGTGATGAGCGTTCCGGTGAGTGTGGCCGTGATGCCCAGCACGCGCGCCGCGATCGCCGCGGCGGCAGGCAGCAGCAACAGCGGATAAACCGGCAGCACCACCTCGCGCATGAATGCCGCCGGCCGCAAGCCGGCGTGGCGGACCAGGTAGCGCAGGTGCAGCGGGTAGTCGATGGCCGCGGCGACCACGGTGGCGAACGCCACACCGGCCATGCCATACGGCTTCACCCACAGCACGCTCAACACGACGTTCAGGATCACGATGCCGAGGATCACCGGCAGGCGGCCCGGCAGCTTGCCCGTGGCCACGACGACCGTGTGCCCGACCGAGAGGCTCACGAGGATGACCTGGAGCGCGGTGAGCAGGATCGCGGGCAGTTCGGCAGCGGCGAACGCCGGGCCGAGCCAGGTGACGAGCAGCGGCCGCGCCAGCACCGCCAACAGCAGTGCCAGCGGTGCGACGAACGCCGACACGTAGCGCGAGCCGCGCAGCAGCAGCGCATCGAGCGTGTCGGTCCGTCGCGTCGCCTCGAGCTGCGAAGCGAACGGCATGAGCGCGTTATTCCCGAAGCCCGTCAACTGGACCAACACCGCGACGAACCGGGCCGGGCCCTCGTACAAGGTCACGGCGATACTGCCGACGAACATGCCGAGGAGGATACGGTCGGTGTTGTGATAAAGCACCTGAACCGCCAGTTGCAGCACGAACACCGGCCCGCTGAACGCGAGTGCGGCACGCAGCGCGACCGCCGATGGCCGCCCGCGGGGCACGCCACGCCGCGAGAGCTCGCGCCGCGACAGCACCAGCATCACCGCCGCGCCGGTGATGTTCACGAGGTTGCTGGCGATCGCCAGCGCGACCGGACCGTGCCCCGTGCTCACCACCGCGACGGCGGCGAGCGCCTGGCCGGCCGCCATGCCGGCGGTGACCGCGGCGACGTGCGTGTAGCGCTGCAGCCCGCCAAGCGCCCGCGCGCCCACCGACAGCGGCCACCACAGCAGTGCGGAGCATGCCGCAACCTGGAGCAACCGCCGCAACAGTGGCAGTTCCCCGGCAGCGGCATGGAAGACGTGCGCGGCACCCGCTGCGAGCGCCAGGTCCACCCCCATGACCACGATGCCGACGGCCGCGAATGCCAGCCCGACGCTGGCCAGCAGCGCACTGGCATCGGGCAAGCGATCCGCCGCGAGATATTCCGCCAGCAGCTTCTCGACCGCGGAGCCCAGTCCCAAATCTAACAACAACATGAACGACGCGACCGCGGCAGTGAGCATGTAGGCGCCATACGCCGGCGCGCCGAATGAGCGGATGAGCCACGGCGCCAGCACGAACGCGATGCCGAGCGCCGACAGCTGCGCCACCGTGGTGGCGAGCGTGTTCGCGACCAACTGCCGGCGTTCGTGACGTTCAGCCATGGCACGCCCCGGCGGACGAGTCCGGCACGCGCAGGCACGGCACCTCGGCCGCGACCGCGCCGTCGGGCCGACCGCGGACGGACATCGCCTGTACTCGGCTCACGGGCGCGCTCCCACTCCCACGGCACGGGCCAGGTTCACGAGCAGCCGCCGTGCACGGCGGCTCAGGCGCCGGCGTGCGATACGCGTGCGCGCCGCGGCCCGTCCGGGCCACGGCACCGTACCGGCTGCGCGCGCCTCGCTGAGTGCGCGCAGCTCGTCCAGCGCGATGCCCGCCTGTGCGAGTTGCTGCTGACGCGCGGCTGCCGCGGCAGCACGCTCACCGAGTCGCGCGCGCAACTCCGGATCGCCGGCCAGCGTGCGCAGGTGTGCCGCGGCGGCATCGACGTCGGGCTCGGCCCACGTCTGCCGGGCACCCATGCGATCGGCGCGATACGCTCCGATCGACGTGCCGCGGACCGGCACTTCACGCGCGGGTACGAGCAGCGAGTCCTCCGCGGTCATGTAATCGAGGTTCCCGGACCACGCCGTCGCCACCGCCGGACGGCCGAGCGTCATGGCCTCGAGCGGCCCCAGGCCCAGTCCCTCGGCACGGTGCAGCGACACGTACGCGTCGCACGATGCCACCAGTGCCAGCACATCGTCGTGCGCGAGCGGCTCGTCGACGAGCCGCACGCGCGCATCCGCAGCGGCACGCGCTCGCAGCTCGCGTTCGGCGCTGCCCGGCTCAGCCGCGGCGCCACGGGCGTGCTGCACGCGCACGACGAGGCCGACACCGGCCCGGAAGTCGCTGAAGGCACGCGTGAACGCCTCCAGCGCGCCCAGCGGATTCTTGCGCGCGGAGTCGCTGCGCGTATCGTACGCGGTCACGAACAGGCAGCTGTTCGCGGGCAGGCCGAAGCGCGCCCGGTCCGCGCGGATGCCGGCGGGCAGCCACACCGCTTGCGCGAAGTGGAACACCGGCAGCTCGGGCAGGGCGCGCCGTACCACCGCCTCGATGAAGCGCGACGGTGCCAGCACGGCGTCCATGCACGCCACGCCATCGAGCCACGACGGCGGCAGGTGCGGGAACTCCCAGAACGGCACGCACGCCGTGACGCGCGTCTCGGTGTCGAGCCAGTGCGGCCGCGCCCACAGCAGTTCGAGCACCTCGGGCGGGTTCAGGTGCAGCAAGTTGACGCCATGCGGGGCCAGCGTCGCGGGTGACACACAGCGTGACGCCAGCAGCCGGACCGGGTGCGTGGCGGGCACCGGCGTCGGCACGTCGACCCCGGCCCACGGCGTGCCACGTTCGTCGAGCACGTGCGCGGTGTGGCGAGCGGCCACGCCCAGCCCTTGTGGCGATGTCAGGTGGCCGGCCAGGTTGATGCCGAACGCCGCGGTCACGCGGGCGCTCCCGCCGTGCGGGTCGTGCGCACGACCGCCGGCCGGCATGCGCGCCTGCCGACGTCCTCGGGTCCGATCCGCCGGCCCGCGTCAGTCATGCATGCGCCCCGTACGACCGCGCAGGAACGCGAACACACCGCGCGCCTCCAGCCAGCCCTCACGCCCGCGGCCCAACAGCGCGAACACCGGCACCGAGGCCAGCGTCCACAGCACCACCGGCCACAGCCGGCGCGGACGATTGCGCGCGTGCCAGATCATGCGATTGCGCCCATCGTAGAGGCGCGCCAAGTCGAGTTTGGCACCCTCATCGGGCGTGACGTGGTGCCAGACGCGCGCAGCCGGCACGAACAGCACCTTCCAACCGGCGGCCGAGACGCGCGCGCACCAGTCGGCGTCCTCCCAGTACGTGAAATACACGTCGTCGAACCCTCCGATGCGTTCGACCACTTCGCGTCGTGCGAACAGGCTCGAGCCGTTCGCGTAGTCGATCGCCTCGACCTGGCGGAACTGCGCCTGGTCCTGCTCGTCGAGCCCGCGATGCATGGCCCGTCCGAGCGTGTAGGGACGCACGTAGCCGCCGGCGTACCAGATGCGATCGGGCACCGATGCATAATAGGTGAGCGCCCCGGCCACGCCGACGCGGGCGTCGTTCTCGAAGACGGCCACCAGCGCGCCCATGGCGTCGGGCGCCACGTAGGTGTCGTCAGCCAGCAGCCACACGAACGGCGCTCCGGTCGCGAGTGCCGCCTCGAATGCCGCGTTCATGCCGCCGGTGTAGCCGCGATTGAGCTCCAGCATCACGAGACGCACGCCGTGCCGGTCGGCAAGCCCGGCTACGAGCTGCGCGCGGGCCTCGGGCGACGAGCCATTGTCGACCACCGCCAGTTCGAACGCGCCATGCGTCGAGGCGCGCAGTGAATCGATACACGCCAGCGCGCCCGCCGGGCGGTTGTAGTGCAGCACCACGGCAGCGACACACGCCGTCACGCCCGCGCTCCCCACCGCTCCCTGCCGGGCGCGCACGACCGCCAGCGCGCCGTCATCGCGCGGCTGCCGCGGGCGTGATGCCGGCGCGCACGAAGACCGCACGGATCTCGCGATCGAAGCGCTCACCCGAGAACGGCTCCGCCAGCCGGGCCAGCGCGTGCGGATCGAACGTCTCGCGCTCGAACGCGTTCACCGCCGCGGCCACGGCGTCGGCGGTCTGCGTACCGAACAACATGCCGCCCGGCACGCGCGCATGACCGCCCGCCGAGATCTTCGCCAGTGTGCCGGCCGAAGCACCGCGGCCCACGGTCTCGACCGCGCCGCCGCGCCCGAACGCGATCACCGGCGTGCCGGAGGCCATAGCCTCCAGCGGCATGATGCCGAAGTCCTCTTCGCCCGGGAAGATCAGCGCGCGCGCACCGGCGAAGATGCGCGACAGCTCGGCATCGGAGACGCCCGAACGGAACTCGGTGCCGCGCGGCGCCATGGCATGCAGCGCGTCGGACTCCTGCCCGCCACCCACCACCACCAGTGGGCGCTGGAGTTTCGCGAACGCCTGCAGCGCCAGGTCGAGCCGCTTGTAGGGCGCGAACGCACCCGCCAACAGGTAGTAGTCGCGGCTACCCGTCCCGGGCGTGAAACGCTCGACGTCGACGTGCGGGAACACGACTTCGGAGTCGCGCCCCCAGTGCCGGTGGATGCGCTCGGCGACGTGCCGCGAGATGGCCACCAGATGCGTCGGGCGCGTGGCCGTGGCGCGGTCCCAGCGGCGGATGCGCTCGCACACGCCGCGCACATACCCGGCGATCGGCCACGGGAAGCGGCCGGGCGGGAAGTACTGGTCCTCCAGGTCCCACACATAGCGCATGGGCGTGAACACGATGCTCACATGCGGCACACCGGGCGGCGTGCGCACCCCCTTGGCCACGGCGTGGCTCGTGCTGACCACCGCGTCATAGCCCGACAGGTCGAGCGATTCGATGGCGCGCGGGAACAGCGGCAGGAACCAGCGGTAGTGCGTGTCGGCGGCCGGCAGTTTGTCCAGGAACGACGTCACGATGCGATGGCGTTCGAGTTCGGCCGAGACCTTGCCGCGGCTCCATACCAGCGTGTGCAGGTCGGCATCCGGGAAGCACCGTGCGACGCGCTCGAGCACGCGCTCGCCGCCACGCATGCCCGTGAGCCAGTCGTGCACCAGCGCGACGCGCGCCGGGGCGCTCATACGAGCCTCCGGTCGGGACGCGCCGGCGCGCGTGGGCAGACGGTGCTCATGCGCCCTCCGCCGGCCAGTACCGCGTCGCCCAGGCCAGCCCGACAAGCGTATAGAGATGATAGAGCAGTTCTTCGTCACCGAAGTTCCATTCGAACGCACCCGCCACCAGGAAACCCACCAGTGCCGCCGTGACGCCCAGACGGACGCCTCCCGCGAGTCCGCGGGTGCGCAGCGCGGCGAGTCCGCCCGAAGCCGCGCGCAACAACGAGCCATAGAGCCACGCGAACGCCGCCAGTCCGGCCAGCCCCATGCTGGCGGCGATCTGCACAAAGGCGTTGTGCAAGTGCCCGGCGCGTTCGACCGAATCCGGCGATCGATACTGGTCGTAGAGCGCGTGCAGGTCCTGCAGCCCGACACCGGTGAGCGGGTGGTCACGGAACATGCGCACGCCCGCGTCCCACATGAAGACGCGCTCGCGGTTCCACAGGTTCCCGGGGTCCGCCACGCTGTGGAGCCGAGTTCCCCACGCTCCAGGCGCCAGGAACCACGCCGCCACACCCGCGAGCGCCAGCACGACCAGCCCGGCGGGCCGCGTCACGCCCAGCATGAGCGCACACGCCACGAACAGCCCGAGCCACGCGCTGCGCGTGAACGTCGCGGCGATCGCCGCGAACGCCAGCAGCGCCACGGCGGCGGCGCCGGACCGCCAGCGCTTGTCGCGCGCCGACAGCGCCACGCCCAGCGCGACCGGGATCTGCAGCAGCAACTGGCCCGCGAACGTCATGTAGTGCCCGGAGAGTCCGCGCGCGCGCGCGTCGAAGCTGGCGCCCTTCAAGACCCACACAGCCAGCCCGAACACGGCCACCACACCGGCGAACGTCAGGTAGACCGCGAGTACCCGCCGGCCGCGTTGCGAGTCCCGGGTATGAAACGCCGCGAGCGGCACCAGGAACGGCATGAGCGCCTTGGACACGCGCGGCAAGCTCGCCGCGCGATCGAGTGCGCACGCACTCACGAGCACCATGGCCACGAGCCAGCCGACTGCCGCCCACTCGACGCCGGTGTGCGGCCAGCGTGGCCGCGGCGCGCGCGCGAAGCACGCCAGCGTCGCCACCGCGGTGAGCGCCGTGGCGATGCCCATGGGCGCGATCGGGCCCGCGAGCGTGGCCACCAGCAGCAGGAACGCCGCGCCCGCCACGGCGTACACCGTACCCCCGGGCTCGGGCGCGCCGTCCGTGGCGGTGGGACTCACGACCGTGGCCCGCGCTCGCGTTCGAGCGCGCGCACGAACTTGCGGTCGGTGTCGCCCAGTTCGGCGTGCTCCAGCAGGTCGGGCCGGCGCTCGAACGTGCGGCGCAGGGCTTCCTCGCGGCGCGCGCGCGCGATGTGGCCGTGATGCCCGGACATCAGCACCTCGGGCACGGCCC
>JANMAX010000047.1:0-10068 GCA_031360075.1 bacterium | reverse complement strand
TCCGGACTGACGACCATATCCTCGAGGAGATGATCGAGACGCTCGGATTCGAGC
Organism: bacterium; assembly: GCA_031360075.1. GTDB lineage: Bacteria > Eisenbacteria > RBG-16-71-46 > RBG-16-71-46 > RBG-16-71-46 > JAIOPA01. Next base: position 10,014 of record JANMAX010000047.1, on the reverse strand, counting down.
GAAGAGGAGTCAGGATCGTGGAGCGGATCCGCGAGGCAATTGCGGAGTATCGGCACGCATCCAAGTAGTCGAGCTGGTCATTTGATGTGGTGGAGCATTCTGGGATGGCACGCGAGTGAGACGAACGAAGGGGCGAGCATGACAACCATCACTGACTACACGGCAGTGGATGGGTCGGCGATCCCAGCTCAACTCGATGCCCATGGAAACAACGCGGCGATAAGGCGCCCTGGATGCGGTGGGCCGTTGCTCGTCGGGTTCCGTGAGCATCAGCGCGGTGCCTCTCAAGCCACCCCGTCGAAGTGTCGCGCCTGTGGTTCGGGTTACTGGGGCCACATCGCGGATGCCACAAGGCAGACAGTGGTGCATCGCACACAAGGACACATGTGAACTGGCCCGGGTGTACAGGACTCTTCGTTCCATGAAGCGTTGGCGCGTCTGACTGGAAGTCTGGAACTGGTCAGCTCGCACTCAGCCCCTTCCCCGCAAAGAACTCCCCAATACTCCCCACCACATACTCCAGCATCGCGCTCGTCAGCCCCGGCCACACGCCGATCCAGAACGTGTCGCGCATCACACGGTCGGTGTTCTTGAGCCCGCCCACCACGCGATGCTCCACTCCGACGAACGCGGGCTGCCGCGTCATGTTGCCGGCGAAAAGCATGCGCGTCGCGATCTTGCGGCTCTCCAGCCACGCCACGAGTTCCGCGCGGCTGAAGGGCGCGCCTTCCTGCACGGTGATCAGGAACCCGAACCAGGATGGCTCGCTGTTGGGCGTCGCTTCGGGCAGGAGCAGGTACTCGCGCCATGGCGACAGCGCTTCGTGCAGCCACGCCCAGTTCTTCCGGCGCGCGGCGATGAAGCCGGGCAGCTTCTTCATCTGGGCCATCAGCAGCGCGCCCTGCAGGTCGCTGGTCTTCAGGTTGTAGCCCAGGTGCGAGTACGTGTACTTGTGGTCGTAGTGGGCGGGCAGGTCGCCCAGTTGCCAGTCGAAGCGCTTGCCGCAGGTGTTGTCCTTGCCGGGCATGCACCAGCAGTCGCGGCCCCAGTCGCGGAAGCTCTCCACCGAACGCTTCAATCGCGCGTTGCGCGTGAACACCGCGCCGCCTTCGCCGCACGTCATGTGATGGGCCGGGTAGAACGACAGCGTGCCGAGGTCGCCGAACGAGCCCACCAGCTTGCCGTTGTACGTGGCCCCCAGCGCGTCGCAGCAGTCCTCGATCACCCACAGGTCGTGCTTCTTGGCCACGGCCATCACGGCGTCGATGTTCCACGGGTTGCCGAGCGTGTGCGCCAGCATGATCGCGCGCGACTTGGGGGTGATCGCAGCTTCCAGGTGCGTCACGTCCATGTTGTACGTGCCGAGCTCGATGTCCAGCAGCACGGGCACGCAGCCACATTGTACGGTGGGGGCGATCGTGGTGGGGAATCCGGCGGCCACGCCGATCACCTCGTCGCCGGGACGCAACCGTCGCTCGCCCATGATGGGCGACGTCAGCGCGGTCAGCGCCAGCAGGTTCGCCGACGAGCCGCTGTTGCACAGCATCACATCGCGCGCGCCGAGGAATCCGGCCAGATCGCTCGATACCTGCTGCGTGAAGCGGCCCTCGGTCCACCAGGCATCGAGTCCTGCTTCAAGCAGCAGCTCGAACTCGTTGTGGTCATATACCTTGCCGGTCACGGGTACGGCGGTCTCTCCGGGCACGAACGGCTTTGCGCCGTGGTGGCGCTCGGCGAACTGGCGCACGGCGGCCTTGAGCGCAGCGAGATCGGTGTCGCGTTCGGTGTTGCTCGGGGTCATGGGCGGCTCTCGTACAGGGCAAGCATGCGTGGCAGGCAGTCGTCGAGCGCGTCGTCGAGCGACAATCGCTCCACGCCGAGCAGGCGTTTCCAGAGATCGTTTCTCAAGCCCCCCCGCAATGGGCGGGCGGCGGCTTGGTTCAGCTCAGCAGTCGGGCGTTCCTCGATGAGCGATGCATCCGCACCGAGCCGGGCGGCGATGCGCCGGGCGAGTTCGCCGCGGGACACCACTTCGTCGCAGCCGGCATTCAGGATGCGCGGGGATTCGCGCTCGAGGATAGCGCCTCCCTTGAGCAGCGTCACCCACTGGTCCGCGAGCCACGTTGCGTATGTGGGTGTGGCGAACTGGTCAGCTGGCACGATGAGCGGCAGGCGGTCGCGCAGGTGTGTGACGCAGCGGTGCACGAAGTTCCGATCCTCAAAGCCGATGTCGAAAACGTTGGTGATGCGGATGACGACTGACCTTTCCAGCGAGAGAACAAGTGCTTCCGCGGCCAGCTTCGTCCGGCCATAGACATTCAGCGGGTGAACAGGCGCATTCTCCGCGTAGGGGCCATCCCGACCGTCGAAGACGTAGTCGGATGAGAAGAAGACCATCGGGCGCGAGTACTTCTCGCACCACTCGACAAGGCCCTTCACCAAGTGGACGTTCTGCTCCTCTGCCTCTGCCGGATGCGCTTCGCAATAGTCCACATTCGTGAGAGCACTCGCCAGCACGAGCGGATTCAGGTCGTACTCATCGTAGGTGAGCGACTCCGGACCTCGTTTGCTGTCCCATGGAATGAGCCCCTCACGGTGGCGTGTCCGGTAGGTGCCATACGCCTCGTATCCGGCGCGCCTGAGCGCAGCCAGCGACGCCCCGCCAACCAAGCCGGAGGCACCAATCACCATGGGATCCATGGAGTGTCCTTGGGATAGAGGGTCGTCGGGCGGATGCGTGACCGGCGACGATAACCCAGCCCGGGCACCTCCCACCACCCACAAGCACGCCGGCCCGCGGCTGGCTTCCGAGCGGTCCCGCCGCACCACATCTGCTAGGGTGTCGCCCCATGCGAAACGCTCTCGTGTTCCTCGTCAGTGCGCTGTTGCTGGTGGTCGCCGGCTCGGCGTGGATCGTGCTCTATCCGTCGGTGCCCGCGGACCTGGGTGGCGTCGAAAGCCTCGAGTCCCAGGCCAAGCACGTGCGCATCCCGGTGGGCGAGGACGACACGCTCGACGGTTGGTATCTGCCCGGCTCGCGCCACGCCAGCATCGTGCTGTTCCCCGGCTATGCGCGCGATCATCGCCGCATGTGGCGCTATGCGACGTTCCTCCGCCGCGAGGGCTACAACCTGCTCACGATCGACTTCCGCTCGGCGCGCACGCTCAAGCGCAAGCCGACGACGCTCGGGTTCTGGGAGCTGCGCGACGCACGCGCGACACTCGACTGGCTGCGCGCCCGGCCCGAACTGCGCGGACAGCGCTTCGGCCTGTTCGGCGAATCGCTCGGCGGTGTCACCGCGCTCGCACTCGCAGCCGAACGTCCGGACATCGCGGCAGTCGTCGTGGACTGCCCATTCGCCAGCGGCGACGCAGCCATCGGCGACGGCTTGCGCTTCGTCGCCCATGTGCCGGCTTATACGTTCGGGCCGCTGGCGCGCCAGGTGGGCCGGCTCGTCACCGGGCACGACCCGGGCGAGTTCGACGCCACGGCTTCGCTGCGCGCGCTGAACGGCCGGCCGGTGCTGCTGATCCAGACCAAGGTCGAGGACCGCTTCTCCCACGCTCAGGTCGAGCGCCTCACCACTGCGGCAGGACTTCGCGCCGAGACCTGGACGGTCGAAGATGCCAAGCACACCGAGATCTGGGTGAGCTATCGCGACGAATACGAGAAGCGCGTGTCGCGATTTTTCGACCAGCACCTGGGCGGCCGGCCGGTGCCTCCGCCCGGTGCGCGTGTCGTCAAGGGCGCCAAGGCGGGTGCGAAGGCCGTGACGAGTGGCGCCAAAGCGGTCGGCAAGGCGATCGCCAAGCCTTTCCAGAAGAAGAGCAATAATTGAGCGCGACGATCCGCCTCGGTACCCAAGGCTGGTCGTACCCCGACTGGAACGGCACGTTCTATCCGCCGGGCTCCAAGCAGGAGGACCGGCTGCCGTTCTACTCCGCGGTGTTCGACACGCTCGAGCTCGACACGACGTTCTACCACGCGCCCAAGGGGACGATCGCGCGCTCGTGGGCGCGGCACACGCCGCCGGGATTCAAGTTCGCCGCCAAGCTGCCGCGCGCCATCACGCATGATGCCGGGTTGCGCGATTGCGGCCCGGCGCTCGCGGACTTCGTCAAGGCGCTCGACCCGCTGGGTGACAAGCGCGGACCGCTGTTGGCACAGATGCCGGCCGAGTTCCAGCACGACGACGACACCTGGTGCCATGTGGTCAGCTTCCTGGGTGCGAAACCGGAAGGGGTGCAACTCGCCATCGAGTTCCGGCACGCCTCGTGGCATGCGCCCGAGGTCATCGACTTGCTGCGCGAGTACAACGTGGCCGCGGCATGGACCGAGTGGCGCGACCTGCCGCGCTTGGCCGACATCACCGCCGACTTCCTGTACCTGCGCTGGCTCGGCGACCGTCGCGCCATCGAGAAGTACGACCGCGTGCAGATCGACCGCAGCGAATCGTTTGCGTCGTGGGAGTCGGGACTGCTGAGCGCGCTGGGCCATGTCACCGAGATCTACGGCTACTTCAACAACCACTGGGCCGGCCACTCACCCGAGAGCGCCAACGAGATGAAGCGCCGCCTGGGGCTCAGCGTGGTCGACCCGCGCGAGTCTTGGCCGCAGCGGGAGCTGTTCTAGTCGTGGACGAGCGGGAGTCCGAGCGAGCGCAGGACGGGTTTGGCTCGGGCAGCACACCGGACGCTGTCGCCGGCCCGGTTGAGCCGCAGGGCGACACGCCCGCTGCCGCTGGCACACGGACTCGCCCCGGGGCGGGGGATCCTGCCACCGGCAGCACACCTGTCGGCCCCGGTCCGCGCCGCGCCACGGTCGCCTTCATCTTCATCACCGTGCTGATCGACGTGCTCGCCATCGGGCTCATCATCCCGGTGCTGCCGCGGCTCGTCGAGGACTTCATGGGCGGCGACACGGCGCGCGCGGCCGGCATGTTCGGGCTGTTCGGCACGTCGTGGGCGCTCATGCAGTTCCTGTTCTCGCCCGTGCTGGGTTCGCTCTCGGACCACTTCGGCCGCCGTCCGGTCATCCTGCTGTCGTGCCTGGGCCTCGGCCTCGACTACGTGTTCATGGCGCTGGCGCCCACGCTCGGCTGGCTGTTCGTGGGCCGCCTGATCTCGGGCATCACGGCCGCCACGTTCTCAACAGCGCTGGCGTACATATCCGACGTCACGCCGCCCGAGAAGCGCGCCGCCAGCTTCGGCGTCATGGGCGCGGCGTTCGGCTCGGGCTTCGTGCTGGGCCCGGCGGTGGGCGGGTTGCTCGGCGGGTTGTCGCCGCGTGCACCGTTCTGGGCGTCGGCGGCACTCGCCCTGATCAACGTCGTTTACGGATACTTCGTGCTGCCCGAGTCGCTGTCGCGTGAGCACCGCCGGGCGTTCGACTGGAAGCGTGCGAATCCCGTGAGCACGTTGTCGCTGCTCGGCAAGCACAAGGGCCTCATGGGCATGGTGGGCGTTTACGCGCTCTACATGCTGGCGCACCAAGCGTTGCAGAGTACGTTCGTGCTGTACACCCAGAATCGCTACGGCTGGGACTCGCGCACGGTCGGACTCATGCTGGCGGGAGTGGGGGCGTGCACCATCGTCGTGCAGGGCGGGCTCGTGCGGCCGGTCGTGCAACACTTCGGCGAGCGGCGCACGCTGTTGCTGGGACTCACGGGCGGCGCCATGGGATTCACGGCATACGCGTTGGCCGGCACCGGCCCGGCCCTCATGGCGTCCGTGCCCATCTTCGGCCTCATGTTCTTCACCGGGCCGCCTCTGCAGGGCCTCATGTCGCGCCGTGTGAAGCCCAACGAGTACGGGCTGTTGCAGGGCGCCAACGCCAGCGTGATGGGCATCGCCGGCATCATCGGCCCATTGCTCTTCACGCAGGTGTTCGCGTTCTTCCTCACGCCGCATGGCGGCGTATCGGTGCCGGGCGCGGCGTTCTTCCTGGGCGCGCTGCTCATGGTGAGCGCGCTGGTGCTGGCGTGGCGCGTGACGCGTACGGACGTGACCCCCGCGAGCCCGGTTGCGTGAGCACGCATGGCTTGCTCGGCGTCGGTAGCGGCTGCCGCGCACGCGGTGCGCTCGCGATGCGTGGCGCCTGCTGTCGTCTGGGCGCCGGCGGCGCCCGCCGCTCCCACGATCACCCCGGCGGCCTGAGCGCGTCATGACCCCGATCCTGCTCGCGGTGCTCGGCTATGTCGCACTGCAACTGCTGATCGGCATGTGGGTGTCGCGCAACATCAACACCGAGACCGACTACCTGCTCGCTGGACGCGGGCTCGGCACGAGCTTCGCCACGCTGTCGCTGTTTGCCACGTGGTTCGGCGCCGAGACCTGTCTGGGCGCGGCAGGTGCGGTGTATGCAGGGGGCCTGGGCGGCGGCAAGGCCGACCCGTTCGGCTACACCGGCTGCCTGCTGCTGATGGGCGCGGTGTTCGCAGTCGCGCTGCGCCGCACCGGTGCGGTCACGATCGGTGATGTGTTCCGCGAGCGCTTCTCGCCGTGGGTCGAGCAGTTGGTCGTGGTCATGACGGTGCCCGCTTCGATCCTGTGGGGGGCCGCCCAGATCCGCGCCATGGGGCAGGTGCTGAGCACGCTGTCGCACTTCCAGCTCGGCATCACCATCCCGTTCGCTGCCGCCGTGGTGATGATCTACACCATCTCGGGCGGGCTCAAGGCCGACGTCGCCACCGACTTCATCCAGGGCTTCGCGCTCATCGCCGGGCTCGCGCTGCTCGGCTTCGCGGTGGTCACGCACATGGGCGGGCCGGCGGCGGCGTGGGCGCACATCCGGCCGGCACAGTTGTCGTTCGCGGTGCCAGGGGAGCGCGGCTTCGCCGGCCACCTGGAGCCGTGGCTCGTGCCCATCCTTGGCTCGGTCACCGCGCAGGAGATGGCGTCGCGCGTGCTGGCGTGCAAGGACTCGCGCGTCGCCAAGCGCAGCTCGCTGCTCGCGGGCACGATGTACCTGTTCGTCGGGCTCATTCCCGTGCTGCTCGGGCTCCTGGGCGCGGGCCTGTTGCCGGGACTCGCCGACCCCGAGCAGATCCTGCCGCGGCTGGCGCAGCTTCACCTGCATCCGCTGGGCGTCGTGCTGTTCACCGGCGCGCTGTTCTCGGCCATCCTGTCGACCGTGGACTCCAATCTGCTTTCGGCCTCGGCGCTGGTGTCGCACAACGTGGTCATGCGCGTCTGGAACGTGACCGACGAGCGCAAGCGCCTGCGCATCTCGCGACTGTGTACGTTGAGCGCCGGGCTGATCGCGTACGCACTCGCATTCTCGCGCGACAGCGTCTATCGGTTGGTGGAGGAGAGCAGCGCGTTTGGTGGCGCTGGTATGTTCGTGGCCATGACGTTCGGATTGCTCACCCGCTTTGGTGGCCGCTGGGCCGGGCTCGCCGCCATGGCCACCGGCATCGCGACCCAGCTCGTGGGCACCTACCTGCTCGGCTGGCGCACGCCGTTCACGACGTCACTGGTGATCTCGACCGTGGCGTACGTGACCGTGGCCCTCGCTGAACAGGCAGCCGGCAAGCCACGAGCAGAGCGGTCGCCGGTCGCGGGGTAGGGGCGCGACTCGCGCAACGGCGTGGCTGGCTGGCGTCGCACTTGGCTCACCGATCCTCGCCGCCGAGGTCGCCCCCGCGCATGCCCCGGGGCCACCGAACTGCCCACACGAGATCGCACTGGGCAAATCACCGTCACCGGTGGCGGTGAACTGCCCACATGAGATCGCGCTGGGCAGTTCACTCGCCCCGGGGTCACCGAACTGCCCACATGAGATCGCGCTGGGCGATTCGCCGTCACCGGTGGCGGTGAACTGCCCACATCAGAACGCGCTGGGCAGTTCATTCCCCCCGGCGTGGATGAATCGGCGTCCCGGCCGGCGGCCCATCCAGCCCCGCGATCGCTCGACGGCGCGAACGACGATCGTGCCCCGTGAACCCGCAGCCTCAGCCTTTCGCGCCCGACTCCGCCCGGCCCTTGACCGTGCTCAGCGCGTGGATCGCGGCGGCGCGGGCGGCGTCGATGTCGGCCTCGGGCCCGCTCAGGTACAACCGGCCGTAGGCGCCGAACAGTGAGGCATCGATCAGTTTCACACGCGCGGCCTTCAGGGCTTCGTTGGCGGCGAACGCGATGTAGCCCGCGGGTTCGCTTTCCAGGATGAACAAGGACTCGCCGGCGATCAGCATATCGCCGTAGCGGGACTTGTTGATGACCTGGGCGTGGTAGGGCTCGACCGCGCGGATGACCTGGTCGCTCACCACGCGCGGCTGCACGCGATCGTTCTCCTTGAGCCCCAGGTAGTCGAGCACGGCCTGCCCGGCGTCTCGCACCTGACCCTGATCGTGATGGTGGATCTCGAGCAGCCCGAACGCGCGCTCGACCACCATGATGGCGGGAGCGGCCTGCGTGGCCTTCAGCGCCACGTCGGTGATGCGGTTGATGACCATGCCGGGCGCCATCTCGATGAACATCGAGGCATCGCCGGCCACGGGCAGGAAGCCGCGCGCGGTCGTCCCGATGAACGCGGCAAGCTGGGCCTGGAGCGAGTCCAGGAACACGTAGGTACGCAAAGTGACATCGGCCATGCGAGCACGATAGGGGCTCGGCGCGGGAGGGTCAAAGCATGACCCTGATCTCAGCCCAACTCGCCCAGCTTCTCCCACAGCGACTCGAGTTCTGATCTCACGCGCTCGTATTCCGCGACGATGCCCTTGGAACGCGCGGCGTCGTGGTAGAGCTCGGGGTCGGCCAGCACGAGTTCGAGTTCCTTCACACGGCCCTCGCGGGTCGAGATCTCGCCTTCCAGTCGGGCCTGCTCTCGCTCGCGCTTCTTGTTGGCGTTCTGCGACGCCTTGTCGGGCCGGGAGGTCGCAGCCTTCGCGGCTGACGCATGGGCAGCGGGCGCGGCACTGCGGCCGGACTTGCCCTGCGGCACCAACGCGAGCGCGGGTGCCCCACCGGTGGGCGAGGACCGCCGTGGCTCGGCGGGTTCCAGTTCGCCGGCGGCGCGTGCCAGCCGCGTCGACTCGTAGTCGTCGTAGCCACCGGGGTAGAGCACGACGCGGCCGTCGTTCACTTCGATGACGCGCGTGGCCACCTTGGCCATGAGCGAGCGGTCGTGTGTGACCACGACCACGGCGCCGGGGTAGGCGGTGAGCGCGTCCTCGAGCACTTCCTTGCCGGCCAGGTCCAGGTGATGCGTGGGCTCGTCCATGAGCAGCAGGTTGCTGGGCGTGAGCAGCAGTCGTGCAAGTGCGACGCGCTGTCGTTCGCCGCCCGACAGCACCTTGCACAGCTTGAACACATCGTCGCCCGAGAACAGGAACATGCCGAGCAGGCTGCGCAGCCGTGGACGCCACTCGTCGCTGGCGATCTCCTCGAGCGCGTCCAGCACGTTCTGCTTGGGGTCCAGCGTTTCGGCGGCATGCTGCGCGAAGTAGCCCATGCGCGTCAGCGGCGGCACTTCGCGCGCGCCTTCGCGCAACGCCAGCTGGCCGGCGAGCACGCGCAACAGCGTGGTCTTGCCGGCACCGTTGGCGCCGACGATGGCGAGCTTCTCGCCGTTCTCGATCTCGACACGCGCGTGCGCGAAGATATCGGCGCCACCCTCGTAACCGAACGCGCCGTCGCGGATCCGGATCAGCGAGCGTCCGGCATGCGGCGGTGCGGGGAACGTGAACCGGATGCTGCGCTGCGAACGCGGGATGATGACGCGCGCATCTTTAAGTCGCTCGATCTGCTTGCGCTTGCTCTGGGCCGCGGCGGCCTTGGTGTTCTTGGCGCCGAAGCGGTCCACGAACTTCTTGAGCTGCGCGATTTTCGCCTCGACCTGGGCGTTCGAGGCAGCTGCGGCCTCGCGCCGTATTTCTTTCTCTTCAAGATACAACGAGAAGCGCATGCTGTAGGGCGTCAGCCTGCCGTGGTCGAGCTCGCGCACTTCGCTGGCGACGCGGTCCAGGAACACGCGGTCGTGCGACACCACGACCAGGCCGCCGCGGAAGTCCTCGA
>JANMAX010000003.1:0-3404 GCA_031360075.1 bacterium | reverse complement strand
CCGAGATCCAGGTGGCCTACGCGATCGGCCGGGCGGAGCCCCTGTCGCTGCGCGTGGACACGTTCGGCACCGGCGACGAGGCGCGAGCGGAACAGTTCGCGCGCCGCTTCGACTTCCGCCCGCAGGCCATTCTCGAGCAGCTCGACCTGCGGCGCCCGATCTACCGGCTGACAACCAACTACGGGCACTTCGGGAAGGTTGGACTCGCGTGGGAGAACTGACAGGCCGCAATCACCCGACACCCCGCAATGCCCGCCCACGCACCGAGCGACCCCTCGAAACATCCCGCCCACCGTCGCCGCCTCGCCCGCAGCGTCGGCCACGGCTCCAGCACGCGCTCCGCATCATCGTACGCCTGTTCCTGCCGCGCGCCCGCCAGTACTACGCCGCGACGTCGCCACCAGCCGCGTCGCCGGCTGGCGTACGCTCCGTAGTAACGCAGCCGCACTTCGCCCTTGCATGGGCAGGACCCGATGGCTGACCCGATCGACTGGGGAGTCACGAGCTGGGAGGGCCACCGCCGACGCCAGCACCAGGACTTCCGAGCCTTGCCGCTCCGCGACAAGCTCGTGGTCATCGAGCAGTTGGGAGAGGTCGCGGCTTTCTTCGCGGAGCGACGGCGGGCTCGCGGATTGCCGGTCCAGTCGTTTCCGCCCCAGCCCGCCAGCGGCGAAGGCGGAGACGCGGGCACCGGGCGATCCTAGTCACTGCTTGTCCGTTCCACCTCCGCGTCGTTCACGTGCCCGCCGCGTTCCAGCACTACGTGATGGCCGGCGACCAGAGTAGGTTCTCGGCCCGCACCTCGGCTCGCGAGGAGCGACGGCATGAAGTCGTCGGGCCCGAAAGCGGCCGAGCCCGGCGATCAGTGTCCGCGCGAAAGCAGGAACACGGCGACCAGTGCCAACGCCACGCCAACTCGCTGGCGGACCGAGAGCTTCTCCCGGAGGACGACCTGCGCCAGCAACACGGTCGTCGCGGGTGCGAGCGAGACCAGTGTGGCGGTCAGGCTCAGCGGTGCGCGCTGCACGGCGAGCAGGTAGAGCACGTTGCCTGCGACGTCCGTCACCGCGGCGCCGAGCATGGGGGCGATCGCGGGCCTCGCGAGCACGACGGGTGCGCGCCCGATGAGCACGAGGGACCACAGGCATACCGTCGCGCTCACTCTGCCGGCGACGAGCGGCCAGCCGTTCGAGCCGGGCTGCACGTGGCTCAGCAGTACGAGGAAGCCGCCGATCAATGCTCCGGAAAGCACCGCGAGTCCAAGCGAACGCTGCGGTGAGCGGCCGGCGCTCGTGTGTTCCCCACTTCCGTGCGACGCGTCGCCGCTCACCAGCCACACCGCGAGCGTGCCGAGCACGATGCCGGCGAGCGGCAATACACCGGGACGCTCGCCGGCCACGAGTCCCACGATGACGGGCACTGTGAGCGCGATCATCGAGACGAGCGGAGCGGCCGTGCTCACGGTGCCGGTCGCGAGCACGTGGTAGAGCAGCGTGACGCCGAGCCCTCCCGCCACACCCGAGCCCGCGGCCCATGCGAGGTCGGCGATGCGCGTCTCGCCGGGCGCCAGCAGCGCATAGCCGACCAGGAGCGCCACACCGGTGAGCTGGAACCAGGCCGTCACGGTCAAGACATGCGCGCGACGCGTGCTCATGCCGCCCATGAAGTCGGCGACGCCGTAGAACATCGACGACGCGATGGCCATGAAGAAAGGCATCATGCGCGCTGCGATCTCAGGAGTTCGCGAGCCGCCAGCCGGAGCCGGCGCGTGCGACGCGGCCCTCGGCGGCGAGCTTTTCAAGATGCGCGAGCAGCGAGCGCTCGGCCCAGTTCCACATCTCGGGCTTGGTGTCGGTGTAGACCACAGGCACCAGTTCGCCAAGCGTGCGCGCTTCATCCGTGAGCGCCGCCACGACCTTGCCCTCGCGCTCCAACCGATGCCGGATCAGCGCACGTATGCGGCGCACGGCGGCACCGGACGGCGAGCCGTGCGCGGGGAACAACGTCTGCGGCTCGAGCGCGGCGCAGCGTTCGAGCGACGCCAGGTAGGCTCTCATGTCGCCGTCCGGCGGGTCGATGACGACGCTGCCGGCCCCGCCCGGCAGCAGGTCGCCGCAGAACAGCGCGCGGCGCTTGTCGTGCCACAGCGAGATGGAATCGCGCGTGTGCCCAGGTGTCTCGAGCACGCGCAGCGTCCAATCGTTGTGCCCGGGGGCCAGCGGCAGCACCTCGCCGTCCTTCACCACGAGATCCAGTGCGACGTGCGGCGCCAGGTCGCGGTGCCCCACGACTTTCGCTCCCGAACGCGCACCGAAGCGCTCGCGGCAAGCGGCCACGCCTTCCATGTGGTCCGAGTGGTGGTGCGTCACCACGATGAGCTTGACGCGCCGGCCTTCGCTCTCCAGGTGATCCGTGAGCGCGAACAGGTCGCGCAGGTGTTCGAGCTCGCCACTGCCGGGATCGACCAGTGCCATCTCGCTCTCGCCGAGCAGGTAGGCGTTGGTGTAGAGCGCCGGCGGCAGCGGCTTGGTGCGCATGGCGTGCAGGATGACGCCCCACTGCAGCTCGACGCGCCGCACGGGTTCGGTGGCGCGTATCGGCCCCTGCGCGATGCGCTCGGCCAGGCCGTCCTCCCCTTCGGCGAGCGCGATGAGCGTCCACAGGATGGGTGCGGCGAACGTCATGTGGCCATGCCGGTAGCGGTCGAGCGCCTGCAGCGGCCGCACCCACTCCCCGCTCGCCAGTTCCCCCGGAATGATCGTCGGATCCTGGCCCGCGGGCAGGAACGCCAGAAAAAACAGCGTGTCGAACCGCACCGGCGCGAACACCGGCGTCTGCCAGCGGCCCGCGAACGTCAACGACTCGGGCGCGAGTGACCAACCGTGCGTCTCGGTCACCTGCTGCAGCGTGGCGCGGCCCTCGAGCAGTTCGGAGCGTGCGGCCGCGATCGACTCGGGGCTCGCCGTGCCCTGCACGCCCACCAGCACACCGGTCTCCTCGAGTGCTTCGCGGATGGCGCACACACGCGCGGCGCGCTCGAAGTCGTCGGTCACGCCTGCCACCGGGAACGTGCCGTCGGCGGCGTCCACCTTGCCGCCGGGGAACGCCATGAAGCCGGGCTGGAACGGCACGGCGTCGCTGCGGCGCACCCAGTACACCTCACGTTCGGGCCCGTGCCCGCGCACCAGCACGACGCAGGCGGCGTCGCGGAACGTCTTGGGCGGAGCGCTCACTTCTTCTTCGCGGCCTTCGCAGGCTTCGCAGGCTTCGCGGGCTTCGCAGTCGTCGTGAGCGTCGCGGGCGTCGCAGCCTTCGCAGCCTTCGCAGCCTTCGCGGGCTTCGCGGGCTTCGCGGGCTTCGCGGGCTTCGCGGGCTTCGCGGGCTTCGCGGGCTTCGCGGGCTTC
>JANMAX010000382.1:0-1562 GCA_031360075.1 bacterium | reverse complement strand
GTCCGCGACACGCTGGTGGCGCAGTTGCGGAGCGACCAGTCCCGGTTCGCGAACCTGTTCTATCAGTACCAAGCCTACCGTCTCATCGCCGATCCGCACTCGACGGTCGAGCCCGCGGATGCCGTGGTGTTCGGCAAGGTCGTGGTCACCATGCTGCGCCCCGAACTCGAACGCGTCGCGGACGACTCGTTGCGTTACTACGCCTCCCTCGCGCGCGCGCAAGCCCGCTGTCTCGCGGACCACGGCGAACCCAAGCGCCGCTTCGGCGACTTCGACGAGGCCTTGGCCGGGAGTGCGATCGCGACGCTCCGGCGGCGCTGGAGCGAGTGGCCGACGCTCTACGAGGACATGATCACGGATGCCAACGACGGCATCGAGAGCCTCACCATCAAGCGCATCCTGGCGGACGCGAAGAAGAAGCAGGAGTTGTTCGCGGATGGCGGTGCGGTCGCCGGCGCCTATACCCGCGCGGGCTGGGAGGACTTCGTGCGTCCGCGGCTCGCGATCATGAAGCACGTCGTGCGGCGCGAGAAGGATCCGCAGTTGCAGGCGGAACTGGGCACGGCCGTGAGCGGGCTCACGAGTGAGCTGGGGCGGCGCTACGCCGACGATTACGTCGGCAACTGGGTGGCGTTCCTGACCTCACTCAAGGGCCGGCCGCAGGGTTCCAAGGGCCGTGCGTCATTGCAGCGCGAGGCGACGTTCGACTCCGAGATCGAGCCGGTGCTGCTGCGTGTGCGCAGCGAGACCACTCTCGAGGGTGAGCCGCGTGAGATCGCGTCGGTGCGCGAGCGCTTCTCGGCGTTCGATGTCTGGCTGTCACCGCCCAAACGTGAGGGCTTCAGCGCAATCAAGAACAAGGTGCCGTTCCTGCGCTCGGACCTCGACCACTCGTGGGAGGAGAACTTCCGCGCCCAGCTTGCGGTCTCCGCCAAAGCGAAGGACAAGCAGGGCATCGATGGCGCGAACTACAAGGTCGCCACGAACATGGTGCTGGATTTCATCAACGGCGCGGACGGTTCCGGGCGCAAGGTCGACCCGGGCGTCGGGCGCGGGTTGCAGGCCGTGCTCACGATCATGAAACCGTTCGGCGGCTAAGGTGGCGGCGGCGGTGGTGGCGCGGGTGGCGGCGGTGCCGGGGGGGGCGGCGCGGGCGGTGGCGGCATGGGCGGCGGCGCGACTGATTCGGGCGACCCGGTCGGCTTCGCGAACGACTGGCAATCCCAGGTCGTCGGGCCGTTCTCGGCCCTGGCGAGCTCGTACCCGTTCAATGCAGGCGGCGCCGACGTCAAGATCAGCGAGTTCGCCGCGTTCTTCAAGCCCGGCGGCGGCCTGGACCTGGTCTACAACACGCACCTCAAGGGCCGCGTGAGTCCGGAGGGCGCTGAGATCGGCCAGCAGATCGCCGGCACGACGCCCGCGCTGCGGGCGTGGGTCAAGCGCGCCTATGCGATCCAGAAGGCATTCTTCTCGAATGGCGCCGAGCCGAAGTTGTTGTTCGACGTCAAGACGCGCGCCGACCAGTTGAAACCGAATGGTCCGCTGCGCTCGGTGACCTTGGT
>JANMAX010000343.1:0-11961 GCA_031360075.1 bacterium | reverse complement strand
GAGCGCACCGTGCTGCTGGAGCAGGCCGAGATCCTCGAGGCCAGCCACCTGAAGCTCACAGCCCGCACACGCGGACCGGAGGAGGCCTCGATCGGCGCTCGCGTCGACGATGCCATCACCGGGATGATCCCCGCGACCGGGATCGCGTTCGAATCTCTGGTCGAAGAACTCGAGCGAGCCTTGATACTGCGTGCGTCCTATGCTACCAAGTGGAACCAGAGTCGCACGGCGGAGCTCCTGAACCTGAAGCGCGACAAGCTCCGCTACCGCATGAAGCTCTACGACCTTCACTCCGACGCTCAGGGGACGCCCAGTCATCCCAACTCGCAGTGACGCCAGGACCCGCGGTCGAATCGCGGCCACGCTGGCCGCGATCGCGGCCGCGGGTCTTCTGTCGTGTTCCGGGTGCGGTTACACGGCCAGCCCCGCGCTGCTGCCCCAGCACCTGAAGACCGTCGCCATTCCGGTGTTCGAGAACGGCACGCCCGAAGCGCAGCTCGAGCAGCAGCTCACCGACGCCGTGATCGAGCGCTTCGTGCGCGACAATCACCTGCGCATCGTCGACGAGAAGTCCGCGAACGCCGTCATCCGCGGCAAGGTGACGCAGTACAGGAACGCCGTCTTCGGCTTCGCGGCCAACACCACGACCGCGAACGAGAACCGCGTCACCATCGGAGTCCAGGTGACGTTCAAGGACCTGGTGAAGAACCGCGAGATGTGGAGCGACGTCATCGTGAAGACCGCGAACTACTACGTGCAGGACGTGCCGGGCCAGCAGGCGAGGAACGAACTCGATGGACGGAAAGACGCCATCACCAAAATCGCGGACGAGATCCTCAGCCGCAGCGTCGAAGGCTGGTAGTCCCGCACCACGCCGGCCGGGGACGAAGGCCGCGGCCGGGTCTCTGGACTCGGACACCGCGCGGAGCGTCTCCAAGCCGGGTGGCAAGGGCACGACCGCCCGTCGCGCCGCCGCCACGCCGGCACGAGCGCACGCGGCGGCCAAGTCCGTGGCAGCAGTCCCCGCATTGGGGCTGCTCGACCGCGCCGCGGCCGGCGAGTTCCCGGGCACGGTGTACGTCGAGGGACCTGACGAGGCTCTGAAGGCGGCGTTCCTCGCCGAGTGGCGACGCGCCTGGGCGGCCGCCGTGCCGGACGCCCCGCTGGCGAGCATCCTGCGCGCGGAGGAGGCTGGCGTCGACGCCATCCTGGCCGCATACCAGAACGTCTCGCTGTTCGCGCCGCGCGAACTCACGCTGGTGTTCGACATCGAGGACCTGGGGCGCAGCGAGTCGCGCGTCGACGCGCTGGCCGCAGGCCTCGCCTCGCCCGCGGGCGGCTCGTGCCTGGTGCTCGTGGAGTCCGCGGCCGAAGCCCCGCGCAAGACGCTCGAACCGGTGCGTGCCGCGTGCGCGACGCGCATCGACCTGCGACTGGCGAGCGACCGCGAGTTGCTGGAGTGGGGCCGCCGCCGGCTCGCGGCGGCGGGGCACACGGCCGAGGGCGGCGCGCTCGAAGCGCTGCTCGACGACTGCGAGCGGGACTCGATCGTGTTCTTGAACGAAGCCGGAAAACTCGGCGTGCTGGCCGGCGCCGATGGGCGCGTCACTCTGGCGCACGTGAAGTCGCTGACCGCGCCGCGGGTCGGAGCCGATATGCCGGACTACCTCACGGCCGTCGCCTCCGGCGACGGTGCGAAAGCCGCGCAGCAGCTCGAGCGCCTGCTGGCGGCGGGGGAGAACGAGGGCTCGGTGCTGTGGGCGCTCGGGCACCTGGTGACCTCGGCGCTGACGCTGGTGACCAGTCCCCAGGGCTGGGCCAAGTGGAAGGCGCAGTCCCAGGCACTCGGCCGCCGTCGTGATGCGCACAGCCTGGCGCGCGCGATCGACGCCGTGTATCGCGCCGAGTCGGCCTGGAAGGGCGGCCGCACCGATGTGCGCAGCGCATTGGAACAGGCCACGCGTGAGGTCGCCGCGCGCTAGCCCGGATGATTCATGAACCCGGGGCGGGCGAGGGCTCATGAACAGTCCGGCCAGCCGCCGTGACGCCGTCCTCGCGAGCCGCTATCGTCCATGGTCCGTCTGACCACTCCATGCCCGGGGACGTCCATGAGCAAGTACTACCCGTTCGCCGAAGTCGAGCCGCGCTGGCAGCAGTACTGGGCCGAGCAGAAGACCTTCCGAGCCACGGACGACACGTCACGTCCCAAGTACTACTGCCTCGACATGTTCCCGTACCCCTCGGGCGCCGGACTGCACGTCGGGCACCTCGAAGGCTACACGGCGACGGACATCGTGAGCCGCTACAAACGCATGCGCGGCTTCAACGTGCTGCATGTCACCGGCTGGGACGCGTTCGGATTGCCCGCCGAGCAGTACGCGGTCAAGACCGGCATCCACCCGTCGATCACCACCAAGCAGAACATCGACAACTTCCGCCAGCAGATGAAGCGCGCCGGGTTGTCGCACGACTGGGACCGCGAAGTCGACACCACCGACCCCGAGTACTACCGCTGGACGCAATGGATCTTCTTGAAGCTGCACGAGCGCGGACTGGCCTACATCTCGGAAGTGCCGGTCAACTGGTGCCCCGAACTCGGCACGGTGCTGGCGAACGAGGAGGTCATCGACGGCAAGTCGGAAGTCGGCGGCTACGAGGTCATCCGGAAGCCCATGCGTCAGTGGGTGCTCAAGATCACCGAGTACGCCGACCGCCTGCTCGAGGACCTGAGCCTGGTCGAGTGGCCGGCAAGTACGTACGAGATGCAGAAGAACTGGATCGGGCGCTCGATCGGCGCCGAGGTGGACTTCGCGATCGACGGCGTGCACGCCAAGCTGCGCGTGTTCACGACGCGGCCCGACACGCTGTTCGGCGCCACCTACATGGTGCTGGCGCCCGAGCACGCGCTGGTCGATGTCGTCACCACCGCCGAGCAGCGCGCCGTCGTGGACGCCTATCGCAGGGCGGCCACGCACAAGAGCGACCTGGCGCGCCAGGAGGAGAAGTCCAAGACCGGCGTGTTCACCGGCGGGCACGCCATCAACCCCGTGAATGGCGAGAAGCTGCCGGTGTGGATCGCCGACTACGTGCTCATGGGCTACGGCACGGGCGCGATCATGGCAGTGCCCGGTCACGACGAACGCGACTGGGAGTTCGCGCGCACCCACGGGCTGCCGATCCGCGAGGTCGTCGCCGGCGGCGACGTGACCCGGGCGGCCCACGTCGACAGCGAGACCGGCGTCATGGTGAACAGCGCGGCGAGCGACGGCTCGCTTTCGCTCGACGGACTGGACCCGCCGGCGGCGAAGGAGCGCATCACGGCGTGGCTCACCGCGCACGGCGTGGGTACGCGCACGGTGAACTACAAATTGCGCGACTGGCTGTTTTCGCGCCAGCGTTACTGGGGCGAGCCATTCCCGATCATCTGGGTGGATGGCGTGCCGCAGGCGCTGCCCGAGAACCAACTGCCAGTGCGGCTGCCCGAGTTGAAGGAATACAAACCGTCGGGCACGGGGGAGAGCCCGCTCGCGAACGCCAGCGAATGGCTTGCGACCACCGACCCGGTCACCGGCAAGCCGGCGCGTCGCGAGACCAACACCATGCCGCAGTGGGCCGGCTCGTGCTGGTATTACCTGCGCTTCATCGACCCCAGGAATCCCAACGCCTTGGTCGACCCCGCCAAGGAGAAGTACTGGATGCCGGTCGACCTCTACGTCGGCGGCGCCGAGCACGCCGTGCTGCATCTGCTGTACGCGCGCTTCTGGCACAAGGTGCTGTATGACATCGGCGTGGTCAGCACGCTCGAACCGTTCAAGAAGCTCGTGCATCAGGGCATGATCCTGGGCGAGGATAACCGCAAGATGTCCAAGCGCTGGGGCAACGTCGTCGACCCGAACGACATGATCGATGAGTACGGCGCCGATGCGCTGCGCATCTATGAGATGTTCATGGGCCCGCTCGAGGCGATGAAACCATGGAGCTCCAAGAGCGTCGAGGGCATCTCGCGCTTCCTGGACCGCGTCTGGCGGCTGTTCATCCACGAGGATGGCTCACTCGCCATGACCGCGGAGGCCCCGTCGGACGCCGTCCTGCGCGTGCTGCACCAGACGATCGCCAAGGTCACCGAGGACGTCGAAGCACTCAAGTTCAACACGGCGATCTCGCAGATGATGGTGTTCGTGAACGAGATCATGAAGCAGCCCGCGCGGCCACGCGTCGTGCTCGAGCCGTTCCTGCTGGCATTGGCGCCGTTCGCGCCGCACCTGGGCGAGGAGCTGTGGCACCGGCTGGGTCATGCCGAATCGCTGGCGTTCGCGCCGTGGCCGTCGTACGACCCGGCGCTGTGCATCGAGGACACCGTCACGGTGGCCGTGCAGGTCAACGGTAAGCTGCGCGCCACGCTGGAACTGCCGCGTGGTGCCGGGCAGGCCGACGTCCAGGCCGCGGCCTCCGCGGATGAGCGCATCGCGCGCTATCTGGACGGTGTCACGATCCGCAAGGTCATCCACGTGCAGGACAAGCTGCTGAACCTCGTCGTCGGCTGACGCTCGGCCGCTCCGCCAACCGCGGATGATCACGCGCCCGGCCGGCGCTCACGAGTTGCCGGAATACACGGCGAGCGAGCCTGCGAGCCACGAGGAAGGCAACAGCCCACGGACGCCCGCCAGACGCCACCGGGGCTCACGAGCCGCGCCAGGCCGGCTGCAGCCGAACCTGAGCAGCCGCGGTGTGACCCGCATGGGCGCGAGCCGGCTGCGAAGCGACCAGGTGGCAGGCCGGCAGGCCGGCAGGCCCGAGGCGGATCGAAGCTGGGATCAGGCGGGACGTGGGCCGAGCGGGCCGAGTGGGCAGGGGCGTGGCACGCCAGCCGGCCGGGCAGCGCGGTCGGAACCGTGACGATGCTCATTCCGGGGCGTAGGTTTACATAATATACATTATGCGACATTGCAGTCTTCGGGCCACCGGCCCGAAATCGGCCCGCCGGGGCTCTTACTACACACTTGTGCACTCGCTCTCCGCACGGTATGTCTTCCCCCATGCCCGCCGAACTCCGACTCGAGCCTTGCCGCAGCGCGATCAATCGCGTCACCGGCATGCCGTTTCGCTGGACGCTCAACCCGTACATGGGCTGCGCACACCGCTGCACGTTCTGCTACGTCCGCGCCTTCGAGCGCCGGGCCGAACGTCCCTCCGACGACCGCTACGGGCGCAGCATCCGGGTCAAGACCAACGTCGTCGCCGTGCTGCGCGCCGAGCTGGCCCGAGCAGCCTGGCCCCGAGAGCTCGTCCTCGTGGGCGCAGCCACCGACCCGTATCAGCCGGCCGAGGGTCGGTTCCGGCTCACTCGGGGTTGCCTGGAAGCACTCGCCGAACGCTACACGCCGTTCTCGATCATCACGCGCGGGCCCATGGTCGTCCGTGACATCGACGTGCTGCAGGACGCCGCGCGCCGGGCGGCCGTGAGCGTGAGCCTGTCGATCCCGACGCTGTCGCACGACATCTGGCGCGTCACCGAGCCCGGTACGGCGCCTCCGAGGCAGCGCCTGCGCGCAGTGCGTGCGCTGGCGGACGCCGGTGTGCGTGTCGCGGTGGCCATGGCGCCGATCCTGCCGGGTCTGTCCGACAAGCCCGAGCTGATGGCCGACGCGGTCAAGGCGGCACGCGACGCTGGCGCGGTGCGCATCTGGACCGAACTGCTGTACTTGAAGCCCGGTACGCGCGAGCACTTCCTCGACACACTCGCCGCCGAGTGGCCCGCCGAGGCCGAGCGGCTGGCGGCGATCTACGCCACACGGGCGTACCTGCCGAAAGCCGTGAACGCCGCACACGTGGCGCGTGTCGCCGGCATCGCCCGCCAGCATGCTCGCCGCGACAGCGCACCACCCTGGATCATGCCCGAGCCTCCGAGGCTCGCAGTCCAGATGGGACTCGCGCTGGATCTGCACACGCAGTATTCATGAACCGTGAGCCGAGGGGGTCGGATGTCCGTGAAGCGCGT
This sequence comes from bacterium, assembly GCA_031360075.1. GTDB lineage: Bacteria > Eisenbacteria > RBG-16-71-46 > RBG-16-71-46 > RBG-16-71-46 > JAIOPA01. Next base: position 5,963 of record JANMAX010000343.1, on the reverse strand, counting down.
CCGTGAAGCGCAAGGAGCTGGCATGGGCGGCGACGCAGCCGTGTGGATGACACCACGAGGAGCCGGCCATGCCAGTTCCGCAGCGATTCATGGGCGGGCCGTCCTCGCAGGCCACGGGCTCATGAAAAATCCGGGCCGGGGCCAGGGGCCGCCAGGGGCTGAGTCGCGTGCCGCGAGCTGAACGGCCCCGGAGCACGCTGCCTTCATGAACCACATGAACCTCATGCAATCCGTGAAGCCCGCGTGGGTGGCGGGCTCGCGGGCGGAATCCGTCTCCGCGGCCCCCCCGAGCGTCGGGCCTGAGGTATCGCGCGAACCTCGCGTGCCGTGTGAAGCGCCGAACGGGGAACTCCCTCCACGCCGCTCCACGCCGCTCCCCCCCTCGCTCGGCTCCCCCCTCGCTCCGCTCCCCCCTCGCTCGGCTCCACGCGCCGTCCCCGGCCCGCCTGCAGCATGAAGGCCCGGCTGCCTCGTGGGCGCCGGGCCTTCGTGTTGCTCGGAGAAGCGTGAGTCTAGTTCAGCGTCGCGGGCGTCAGGCGGCCCAGCTCGATGCGCGCCTGCAGCTGGTAGCTCGAGTCCGGGAACTCGTCGACGATGCGCTGGTAACGCTTCTTGGCGTCTTCCGGCTTGTTCGCCGCAACCAGGCAGCGTGCCGAGGCGAACAACAGTTCGCCGCTCGACTCGCGATCGAACACACCCACCAGCTTGTCGTAGATCGCCGAGGCCTCCGCTGGCTGGCCGTTGCTCTCGAGCGAGTACGCCAGGCTGCGGCGGACGGCGTCGGCCACCAGCCCCTTCGAGTTCTTCTTCAGGTACTCTTGGTAGTCCGCGATCGCGTCCTTCCAGTTGCCGCGCCAGTACGCGTCGTCACCCGCGATGCGCAGCGCGTCGGTGCCGCTCGCCGTGCCGGGGAACTGCTTGGTGACGTCCTTGGCGATGGTGCGCGAGCGGTCGTAGTCGGCGCGCCAGAACAGGTCGTTGGCCTCGGCGAGCTTCTCCGAAGCGAGGTTCTCCTGCCGTGTCTGCCCAGACTGCCAGTAGTACACGCCCACCGCCGTCGCGACCGCGACGACCACGGCGATGAGGGCGGTCTGTCCATAGTGCTGCCAGAGACCCTGCGCCTTATCGAGCAGGTCCGCGCCCGGATCGTCCATGACGGACTTCTTACCAGTGGTTTCCAGCGACAAGCGAGCCTCCTTGAGATTGCCGCGCCGGGGCCACAGTGGCCCGCACAGCGCAAAGGACGCAAGACTGTAAGAGCCGCGACTCCCGAGCGTCAAGCGGGCACGCACGCCGCGCAGCAGGCGGTTCCCCGGGCCCGGACCAGCATCTCGGCGGGCGCCCCGCAGGTCGGGCAGGCGGGCAGGCCGGGTCGGCCGCGCGCGACGTCCACGGCGGACTTGAGCTTGACGTGCATGGCCCCCGAACGCAGCTCCTGCTCGATGGTCGCCACCGGCCACGACCACTCCTCGATGCCCCACAGCCGCACCTCGGTGCGCATCTCCCAGCGCTGCCGGACCTCGGCCGCGCGGCGCTCCCACTCGAGCTTCAGCGACGTGGCATCGCCATGCTCCAGTTCGTGCTCGTCGTGCCCGGCGCGGCGGCGCTGGCGCTCTTCTTCCTCCTCGATGCGGGCCGCGAAGAACGCACCCAGCCGGTCGAGTTCGTCATCGCGCAGCTTGCCCACCGACACCGACCATTCCGCTTCGCGTTCCTCGGCCAGCGCTTCCAGCGTGCCGCGTGCCGCCATGAGCCAGCGCTCGCGCACTTCCGGCTCGAGTTCCTCGGGCATCTGGTAGAGCCCCTCGCGCGGGCGCACTTCGGTGACCTGCGCGGCCTGCACCCGCTCCAGCACCTCTCCCCCGGCGCCCACGAGGACGACCCACTGCTCCTGCCACGGCAGCCCGCCCCAGCGCGTGATGACGGCGTGGAACGCGACGCGGCGTTCGTAGTGCACCGGTCCCAGTCGTGGCGTGCCCCAGGTGAAGCCGCGCTGATGGCAGACCCCAGCGATGCCATCGGGCGGCGCGCCCGGCACCTGCGCGAGTGCAGTGCGCCGCGTGAATATGGGTTCGCCGAGCGCGGCCTCGAGGATGCGCCGGCCGCCCGTGCTGCCGGGCGCGATGAACCACGCTCCGCGCGGCACGGTGGGACGCGTCGGGTCGAACACCAGCCGCACGCGCTGACGGCGCCAGCGCTTCTGCAGATCGGCGGACAGTTCGACTTCCCAGTCCCCGCGCGGCGCGGCCGCGACCTTGCACTGATGCGTCTCGAGCCAGCTGCCGACGAACCGACGCCACTCCGGCGATTCCGCCGCGGTCTCCCCGCGCGGGATGTTCACGGCCGCCGAGGGCTTGCCGTGCGCGGGCGGGTGCGCGGCCTTGCCACGAGCGGCGCGCTTGGGTTTGGCCCTGGTCGTCGCGCGCTTGGCCGCTGCGTGCTCGGGTGTCGCCCGTTCGGCATTCGCGGCACCGTTCGCACCCGGGGCGCTCGTTGGGGCCGCAGGGCGCTTGCGCGTCGTGGCCGCGCTCATGACGGCTCCTCGTCGTGGTCGACCGCACCATGGAACAGCATGCTCTGGCTGTCGCGCTGTTGCTGGTAGAGCTTGCGTGCCGTCGACAGGTGCTGCGCCAGTTCAGTGAAGCGGCGGCTGCGGCCGCTCGGCGTGATCGATTCGGTCCAGCGCCGGAACACTTCATCCTCGAACGAGCCCTGCATCTGCCAGGCGCCGAGGATCTCCTCCATCTCGCCCACGACCAGCTCGAACATGCGGATCTTGCGGTCCAGCACTTCGAGCACGTAGGCCTCGAGCGTGCCCCGGCTGACAAGGTTCACGACGCGCACCGGATGCTCCTGCCCCAGGCGGTGCACACGGCCGATGCGCTGCTCCAGCCGCATCGGGTTCCACGGCAGGTCGTAGTTGATGACGATGCGCGCGAACTGCAAGTTGCGGCCCTCGCCGCCGGCCTCGGTGCTCACCAGCACCTGCTCATGGTGGCGGAAGTGTTCGAGCGACTCCTCCTTCTCGCGCCAGCCCATCTCGCCGTGGAACTCGCAGACGCCGTAGCCGTCGGCGCGCAGGGCAGTGACGATAACGTCCTGCGTGGCGCGGAACTGCGTGAAGATGATGGCCTTCTCGCCCTTCAGGGCCGCGATGGTGCGCACCAGCGTGCGCAGCTTGCTGGCGTCGTCGGCCAGAGCGCGCGCACGTTCGGCGAACTGCCTGACGCGCTTGGGGTCCAGACCGTCCGGGTGGGACGCGAGCTTCTCGAGCGTACCCCGCGCCGACGCCCAGGAGGAGCCCATCTCCTTCTGCAGCACCAAGAGCGTGAAGTAGTGCGGACGGCCGGGCTGGCCGTGGTCGGCCTTCACGGCATCGGCCACGAACTCACTGACCTGGCGGTACAGCAGGCGCTCGGCCGCGGTCTGCGGCACCCACACGGTCTCGACCTTGCGCGGCGCGAACGTCAGCGTGGTGTCGCTGCGCCGCGTGCGGATCATGACGCTCTGCAGCAGCCGGCGCAGACGCGGCGTGTTGCGCGGCGTGCGCTTGTCGTGGCCCGACAGGAAGTCGCGGCGGAATTGCGAGAACGTACCCACGGTGCCGGGGCGCACGAGCGTGACGAGGTTGTACAGTTCGCGCAGGTCGTTCTGCACCGGTGTCGCAGTGAGCAGCAGCAGATAGCGCGGGTTCAGCTCGTTCAGGAACTTCCAGCCCAGCGTGAGGTGATTGCGCAGCCGGTGCGCCTCGTCGCACACCACCATGTCGTAGTCGGCGCCGCGCACGCGCTTGCGATGGCGCTCATGGCGCGCGGTCTCGAGCGACGAGATGACGAACGGATGGCGGCCCCACTGGCCCGACGGCCCGCGGGACACCACGAAATCGAGCTCGAACTTCTCCCACAGCTCGGCGCGCCACTGCTCGCACAACGACGCCGGCACCAGCACGAGTGCGGTGCGCACCGCACCGCGCAGCACGTATTCCTTGAGCACGATGCCGGCTTCCACCGTCTTGCCGAGTCCGACCTCGTCGGCCAGGATGCCACGCCCGCCAAAGTCACGCAGCACCTTGAAGCACGCCGCCTCCTGGTGCGGGAAACGTTCGACGCCGCGCAGCGAGTCGAGCGACACGAGCCGGTCGGCACTTGCCCAGCCCGCCCACGCTTCGGCATCGGCGCGCAGGTCGAACTGCGACTGGGGCTGCGACGCGTTGTCGATCCAGGCCCGCAGCAGGCCGTCGCCCTGCGGGTGCCAATGGCGCCGGGTGGTCGGCACGGGGCGCGTGATGAGCGCCGGCTCGTCGTCCTCGGACTCCGCCTCGGCCCCGTGCTCGCTGCTGTGCGCCGGCGTGTGCGGCGCCGAGCCGTCGACGATCTCCCAGTCGCGCACCGCCGACAGCCGCCGCAGGTCGCCGTCGAACACGACTTCGAGCACTTCGCGGCCACGGTCGGTATGGACCTCCACGATGAGGCCATCCCCGAACTGCGGGTGGTGGAGCCGCTGCCCCACCTGGTAGCGCGACTCGGTCACGTCCACAGTTCGAACTCCTGGCCCTTCTCGGGCGCGTGCACAGCGGCCCCGGTGCGCTCGCGCAGCAGCGCGGCGAGAGTCTCCATGGGCCCGATCTCGCCGTGCACCAGGAAGATGGCGCGCGGCATGGGGTCGAGCTTCGTGACCCAGGCGAGGATCTCGGCCTGATCGGCGTGCGCGCTGAAGCCGTCGAGCGCGGCGATCTCGGCGCGCACGTCCACCGGCTCGCCGAACACGTTCACGGGTGTGACGCCGTCGCGCAGCCGGCGGCCGAGCGTGCCCTGCCCCTGGTAGCCCACGAACATCACCGTGTTGCGCGCCTCGCCGAGCGAGTACTGCAGATGGTGCAGCACGCGGCCGCCTTCGCACATGCCCGAAGCCGAGATGATGATGTGCGCGCCCTTGCGCTCGTTCATGCTGCGCGACTCGTCGACCGTCGTGATGTAGCGCAGCCGCTCGAATCCGAACGGCGCGCCGTTTTCGTTCTGGAACATCGCGCGGGTCTCATCATCGAAGCACTCGGGATGGCGCTTGAACACCGCCGTGGTCTCGCGTGCCATCGGGCTGTCGACGAATATGGGCAGGTCGGGGATCGCGCCGCGCTCGATCAGGCCATGCAGCACGGCGACCAGTTCCTGCGTGCGGCCCACGGCGAACGCCGGCACCAGCAGCCGCCCGCCGCGCTCCGCGGTCCGGCGCACGATGTCGACCAGTTGCTGTTCGGTGTGCGCGTCGTCGTCATGCAGCCGGTCGCCGTAGGTGCTCTCGAGCACGAGCGCGTCGGCGCCCCCTTTGGGCACTTCGGGATCACGCAGGATGGCCCGGCCCGGGCGGCCCAGGTCGCCGCTCATCAGCAGTCGGAAGCGCCGCCCCTCCTGCTCGCACTCGAACGTGGTCATGGCCGAGCCCAGGATGTGCCCGGCGTCGTGCCACGTGGCGTTCACACCGCGGAACAACTCGAACGACTCACCATAGTGGTAGGTCTGGAAGCGTTCGAGCGTGGTATCGACATCCGCCATCTCGTAGAGCGGCAAGCGTACGGGCCGGCTCTTGCGGTGCCGGTTGACGTGCTCGACATCGCGCGCCATGAGGTTCGCGCTGTCGGTGAGCATGACGCGCGACAGGTCCGCGGTGGGTGCGGTCAGGTGGATCGGTCCGCGGTAACCCTGGGCCACCAGCGTCGGCAGGTTGCCGGTGTGATCCAGATGCGCGTGTGACACGACCACGGCATCGAGCGACTTGGGCGCGAATTTGAACGTGCGATTGATGGCGTCCGCTTCGTCCCGGCGGCCTTGGTACATGCCACAGTCGTACAGCCAGCTCTGCTCCCCCCAGCTCAGCAGGTGACGGGAACCGGTGACCGTGCGGGCCGCACCCTGGAACGCGATACGAAGCGGGCGGGCCATGGTCAATAGGCCGCGTAGAAGATGAGG
>JANMAX010000302.1:0-14957 GCA_031360075.1 bacterium | reverse complement strand
TGACGCTCAAGTACTCGGGCAAGAGCTTCCGGAAGGTGGTGTGGAAGACCGACCAGGAGATCTGGGCGCGCCTGCATGAGGAGGCGTGGCGCAGCTTCGGTGGCTGCTGTCAGTACGTGGTGCTGGACAATCTGAAGGAGGGGGTGCTACGCCCCGACATCCACGAGCCGGAGCTGAACCCGGTCTACGCGGCGATGTGTCAACGAACAAGTAAAAGTAGGCCAGTCCGAACATCGAAAAGTGGACCACGCCCACGGTCGATGGCGCTCCGCGCGCCAGCGTGAGGTCGAGCCTACGTCGTCTCGGGTCGTGGCCCCGGTGATCGACGACAAGCATGATCTCCGCTCGGCGGGAACTCGGATCGTTGCTCATCGCGTGTCTCACCGCGAGGCTCGCTCGCTGTTCGCGGAGGGCCACCACCGGCGCAAAGCCGAGGTGGAGCGGCTCGTGGCGCCGCGCTTCCCCAAGCCGGACATCGCGACGGCTGTGTGGCCGTTCGCGGATGCGATCACCGTCGTGTCGCGGACCGCGCAAGTCGTTGCGAACATGGCGTAGTCACCGCCACCGGTGGCGGTAGTCCCAATGATCTCCGGCGAAATGGCGGATGTGATGGAACCACTATTCGTGAGCGAGACCGCACCACGAGTCAGCAGGTCCGGTACGGATGGCCACCCCGGATGGCCGGGGGATCGGCCGGTCCCGGAGCCCGCGAGCACTTGGCGATTTGTGCCCGACCCCATCCTCTAAAGGAATAGCGTCTCTGGGAGAGCCGACGCGAACTCACCGCTCGCTGCCCCGGGCTCAGGCCAGCCCGCGCTCGATCGCCTGGGCCAGTTCGGCGAGCTGCCGGTCGAAGAAGTGTCCCGCGCCCGCGATCTCGACCAGTCGCTTGGGGTCCGCCCACGTCGGGAAGACACGCGCCAGGTTCTCCGGCTTGCAGACTTCATCGGCGGTGCCCTGCAGCACCAGCTTGGCCACCGGTGAACCTCGCATCTCGTCGAACGTCTGCGTGTGCACCGGGGGCGCGACCATGATCAGCTGCTCGATCGACGGCTCCGAAGCCGCGAGGCGCGATGCCACCCACGAGCCGAACGAGAACCCCGCCGCCCATGCCTTCGCACCGGGGTGGCGACGGCGCAGCGTATCGAGCACGACAAGCGCATCCTGCAGTTCGCCACGGCCGCGGTCGTGCACGCCCTCGCTCTTGCCCACACCGCGGAAGTTGAAGCGCATGACCGCACCGCCGCGCGCGAACAACGCCGAGGCGACGCGGTGCGCGACCTTGTTGTGCAGCGTGCCGCCGTACAGCGGATGCGGGTGGCACACCACGGCGACGAACGGCGGAGCCTCGTCCTCCCGCTCCTGCAGCAGTGCCTCGATGCGCCCCGCCGGGCCCTGCAATTCGAGTGGCAGCAGCCGCGACGACGACGGCGGCGTGTCGCTCACCGGCGCGCGGGCTGGAAGCGGCTGGACAGCCGCTCGTGCAGGTCTTCACTCGTGGTGGCGTAGTTGAGCCCGCCGCCGTCACCGAGCACCAGGATGCACTGCGTCTCGAGCATCCAATCGACAAGCCCGAGCGGCAATGCCTCGCGGAAGTCGGCGTGGTCGCCCGAGACACGGCCCGGGAACGGCTCGAACTCGTCGTTCCACTCGGTCGAGAAGAACACCTCGTCGCCACCGCTCAGCAGGCCGGCACTCGAGAAGCGCTCCAGCTCGCCCGGCTCGACGAGCAGTGCGCCACGGTTCTCGCGCGGGCGGATGCCCTCGGCGCGCAGACGGCGGCGCACCGCGGGTTCCTCGCCCGGGCGCTCCTGCCCCTCGAGCACGGCGATGGCCGCGAGTTCGTAGTGCGGCAGGAGCTCGGCCGTGTCCACGACCTCGGACACCGTCGCGTGCAGCCGCCCGTTATAGATGGGTTCGCTCACGATGGGATGGGAGCCGGCGCGGCCGGCGCGAAAGAGAGACGGTCCGTGGTTCGGACCGAGGCGGGCAGTCTAGCGCGATGGCTCGATCCAGTGCCAACGGCAATCCGAGGACCTGCCGGGGCAGCGGCTACCGTCCCGGTCAGTCGCGTACAAACACGCGCAGCGGCCGTCGTCCGGGGCGACCGGGCAGTTGCGATGTGATCTCGTGCATGTCGTGGGCAAGCCACGCCAGAGTCGGCTCGTCCGGCCAGCCGCCGTGGAACGTCCGTGTGGTGTCAACGATGAACACCCGGAACCGGCGGTCGGCCTGCAGCGCGGTCAGCCGGTCGGCAGTCCACGGACGGTCGGGAGTGCCCCAGTAGAGCGCGGTGCGGAAGAGGTGGAACGCGAACACCGGCGCCTCGGGCGCGACGAGGCATGGCGTCGCGGGGTCGACACCGGCGAGCCGCGGCGCGACCAGCGCGGAGACGTCCTGATAGCCCGGCGTGTGAAAACGCACCGCAAGCCGCTGCACGCTGCGCGCACCGGCAAGCGCGACGACCACGAGCGCCCAGCTCATCGCGATGCGTCGAGCCGACGACGGGAACAGCCGCACGCCGACCGCGAGCACAACACCCGAACTCCACACCGCGACCCACGCCGGCCATGGCAGCCCCGCGGCCCCCCAACGTTCGCCGAGCGGCGATGTGAAGAGCGCGCCCAGCAACAGGAGCGCCCGCCCCGGGCCACGACCCGCAGCCGTCTCGGCGGCACCCAGCGCGGCGAGCCCGGCCCACGCCGGCATCACGACGAACGCGTAGCCGCCGGACTTGATGCGGAACATCGAGAGCAGCAGCAGCCCTGCGGCCCACACCAGCAGCGCACGCGGCACGGGCTCCTGGCGCCGGCGCCATGCGGCCACGACGCCGGCGGCCACCCACGGCAACACCAGCCCGAGTGCGCGCGTGACGATCGACCAGTAGGTCCCGGCGGGCCGGCGCCAGTAGTCGGCGTAGCCCTCGCCCTGCACACGTTCGGCGAGCGAACGGGCGAGGTAGATGTAACGCCAGTGCTCGAAGTCGGCCGGCCGGAAGAACGCGACCACGATCAGGTGCGAAGCGGCCACCAAGAGCGCCGTGCCGGTGAGCAGCGAGACGTTGAGGAGCGCGCGGCGGTCATGCGCGGCGACCAGTGCCGCCGCCGCGAGCGCAGCCGGGGCGACGAGCCACAGCTTGCACAGGAACGCCAGTCCGAGCAGCGCGCCCGCGACCACGGCACGCAGGCGCGAACGCGGCGCACCCGCCAGCAGTACAAGAGCGAGCAGCGAGAACGCCGTGAGCGGCAGTTCGGCGGCGGCCGCCCGGGTGGCGTCACTGAACCACGGCAACGTGGCGAGCAGCGCGGTCGCGAACAGCCCCGCCACGGGACCGGACATGGCGGCGACCCACACGCCGAGCGCGGCAGTGATCACGGCCGCGCACACCGCCGACGGCAGGCGCACGGCAGCGGGCACCGGCCCCATCGCGGCCACGAGCGGCATGAGCAACAACGGGTAGAGTGGCGGTTTGTCTCCCGGCGGACCGAGCGGCGACAGGGAGGGTGAGATGCGCTGTTGCGCCGACTCCACGACGTTGCGCGCCATGGTGCCGTAGTAGCCCTCATCCCCCCCGATCAGGTCGTCGGCCCCGGGCGGCGACAGTGCGAGCCAGAGCCCGGCCATGAGCACCGCGGCCGCCAGCACACCGCCGGGCGATGCCGCCCGAGCGAAACGCGAAGCCGTGAACCTCATGGTCGGCTACGGCTGGCGCCGTCGCGGGGGCACGGTCAGGATCGGGCAGGTCACCAGGTGACGCACGCTCGAGACCGTGGCGCCGAACACGACATCGGACAACCCGCGGTGGCCATGAGAGCCGGTGATGAGCAGGTCGGCGCGCTCTTCTCGCGCGATCCGGGCGATCTCCCGGGCCGGATCGCCGTGCCCGAGCCGCACGGTGGCGCGGGTGCCCTGTTCGACGAACTCGCGCGCCAGTCCCTCGAGCATCTTCAGGTCCTCGCGGCTCTCGCTGTCGTGACTCTGTTCGCCGAGCCAGCGGCTCGCCGCACTCTCGGCGACATGCACGAACAAGAGCTCGGCCTCGGGGGCCAACTGGGCGCGGCGCAGGAAGTGCAGGATGTTTTCGTCGGCTTCCGCAAGTTCCACCGCGATCGCGATGCGTCGGTAACTGCCCGAATGCCAGCGCAGCGGTTCGGGGTCGAGTGTCGTGCCGGAACCGCGCACGCCGCGCGAGCCCGCCTGCGCCAGGCTCGAGTCCGGCCCGACCGGCGCCAGCTTCGGCCAACCACGCTCGAGCAGCGGCGCGATCACCAGGTACAGCAGCATGCCGGCCAGCACGAGCGTGAACGGGATGACGAGCGCCCACACCCACCACGCGCCGTTCGAGCTCGCCACCCAGCCGTGGATGGCGTCGTAGGCCAGCTTGCCGTTCAGGAAGATGATGATGGTGCCGACGAGGATCGCGAGCGACTGCACCCACCACGAGTTCGTGAACGGTCCCATGCGGCGGCGGTCGCTCGTGAACGTGATCAGCGGTACGACCGCGAACGACAGTTGCAGGCTGAGCACCACCTGGGACAGCACGAGCAGCTTGTCGACGCCGGACTCGCCCTGCCACATGATGACGATGACGGCTGGGACGATGGCGAGCCCGCGACTGACCATGCGCCGGAGCCACGGCTTCACGCGCACGCGCAGGAAGCCCTCCATGACGATCTGGCCCGCGAGCGTGCCGGTGATCGTGCTGGCCTGACCGGCGCACAGCAGGGCGACCGCGAACAGTGTCGGCGCGACCCCGTTGCCCACCAACGGCGACAGCAGGCGGTGCGCCTCGCGCAAGGACCCGACATCGGTGAAGCCATAGCGGTTGAACGCGGCGGCGGCGAGCACGAGGATGCCGCCGTTCACGAACAGCGCGGCGTTGAGCGCGACGACGGAATCGACGAGGTTCATCTTGCAGGCGTCGCGGCGCCCGGCCAGTGTGGGCTCGATGTCGCGGCTCTGCACCAGCGAGCTGTGCAGGTAGAGATTGTGCGGCATGACGGTGGCGCCGAGGATGCCCATGGCGATGAACAGCGACTCGCCGTGCAGACCCAGCACGCTCCAGTGGCCGTCGCTGGTGCGGGCGAGGAGTGAGACCGCGCCCGTGGCGTCGCGTGGCAGGAACGCGGCGAAGATGGCGGCGAAGTCCGGGCTCGACAGCAGCATCTGGACCGCGAAACAGCCCCCGATGGTGGCGACCAGCGTGATGATGAACGCCTCGAGCCGGCGGATGCCGAAGTGCGACAGCGCCAGCAGCATCAGCACATCGAGCGCGGTGATGCTGACGCCCACCAGCAGCGGCAGCCCGAACAGGAGTTGCAGGCCGATCGCAGCACCCAGCACTTCGGCGAGATCGCATGCCACGATGGCCAGCTCGCACAGGATCCACAGCGGCCACACCAGCAGGCGCGGATAGAAGTCACGGCACGCCTGTGCCAGGTCCCGTCCAGTGACGACGCCGAGTCGCGCGGACAGCGTCTGCAGCAGCACGGCCATGAGGTTGCTCATGAGCAGCACCCAGACGAGCTGGTAGCCGAACTTGGAGCCGCCCGCGAGATCGGTGGCCCAGTTGCCCGGGTCCATGTAGCCGACACTCACGAGATAGGCTGGGCCGGCGAACGCGAACATGCGGCGGAACCAGTTGCGGGTGCGCGGCACGTGGACGGACTGGTGTACCTCCGACAATGATTTGTCCTGCTGGTTCAAGCTCTCCCCCTCGGCCGGCGGTCGATCAGGATTCCTTCCAGACCATCACGTCCGCTCACCAGCTTGCGGCCCGCGATCTCCAACGTGTAGACGCCAGCCTCGGCATTCGCCTCGACCATGCGCACCGGGGCACCCGGCACGAGTCCGTTGCGCTTCCAGCGCGCCATGCGCGCCCGGTCGTCGCCGCCGCGCACCTCACGCACGCGGGCGCGCGAGCCAGGCGGCAGCGTGGCGAGCGGTGCCAAGGTGCGGCGCTCGATGCGCCCGCGCCGGTCGGGAATCGGATGCCCGTGCGGATCGTCGGTGGGATGGCCCATGAAGCGGTCCAGCGCATCAAGCACGCGGTCGCTGACGTGATGCTCGAGTTCCTCGGCATCCTCGTGAACGTCACTCCAATCAAGTGCCAGCACGCGGACCAGGAAGGTCTCGAGCAGGCGGTGCCGGCGCAACACGTGGAGCGCCGCACGCTCGCCGTCCGGCGTCAGGCTCGCCGCGCCGCGCGCTCCCAGCGCGACGAGTCGCTCCTCGGCGAGCCGCGCCAGCATGTTCGTCACACTCGGGGCCGAGACGCGCAGGTGGCGCGCGAGCACCGTCACGGACACGCGCTCGCCGGTGCCGAGCTGCAGCAGCGCCTTGAGGTAATTCTCGCGTGAACGGCTCGCGGGGATGCGTGGGATCGTCATGGGGCTCCGGCAGGGGCGGGACGGCGGCGGAGCGTTATTAGTTACGACTAACGGCAGGATTTGTCCAGACTAATGATTTCTCGGCAGGGACCAGCGTCTGCGTGAGCTCGGATCGCACGCCGATGCGTGTGCTACCACGCATCTGTGGGTACAGGGACTCCGCCCCGCCGCACCAAACACATGTTCCAAGCGAGTTTGCGGCCGCCTTCCCGGCTCGGCTAGGCTCGCTCGTCCGCTCGAACCCCCTTCCGGGAGTGCCCCTGATGCCGCAGATGACCATGGTCCAGGCCATCACCGACGCGCTCCGCGTGTCGTTGCGCGACGACTCGCGCGTCGTGGTCCTGGGCGAGGATGTGGGCCGCAACGGTGGCGTGTTCCGCGTCACCGAGGGATTGCAGGCCGAGTTCGGCCCCGAGCGTGTGCTCGACACGCCGCTCGCCGAGAACGGCATCATCGGTGGCGCGATCGGCATGGCGCTCTATGGCTTGAAGCCGATCGCCGAGATCCAGTTCGTGGACTTCATCTATCCGGGCTTCGACCAGATCGTCTCGGAACTAGCGAAGTTCCGCTGGCGCTCGGCCGGCCAGTACACCTGCCCAGTGGTGGTGCGTGCGCCCTACGGTGGCGGCATCCGCGGCGGGCTCTACCACTCGCAGAGTCCCGAAGCGTACTTCTGCCACACGACGGGCCTGCAAGTGGTCATCCCCTCGACACCGTCGGACGCCAAGGGGCTGCTGCTGTCGGCCATCCAGGGCGACGACCCGGTCATCTTCCTCGAACCCAAGCGGCTCTACCGCACGACCAAGGAAGATGTCGCCGAAGGTGCCTTCACGGTGCCCATCGGCAAGGCGCGCATCGCGCGAGCCGGTGAGCACGTCACGATCCTGTGCTACGGCGCCATGGTGCCGGTCTCGCTCGAAGCGGCCACGATGGCCGCAGCTCAAGGCTGGGACGCCGAGGTGCTCGACCTGCGCACGCTGCTGCCACTCGACACCGAGGCCGTGCTCGCGAGCGTGCGGCGGACCGGCCGCGCGGTGATCGTGCACGAGGCCCCGCGCACGTGCGGCTACGGTGCCGAACTGTCGGCGCTTTTGGCCGAGCAGGCGCTGACCTCGCTGCAGGCGCCGGTACTGAGGGTGACCGGCTACGACACACCGTTCCCGTACACGCTCGAACACACCTACCTGCCCGATGCCAAGCGCGTGTTCGCCGCGCTCGAGCACGTCATGAGTTACTGACATGATGCTCATCGTCTGGGAGTACATGATCCGGCCCGACCGCGTCGAGGAGTTCGAGGCGCTGTACCGCCCCGATGGCCCGTGGGTCGAGTTGTTCAAGCGCAGTCCCGGTTTCCTGAGCACCACCCTCATGCGCGACACACACGACCCGCTGCGCTACATGATCTCCGACCGCTGGAACTCGGAAGCTTCGTACGAGGCCTTCAAACTCGACTTCGCGAAGGACTACGCCGCGCTGTCCGAACGCGGCGAGCGCACGCACCGCGCCGAACACCCGATCGGCCGATTCCACTTCGTGGAGTGAAGGACACCGTTTCGTGGAGTGAAGGACACCGTGGAGATCTCATGGCATACGATGTGAAGCTGCCCGACATCGGCGAGGGTGTGGCCGAAGGCGAGATCGTGCGCTGGCTGGTCAAGGCCGGCGACGCGGTCACGGAAGACCAGCCGCTGGTCGAAGTCATGACCGACAAGGCGAGCGTCGAGATCCCGTCGCCGCGGACCGGCATCATCGCGGCGCTGTACGCCGAGGAGGGCGCCATGGTCCCGGTCGGCACCGTCATCGTGAGCATTGCGGTCGCGGGTGAGGCCGCCGCTCCCGCCGGCGCCGCGGCCCACGCTGCCGCCGCATTGCCGGCGGCGGCTCCCGTGACCTCCGCCGCGCCCGCCCTCGTCGCGCCTCGCCGGGTCGAAGCCACGCCGGCCGTCCGCGCACTGGCCAGGGAACTCGGCGTCGCTCTCGAAGCCGTCACCGGCACGGGCCCAAGCGGCCGCATCACTGCCGACGATGTGCGGGGTGTTGCACCGTCCGGTGCCCCCGGCACTGCGGGGACCGGCGCGACCACGTCGGCACCTGCCTCGGCGCCGGCCCCGGCCGCGAGGCCGGCATCATCCGACGAAACCCGTGTCCCGCTGCGCGGCCTGCGCCGCAAGATCGCCGAGCACATGCGTCACTCGCTCTCCACCGCGGCGCAGTTCACGTTCGTGGCCGAGTGCGACTTCACCGCCATGGTCGAGCATCGCGCCCAGGTCACGCCGCGCGCGCAGGCGGCGGGCATCAAGCTCACCTACCTGGCCTACGTGTTCCGCGCGCTGCCCGTCGTGCTGCGCGAGTTCCCGTTGCTCAACAGCTCGCTCGACGATGCGGCGCACGAGATCGTCTTGAAGCAGCGCTTCCATCTGGGACTCGCGACCAACACCGACGACGGCCTCACCGTGCCGATCGTGCACGATGCCGACCGGCTCGGGCTGTTCGCGATCGCCCGCGAGATCGACCGGCTGGCGGCCGCCGCGCGCGATCACAAGCTGAAACTCGACGAGTTGCAGGGCGGCACGTTCACCGTGACCAGCACGGGCGCGCGTGGCGGTGTGCTCGCCACACCCATCCTGCACCATCCGCAGGTGGCCATCCTGGGCGTGCATGCGGTCACCAAGAAGCCCGCGGTGGTGCACGGCCAGATCGTCGCGCGCGACCTCGGCAACCTGTCGCTGTCGCTCGATCATCGTGTCGTCGACGGTGCTGTCGGCGCCGACTTCCTGTACGCGCTCATCGAGCGGCTGCAGACACCGTCGTCATGGCTCAACGAAGGAGATGTCGCGTGAACGTCGACGAGACGCTGCGCCAGGTCCTGGACGACGATGGTCGTGAGATCGCGCCCCCGCCCGTGATCCCCGATGCCGATCTGCGTGCGCTCTACCGCCACATGCTGAAGATGCGCGTCCTGGACCAGCGGATGTTGTCGCTGCAGCGCCAGGGACGCATCGGCTTCTACGGCATGGCCACCGGGCAGGAGGCGTCGGTCACGGGCAGCGCGTATCCGCTGGCCCAGGGCGACTGGGTGTTCCACGCGCTGCGCGAGACCGGCGTCTGCCTGTGGCGTGGCACGACCGTGAAGGAACTCATCTGCCAGCTGATCGGCAATTCCGGTGATGTGCTGATCGGCCGGCAGATGCCCATGCACTTCAGCGACCGCAAGGTGAACTCGGTGGCGTGGTCCAGCGTCATCGGCACCCAATTGCCACACTGCATGGGCGCTGCCTACGCCGCCAAACTCCTGAAGCACGACACGGTGTGTGTGGGCTACATCGGCGACGGTGGCACTTCGATCGGCGACTTCCATGCCGCTCTGAACTTCGCGGCGGTCTGGAAGGTGCCCGCGGTGTTCTTCTGCCAGAACAACCAGTGGGCCATCTCGGTGCCGTTGTCGGCCCAGACCGCGTCCAGCAGCATCGCAGTGAAGGCGGTGGCCTACGGCATGCCCGGCATCCGCGTCGACGGCAACGACCTGCTCGCGGTCATCGCCGCGCAGCGCGAGGCCGTCGAGCGCGCCCGCTCGGGTGGCGGCCCGACCTTGATCGAGTCCGTGACGTTCCGCATGGGCGGGCACTCCTCGAGTGACGACCCGACGCGCTATCGCGACCCCGAACTCGTGCAGGCGTGGGAGAAGCGCGACCCGGTGACGCGCTACGGGAACTGGCTGCGCGGCAAGAACCTGCTGACCGACGCCGACATCGAGTCTTGGACCAAGGAGATCGTCGAGGAGATCTCGGCTGCGATCACCGAGGCCGAAGCGCTGCCACCGCCGGGCATCGAGACCCTCTTCACCGACGTGTACGCGACCATGCCGGCGCATCTCAAGGAACAGCTCAAGTATGCGCAGGCCATCGGGCTCGGCACCAAGTTCGAGGGCGCGTTCCCGCTGTGAGAGACGCGCTGCTGGTGGCCCTCGGGGGCGCGCTCGGCAGCGTGCTGCGCTGGAGTGTGTCGTCGTGGCTGGCGCGCTTGTCGCGCGACGCGGCGTTCCCGTGGGGCACGCTGGCCGTGAACATCGCCGGCTCGGCTGCGATCGGCTTCGTGCTCACGCTCGCGTTCGAGCGGGGCTCGGTGCCGCCGGCCGTACGGCTGTTCCTCGTCACCGGCATCCTGGGCGGCTTCACGACGTTCTCGGCGTTCAGCTGGGAGACGCTCGTGCTGCTGCGCGACGGCCATGTGCTCGCCGCCGCCGGCTACCCCGGCGGCGCGTTGCTGGGCGGACTCGCGGCCGCGGCCGCGGGTGCGGCGTTGGCGGCGCGGATCTAGCCCGGTCAGCGGCTGCGCACGCCCGGCAGTTTCAGCCGCTGACCGGGCTGGACGCGCTCGTTGACCAGATTGTTCGCCATCATGAGCGCGGGAACGGTCGTGTTCCAGCGACGCGCGAGCATCGCGAGCGTCTCGCCAGCCCCCACGAGCAAGTAGGCCGGCCGCACGATCACGGGTGACACGGGCGGCGGCGGCGGCGCGGGCTTCGATTCGGCGACGGTTGCGGGCGGCACGGGCTTCGATCCGGCGACCGTCGCGGGTGGCGCGGGCTTCGATTCGGCGACGCTTGCGGGCGGCACGGGCTTCGATCCGGCGACCGTTGTGGGTGGCGCGAGCTTCGACTCGGCGACGCTCGCGGGCGGCGCGGGCTTCGGCTGGGATGCGGCCGCGACCGGCGCTGGGTCCGCGGGTTCGAGCTTGCTCACCGCGGCGGCCGGCGCGCTCACCGGCGGCGCGGGCTCCGTGCGTGCGGGCTTCACGGTGGCGGGTTCGCGCGCCGGGCGCGGCGTGTGCTCGAGTGTGGGCCGCGATGTGTGCGCGTTGGCATCGGACGCATTCGCATGTCCCGGCCGGAACGTCAGGCCGAGCCGGTGCTGACCCGCGCCCGCGCCCCCGCCCGCGCCCCCCTCAGGCGCGTAGGAGTAGTCCATCCACAGATTGCCGACGCCGGTGCCGAGTCCGAACGACGCGCCCGACAACGACTCGGTCGCGGGCTCGCCGAGCTGGCGGCGGTAGCCCGCGCGCAGCGCCATCCACTCGCGCATGCGCCACTCCCCGCCCAGACGGACGCCCGGATAATAATGAGCGGGCGACTCGTAGTCGGCGGCGAAGCGCAATCCACGCGCGTCGTCGGCCCACGACACCCCCGCGGCGATCACGCCCGGCAGGTCGTAGCGCGCCCCGCTGTAGTCCATCTGCCCGCCCAGGTGACGTGCGGCCAGCGCGAACCCGAACGCGCCGGTCTGCGCGCGCACTCCGGCATCGAACGCCACGCCCGAGCCGTTCGCACCCGCAAGCGATTCGTGCACCCACTCCGCTCCGATACCGGCGCTCAGGTACTCGGCGAGCGGCCGCGCCACACGCGCGCCGAACGCCACATCACTCACGGACAGTGCGCCGGTGGGCTGGTTCGAGGCGTCGCGTCCGTCGAGCGCGCCCTCCTGATGGAACAGCGCGCTCAGCCCCCAGCGCGTCGCACCACCGCCAAGACGCCCGCCCGCGGCGAGCCAGTCCTGCGTCGCGCCACCCGGCAGCGGGGCGTGGGACAGCGCGAACTCGAGCGCATCGACGCGCGCCAGCGAGGCCACGTTCCACGACGATGCGGCCAGGTCGCGCCCCGTCGCGAGCGTCGCGCCCGACATCGACAGCACCGACGCGCCGGCGCCGACGCTCAGGAAGCTGCCAGCAGCGGTGCCCGCGCCCGCGCCAGCGGCCTGCGCGCGTGGAGCGATCAGTGCGAGTGCGGCCGCACAGGCCAGCGACCGGACCACGACATGCCGGACGCCCGTCCACAACCGCTGCGAACGCGTCTCACTCGAAACGGCGCCCCCCTCCGCGCGCACCGGCAGTCGCCGCGCGCGGCTCATGGCGTCCTCACGATGCGCACGAGTTGCCGGCGATCGCCGGCGTGCAGCCATGCTCGGTACAACCCGGGCGACGTGTCACGACCGGCGTCGTTGCGGCCGTCCCAGACCAATCCGAGCGGTCCCGGCGTGGCGTTGGCGATGCGCAGCGTGCGGACGTGCTGGCCCGCGGCATCCTGCACCTCGACGGTGGCGTCATACGGCCCGGCCGCCGGGATCTCGAGCGGCAGCGTCACGGGAGCGCCCGCGCGGCTCGGGTTCGGGTACGGCGCCGACACGCTCCACGCCGTGATGTCGCCGCCGCGCAGGAACACGCGGAACGCCGCACTGCGCGCGCTCTCGTTGCCGGTGGCATCCACCGCGGTCACGGCATACCACAGCGACACGCTGTCGGGTGCGCTCGCATCCACGTAGCTGTTCGTGTTCACGACTCCCGAGGTGAGCCGCGTGTACAACGCACTCGCCGCCGGCGAACGGTAGACGTGGTACCCCGCCAGGTCCGCCTCGGCATTCGCGCTCCAGCGCACGCGCACGCCCGCACCGGCATCGAGTGCCGCCGACAGACCGGCCGGGGCAGCCGGCGGTGCGGTGTCGAGCAAGTGGGGCACGAGCAGCGGGGCGGGCAGGCCCGAGACGCGATTGACATCGTCGCGCGCGCGCGCCGCGAACCACAGGTCGCGCGTGCGGTCGAGGCCGTTCACCGTGAGCGTGTGCACGGTCCCGGGCGCAGCGGGCGCAGGCACGCCGAACACCACCGTGGCCTGCGTCCAGTTCGCTTCACTGATCGGTGTGGTGTGCCAGCGCAGCTCGGTCGCGGTGGCCACGCCGGTGAGGCTGTCGTCGCCCGCGTCGCTCCAGGACACGGTCGCTGAGGTCGTGCTGGTGCCCGCGAGCAGCAACGCGACCGGCGCGGGCCGCAGGAGGTCGGTGGAGGCCAGCGTTGTCGCGGTGGCGGCATTGGACAGTATCGAGACGTTTCCGGCTTCGTCCAGCGTGCGAAGGGAGAACCAGTACGTGGTCCCCGGCACCAGCCCGGAGACCGTCGCGGTTTCGGCGGCACCGGCATCCTGTGGCAACGGCACACCGGACACCGGCGTGGCCGCAGCGAACTCACCCGCGGTCGAGACACGGCTCGGCGACCAACGCAGGTCGTAGCGGGTGGCGCGACCGCTCAGACTGTCATCGCCGGGGGCGGTCCAGCGCAGCGTCACACTGGTTTCGGTGATCTGTGCCAGGGCCGCCGAGCAGCACAGCGTGCCGAGCGCGAGCATGGCGGCCCACATGATTGGACGGGTGCAGTGCGACATCCTTGGTCACTCCTCCGTCGACACGGACCAGCGAGGTGGAAAGCATGGGTGGTGGTTTTCGTGTGCGGGCCACGCTGTGCTGTAAGGACAGGTGGCGGAAATTGTGGTCGCCTCCGGTGCTCGATTCGTGCGCGCGGGCGCAGGAACGACTGCACCGGCTGTGCCTGCGGGGCTACAGTTCTTGTGAAGTCACGGAGCGGGATGCTAACCCCTTGCCCAGGGTCAGGCTGCGACGTCCTACCCACAGCCGTGCCCCGGAGGGAGTGCGCAGGTTCCGACCAACCGCTCGTGCAGAGTGCAATCCGGGCGGTGCGTTGTCGCCGCATCATGCGATGGAAACATACCAGTGAACTTCGTCGCGTGCCCGTGAACTCAGGCCAGGAAAGCGTGGCAGGTGGGCACGTTTGGCAGGGCTGGGCCAAGAAACTCACCCCCCGGAGTGCGCCAATCGTTGACGCGGCCGCGTCGCGCTCCGTATGCTTATCCTTACGGTTTTTCCCCTTCCTCACGGCCGTGCAGTGGTACTGCACTCCCCAGACTGGCCGCCCGCCGGATGGACCCGCACGGCGCAACCCTGATCCCCGCGTGCTCCCGACCCACGCGCCCGCTGAGTCGCTTCGAACTCCGCTCCCCCAAGAACGCTCATGGCACCTGCGACTACCTGTCCATTGCTCCCGCTGTCCGCCACGATCGCACGTCAGCGACCGCGCTGGACGACCCGCGCACGCGCCGGCCGCTGGCCGCGCGTCACGGTCCCCGCACGTCCGCATGGAGACCCGCGCCCATGAGCATCGGCACCCGCTTCGCAGCCCGCCGGCTCGGCGATCTGCTGATCGAACGCGCCGGGCTGACGCCTGCGCAGGTGGAGCATGCGCTGCATGCGCGCACGGATCCACGCGAGCGGCTGGGCCAGGCGCTGGTGCGGCTCGGGTACTTGAGCGAGGCGCGCTTGGTCGAGGCGCTGTCGCACCAGTTCTCACTGCCCATCGCCGATGCCGGGAAGCTGACGAGCGCCAATCGTGACGCCGTGCAGCTGGTGCCCGAGCAACTGGCACGCGAAGCGCAACTGCTGCCGCTGGCGCGCCGCGGCGACGTGCTCGAGATCGCCGTCGGCGATCCGCTCGACGTGCTGTCGCTCGACCACCTGCGCGCGCTCACCGGCTGCTCGCTCGAGGTCTGGGTCGCACGGCCGTCCGAGATCGCCGAGGCCATCGAACAGTTCTATTCCGAGCTGCGCACCAGCGAGCACCTCGGGCAGATCCTCGACAACATCGACCTCACCTCGAGCCGCACCGAGGACGTCGAGATCGACCTCGCCGCCCTGCGCGCGCAGGTCGAGGACGCACCGGTCGTCCGGCTCG
>JANMAX010000301.1:0-10370 GCA_031360075.1 bacterium | reverse complement strand
ACCGCTCAGGTTGTCGACGCGCAGGCAGGACGAGTCCCATCCGCCCGTCGGTGTGTCGGGCACTCCCACGAACACGACGCCTGGGGATTCCGACCAGGGGTCGGGCTTCGGTCTCGGGCGGTCCGGGTGATGAGTGTCATAGTAACCGGTATGAACGGCAATCGGTGGCCCGCCCACCGCACGCACCGCGATCGTGGCGGTCACGGGCGTCGACGCGTACAGGCCGGTGTCGGTTACGATCAGCGTGACGGTGTAGGTGCCCGCGATCGCATAGGAATGCGCTGCCGTGGCGATCGGGGCTGCGGTCGTCACCACTGGCGTGCCGTCGCCGAAGTCGAACGCGTACGACACGATCGGCGTGACGTCCACGTCGGTGGACGCTGCGCCACTGGCATTCACGGTGAGCGCTGGATCCGGCGCCTGCACCACCGTGAGCCTTGCAACGGGGGGGTTCTCGGGCGGCGGGCCGGTCGAGTATTCGATGTGCAGCAGCGGTGCGGCCAGCTTGTTGCCATCCCATGCATGCGCGGTGCGGTGGCCCGTGCCCGTGATGATGAGGGCGAGCGCGTTTCCGCTCACCCAACCCGGCCGGCTCACGACTTCCTGGAGGACCGCGCTCACATCCGGCGTACGCTGATTGCTTCCCGCCTCCCCCACTGCCCAGGCGGGCGGAATCCAGGTAGCGGTCGCGCTGGTGCGCGCCCTCGATGAGAGGTCGCGAGCGGTCAGACTGAAGGCCGGCGGATTGTCCGACGCCTGAGCCCGGATCACCAGGTTCGTCGGCTCAGCCTGCGACTCCTTGGCGGCGAACTGCAACCACGCGGCCGTGATCGTAGCGCCCGTTGGGATCGGCAGGGCGGGCCAGCGCATGCCCACGGTCTGGTCACTCGCGTCGTGGATCAGCTCAAGGTCCCCGCTCTTCAAGTACATGGTGCCATTGGTGAACTCCTCGGCATCGTCCGCTGACGCGGCGGTGCGGCGTTCAAGGGTCACGGTCACGCCCGAGGTGGGTGCGAGCGTGATAACGCCGGTTGCTGGCACTGATGCGTTGAGCCCGGTGTCGGTCACGATCAGCGTCACCGTGTAGGCGCCGGCAAGCGCATAGGTGTGCGTCGCCGTCGCGCTGGGCGCGAGCGTGACGACGGGCGGCGTGCCATCGCCGAAGTCGAAGCGATAACTGGCGATGGGCGTGAGGTCGGTATCCGTCGACGCTGCGCCGTCCGCGGTGACGGTGAGCGCCGGGTTCGGCACCTGCGCCACGGCGAGCCGTGCCACGGGCGGGTTCTCGGGCGGCGGGCCGGTCGTGTACTCGACGTGCAACAGGGGTGCCGCCAGCTTGTTGCCATCCCACGCCCACGCGGTCCGATGACCGGTGCCGGTGATGACCATGGCGAGCGCGCCGCCGCTGACCCAGCCGGGCCGGGCGATGACCTCCTGGAGGATCGCACCGAGGTCGGGCGTGCGTTGATTGGCCCCCGCCTCCCCTATGGCCCAAGCGACGGGAGCCCAGCCCGTGGAAGCCGAGGTCAGTGGTCGGAGCGAGATGTCGCGCGCGGTCAGGCTGAACGTAGACGGGTTAGCGGAGGCCTGAGCGCGGATCGTGAGGCTCGTGGCAACGGTGTGGGCTTCCTTGGCGGCGAACTGCAGCCAGGCGGCGGTGATGGTGGCGCCCGGCGGGATCGTGATCCCGAGCCAGCGCATGCCGACCATCTGATCGCTCGTATCGTGGATGAGCTCGAGGTCGCCGCTGTTCAGGTACATCGTGCCGTTGGCGAACTCCTCGGCATCATCGGACGACGCGGTGGTGCGGATGTCGAGAGTGAGTGCTGAGGCACTGCCGCCGTCCAGCAACAGTACTGCTGCTGTCAGCGTCAATGCTCGGAGCGCTTGCACGTGGCTGCACGAGAACATGCGCGTCACGAACTGAAGGCACGCGCCAACAGTCGAACAGCCGGGCCACCGGGACTCGAGGGACATGGGGCACCTCGTCAAGTCGATGAACAAGTAACGGAGTCGTGGGCGTGCGAAGAGCGCGGCAGGTGAGCTCTTGGCGCTGCGATGACAGTAGGACGACAGTGCGTGCAGTGCGAGAGGATTCCACGACATCGCGGTATGTTGCGACACGTTGCACCGGTATGCGAGCTGGCGCGCTCCGGGAGTTCGCCCGGCGAAAAGTATGTGTGCATCGAGTGAACATGGTGTTCGGCAACCGGTGGGCGTTGCGTCCAACTGGACCCTTCGCATGGCGCGCGAGCACTCCATGAACGGGCCTGGTGTTCGGCGCGAATTCGTCACCGCACGGCTCGCGCTCGCGACCGCGGGGCTGTGGTTCCAGAAGCGCTACTTCGGGAGTGGTGCCGCCGAAGCGCCGTTCAGTGTTCTGGCCGGTCGCGCGGGACCAGCGTCCGGTACTCCTCGAGCGTGCCACCCGCGAGCGCCTTGTAGAGCACGCGCATCGTGTGCGTGCGCTTGCGGTACGGCATGTCGTGGCGCGTGCGCGTCTCGAGGAATCCGCACGACGCCCAGAAGCCCTCGCCACGCGCATTGCCGGCCACCACGCCGAGACGTAGCCACTCCGCTCCGCTGGCGAACATCCAGCGTTCGAGTCCCGCATAGAGTGCTTGCGCGAGTCCGCTGCCGTGCCGTGAGGTGGCGATCACGAAGAACCCGATGTGCCACACCTTGGGCGCGAGGAGGTCCGACACGACATGCGCCATCGCGACCAGTTCGCCCGATGCGTCGAGATAGCCGATGAGCCACTTCCTGGTGAAGCTCCAACCCGCCGGCAACGGCTCGTGGATCTCCCTGTGCGCTTCGTCGGGACCGGGAGGCTCGCCATAGAAGTTCTCGTAGTATTCCGGATTGGCCTCGAGGAAGCGCTGCAGTAGCGCCTCTCGATCGGGTATGAGTTCGATCGTGGAGAAGTCCGGGACGGGAGATGGCGGCAGCGTGGAACTCGCGCACCCGGTCATGAGCGCCACCCGATGCTCTCAATGCGCTTCATGAGCAACGCCTGCCTGGCCCCGGCGCTCACGATGCGTCAGCGCGTAGAGCGTCGGCAGGACGAGGAGCGTGAGCAAGGTTGAAGAGATGATGCCCCCGATCACAACGGTCGCGAGCGGTCGCTGAACCTCGGCGCCGGTCCCGGTGGCGAGCGCCATGGGCACGAACCCGAACGCAGCGACCAGCGCGGTCATGAGAATGGGCCGCAGCCGTCGCGTGCAACCATCCAAAATGGCGAGTTCGACCTCCAGGCCATCCGCCACTCGCTGCCGGACGAAGGAGAGCAGGACGAGACCGTTGAGGACAGCGACTCCCGAGAGCGCGATGAAGCCGATCCCGGCCGGGATCGAGACCGGCATGTGGCGCGCTGCCAGCGCGAGCACGCCGCCGGTCAGCGCCAGGGGCACGCCGCTGAATACAACGAGCGCATCACGCATGGATCCGAAGGCGAGGACGAGGAGCAAGAGCACCAGCCCGAGTGCCATCGGCACGACGATCGCGAGCCGATTGCGCGCCGTCACGAGGTTCTCGAACTGGCCCCCCCAGCCGAGCCAGTAGCCGGCCGGTACCGCGATGTTCGCGTCGACGCCCCGCCTGACGTCGGCCACGAATGAGGCGAGATCCCGACCGCGAACGTTGGCTTGCACGACGACGCGCCGCTTGCCGTTCTCGCGACTGACCTGGTTCGGCCCTTCCTCGAGCCGGATGCGCGCCACGCTGCTCAGGGGCACGAACTCGATGCGCGAATCACCCGGAGCACCAGAGCCGTCATGGCCGTGTCCCGCGATCGGGATCGGCAACATCTCGAGCGCTGCCACATCGTGCCTCGATCGTTCAGGCAGGCGGACGATGATGGGAAACCGCCGATCGCCCGTGAAGAGTTCTCCAGCCTGAGTGCCACTCAGGGCGGTACGCACCACGTCCTGGACGTCGGCAAGGCTGAGCCCGAAGCGGGCCACCGCACGGCGGTCGATATCGATGGCGAGTGTCGGCAGTCCCGTCACCTGCTCGACCTTGACATCGGTGGCGCCAGGCACGGCCCGCACGATGCGGGCGATGCGATTCGCCGTGGTGAGCATCGTGTCGAGGTCGTCGCCGAACACCTTGATCGCGAGGTCGCTTCTCACTCCCGCGATGAGTTCGTTGAAGCGCATCTGGATGGGCTGGGTGAACTCGTACGCGTTCCCCGGCAACACCGAGAGCCGCCGCTCCATGTCCTCCACCACATCGGCCTTGGGGTGCTTGGGGTCCGGCCATTCCCGGCGGGGTTTCAGGATCACATACGTGTCGCCGGTGCTGATGGGCATCGGGTCGTTCGCGACCTCAGCGGTGCCCAGGCGCGCAAATACTTCCCGCACCTCCGGCATGACGGCGATCACGGCCTCGACCCGGTGCTGCATGATCACCGCTTGGTCGACACTGATGCCGGGCATGCGCACGGGCTGGATGAGCACGTCCTGCTCATCCAGCGTCGGCACGAACTCGCCGCCAAGCCGCGTCGCCAGCACTGTGCACAGCACCAGCAGCACACCGGTGCCGCTCAGGATCGCGACTCGGTGAGCCAGCGACCAACGCAACACCGGCAGGTAGGCGTGGCGGACCCGCTGCACGACCGGGCTCTCCGTTTCGGAGAGGCGTCCGCGCAGCAGCAGCGCCGCCATGGCGGGTACGAACGTGAACGCGAGCAGCAGCGCTCCGGTGAGCGCGAGCAGCACCACTTCGGCCAGTGGTCGGAACATCTTCCCTTCGACGCCGGCGAGTGTCAGGATCGGCAGATAAACGATCAGGATGATCCCCGTGCCGAAGAGCGTCGGGCGCGCGACCTCCCGCGCACTCGAGTAGCTGTGGACGAGCCGCTCCTGGAGCGTGAGCACCCGGCCTACCTCCTGCTGGTGCTGGGTCAGTCGGCGCAGGATGTTCTCGACCATCACCACCGCCCCGTCGACGATGATGCCGAAATCGATCGCTCCCAGACTGAGCAGATTGGCGCTGACGTGACCCTGTACCATGCCGGTGACGGCGAAGAGCATCGAGAGTGGGATGACCAGCGCCACGACAACGGCTCCAATCCAGTTCCCGAGCAGGGCGAACAGCACTGCGATCACGAGGATGGCACCCTCGAGCAGGTTCTTGCGCACGGTGTCGAGGGTGGCGTCGACGAGGCGCGTGCGATCGTAGACCGGCCTTGCCACGACCCCGGCCGGCAATGAACGATTGACCTCTTTCAAGCGTTCACCGACTCGCTTCGCAACGGCGCGACTGTTCTCACCGAACAGCATGATGGCCGTGCCGATGACCGTCTCGGCCCCGCGGCTGGTCGCCGCACCGGTGCGCAGTTCCTGACCAAGCCCGACCGCGGCCACATCGCCGACATGGATCGGTACGCCGCTTCGGGTCGCGACCACGACTTGCTGGATGTCGTCAGGCGACGACAACCGCCCGTCGGTGTGGACGAGGTACTGCTCGCCCTTGTGCGCGAGGAAACCTGCCCCGACCGCCTGGTTGTTCCGATCCAGCGCCAGCAGCACGTCGTCCAGCGTGAGGCCGTAGGCCCGCAACCGGGCAGGGTCGGGTTGCACGTCGTACTGCCTGCGGAACCCACCGATGGTGTTGACCTCGGTCACGCCCGGAACGGTCCGGATCTGCGGTTTGATGATCCAGTCCTGGATCTCGCGCAGGTCGGTGGCGGAATAGGTCGTGCCGTCCGCCTTGCGGGCGGCGGGCTTGGCCTCGACCTCCCAATGGAAGATCTCACCGAGTCCGGTCGCGATCGGGCCCATGATGGGCTCGGCGATGCCGCGCGGAAGACTCTCCTTGGCGTCCTGCAGGCGTTCATTGACGAGCTGGCGGGCGAAATAGATGTTGGTGCCGTCACGAAACACCACCGTGACCTGGGAGAGCCCGTAGCGCGACAGCGATCGGGTCTCCGCCAGCCCGGGCAGGCCGGCCATCGCGGTCTCGATCGGATAGGTGACCTGCCGCTCGATCTCGAGCGGTGGCAGACCCTCGACGAGCGTGTTGACCTGGACCTGCACGTTCGTGATGTCCGGCACGGCGTCGATGGGCAGCCGGCGGAGATTGAACAGTCCAAGCGCCGCCACGGCCCCGGTCATCGCCACCACCGTCCAACGATGCGCGACTGAGAAGTGGAGTGCGCGTTCGAGCAACGTGCTGGGTTCGGGCAGGTGGTTGTCAGTCTTCATGGCCGCCCGCCTCTTTTTCGAGTTCAGCCTTCAGCCAGAACGCGTTCCGGGTGACGATCCGCGCACCTCGTTCGAGCCCCGTGACGATCTCGGTCATCGTTCCGTCGCTGCGGCCCAGCGTCACGGGTTGCACTTCGAAGCCGGACGAGTCGGCCCGGAACACGGCGGCGCCGGTGCCTACCCGGACGATCGCGTCCTCGGGAACCGCCACCGGCACCGTGACGCGCTCGACCACGACGACCGCGGTCACAAGGCGCCCGGGCTGCCAGCGGCCATCGGGATTCGGAAGCACGACGCGCGCGTAGGTGGTGCGCGTATCCACGTCGAGCAGCGGTCCGACATAGCTGATCGTGCCGGACGCCGAGGTCGCGGGCCCTCCCTCCGCCCGCACTCGGACGCGTAGCCCGCGGCGAATCCGGCCCAGTTGCTGCACATAGACCGGAAAGTCGAGCCACACGCTGGACAGATCCGCGACCGTGTAGAGGACCGACCCGAGATCCACAGCTGATCCCGGGCTCGCCGGACGAGCGACGATTGTTCCCCCCATTGGGGCGGACACGACGTAGCCGCCGAGGCTCTCGTTGCTCAGGATCTCGGCCAGCGGCTGCCCGAGTGAGACTCGGTTTCCAAGCGTCGCGTACATCGTCGTCACGCGACCCGCGTAGGTCGGCCGCACATCGACGCTGCGCTCGCTGTTCAACTTGATCTCGCCGGGCAGCTCGAGCGCGACATCGATCGGCTGGGCCCCGGACGTGCCGATGGTGATCCCGGCGCTGCGGACCGCCTCGGGCGACAGTTCAACGATGGCTCCGCCGTGTGCGCCCGTGTGCGGCGCGGCTTCGTGCTCCGCGACCTCGGGCGCCTTATTCGCGCAGCTGGAAACGGCCGTTGCACTTGCCAGCAGGACAGCGGTCAGCAGAGTGGCGGTTCGCTGTGAGCGGTTCATCGCCCCTCCTTCGGGGTGAGAGGCCCGATGCCCGTCAGGAACTCGAGCCGCAGTTGCGCGCGCCAGAGATCCGACTGCGCATCGATGACTGCAAGTTCGGTTTCGAGCAGGTTGGATTGTTCGGCGACGAGATCGAGGTAGCTCGACCGTCCGCTCCGGTAGCCGCGGAGCAACTCCTCGACGATCTGCGCGCGGGCCGGCCGGACGCGGAGGCGGAGGGTGTCGTATACGGCGGTCGCGGTCTTGACGCGCGCCGTGGCGCCCGCGAGCGCCACTTGCAGCCGCTGCGCCGTCGCTCGTCGTTCCGCGGCAGCCGCCTCGGACTCGCGCTGCGCTGCGGTGACGCCGCCATGCCCCCGGTTCCAAACGGGTAACGGCACTTCCGCCCCGACCACGAATCCGGTGCCAGGGACTTCCTCGAGTCGGCGCACACCTGCCGACAAGGTGAGGTCGGGCCTCCGGGCCGCGGCCGCCGCCCGCACGTGGGCGGAAGCCAGGGCTTCGGCGGCCGCGGCGCGGGTGAGCGCGGGGTGTTCCGAGAGCCGAGGCCGCCGGCCCGCGTAGTCGCCCGGCGTCACCGGCTCGGGCGCGACCAAGGAGTCGAATGTGGCCGATGTCGCGCCCCAGTTGAGGGCAAGCTCCTGGCGAGCGACGGCGAGCTCGGATTCGGCGCGGTGACGTTCCACCGCCAGTGTCGTCGCCCGACTCTGGGCACGGAGGATCTCCAGACGTGGGGACGCGCCGGCCTGGAATCGTTCGGTCGCTGCCCGGATGGCCTGATCGGTGACCGCTTCGCCTTCACGCAATCGTCCGAGTCGGGCCTGGCGCGACCACACCGCGATGAATCCGTCGGCAACCTGGGCCAGGAGTTCGCGGCCCACACTGCCCGCCTCAGCACTGGCGAGTTTGGATTCCGCTTCGGCAACGCCCGTGCGCGCGCTGCGGTCGCCCCCGATTTCGAAGACCTGGCTGATCGCCAGGGTGCCCTCGCGGTGACTTCCGCCGAGTGCCCCGCCAAAGTTCTCCTCGGTGGCATTCAGCGTCGGGTTCGGACGACGGCCGGCATCGGCGACGCGCGCCCGCGTCGCTTGGGCTCGCAGGCCGATCGCCTGCAGCGTCAATCCATAGCGGCTCGCGAGTGCGAGCGCACGTTCAAGGGTCAGGGGACCGGAAGTAGCGGAGATGCTGTCCGGCAGCACCGGTGCCGCGATCGCGTCGGCCTGCAAAGCGCCGATGGCCACAAGCATGATCACGCAACGGCAGCCGGCTCTCACGTTCGAGAGCACAGAGTGATCTCCTTCGAGCTGGGGGGATCCGACGATGGGCGCACGTAATCGTGCGCCGCTTCAGACTCGGGCAGCTCGGCAGATCAGCAGCGAAGGATGCGAAAGCGCCTTCCGGGAGGTTCGCCGTCCCAGAATGAACGGGCCCCGAGAACGGGTGCGGCGGCTGCGGCGACGTCGCGCGCGAGCCGGGGCAGGACGGCCATCGGCGCACCGTGAGCCGGCGGCACGGCGCACCTCGGCGCGCCGCACGCTTCGTCGCGGCAGGGCCCGCACTCCACGGCCCCGGTCGCGTCCAATGCCGCCTCAGAGCCACCGGTGGGCAATGCCATGCATTCGCAGAGTGCCGGTTCCAACCGTCTGTGCCCGTCCGCGGTGGTACAGACAGAACCGCTTGCCAGCATCGGCAGGACGACGAGCAGTTGGAGGACTGCAAGCGATCGGGCGGGCCATTTCGGTGCGCGCATAGAGCTACTACAGTCATGGAACTGACGGTCAGGGTCAAGGGCCAAGGATGACATGGGTCGGACTTCGGCCCACGCAGGCCACGAGCTCATGAATAGTCCGCGCTAGCGGCTACATCCAGCCTCGGAGCCAGGACTGCTCCAGCAGCACCTTGCCGAGATGCCAACGACGGGCAGGGGCTTGGACTGCGATGAGTGGCAGCGGATCGCCATAGAAGTCGCCCTTCCCAAATCCGGCCTTGCCATCGCCCGTCTCGATGAAGCACTCGCCGGACCCGGTGAAGCGAGCCTCGGCGCCCCGGCCAGTGATGGCTCGAGCGATGTTCCTGGCGACCACCTGCGCCGCCAAGTGCGCGAAGACTCCTGCCTTGGGCAGCGGTTTGCCCATCTTGAGCGGGATCGAGTTGACGTCACCGATGGCGTAGACGTTTGCAAAGCGTGTCGCGAATGTGTGGCGATCCACTTCGATCCAGCTACCGGCCGCGCACAGGCCCGATTTGCTCACCACCGGGGGTACGTGATGCGGCGGAACGAATCCGAGTAGATCGAAGGTCGCCGCCGCACCGTTCGAGAACTGGATGGTGCGAGCAGTTGGGTCGACATGCGTCACCTGATGCTCGGGGTGGTAGTGGACTCCCTTGGTCTCGACCATCTGGCGGACGGCCGCGGAGACTTGCGGTCCCGCAACGCCCATCGGGCCGGGCTCCGCGGTGAACATGTCTACCTGGACGTCCTCGCGAATCCGTCGCGCGCGGCAGGCTGCTTCCACCAGCATTGCCGCCTCATACGGTGCGGCCGGGCAGCGATAGGCCGGCGCGGCGGTGACGATGGCGATGCGGCCGCGTTTCATGGCCGCAAGTCCGTCTCGGAAGGCGACCGCCCCTCTGAGTGAGTAGAAGTCGTGGCCGCCGTCCACCAGGCCGGGGATCGCACCGCCCGAGGTGGCGGCGCCGAGCGCGATCACGATGTGGTCGGCGCTCAACGTCCGCCCGCCCACCACGACCTCGCGGCGGACGGCATCGATGCCATCGATCTCACCCGTCGTCACGGTGACGCCGCGGCGCACGAGTCGCCGGAGCGGTCGCGAGATCTGCTCCGGGCGGCGGGCTCCGACCAGCACCCAGAGCAGCGACGGGGCGAAGACGAATGTCTCCTCACGGTTGACGAGCACGATCTCGTGCCGTGCGGGGAGGTGCTTGCGCAAGTTGTTGGCGACCACGAGCCCGCCGACGCCCCCACCCAGCACGAGAATGCGCTGCGTTCCTGTCATCTGTCCTCCCTGGATCAGAAGATGAGCACCCGGTCGCTCGTCGCCACTCGTTCGGTCAGCTCCGCCATGGTGCCGCGTTGTGAGCCTTCGGCCAGCTCCCCCGGTGCGATACCGCGCGCGTCCATGCACGTGCCGCAGACCCCGAGCTCCCAGCCGCGCTTCGTCATCGCCCCGGGCCATGTGCTCGACGCTGTCGTACCC
>JANMAX010000287.1:0-16793 GCA_031360075.1 bacterium | reverse complement strand
AGGATCTGCTCGCTGGTCGTGAGCTTGCGCGCAACGCTGGCATCGGGCCAAACGATCTCCGGCTTGCGGCCCGTGCTCTCGCGGAACTCACGCCGGCCGATCGCGAAGATGCCGCCCGAACGCCGGATCTCGTCTTCTTTTGGCGTGAGAGGCACCGGGTCGTAGGTCTTGCTGCGCGTGACGTTCGTAAGCCGGCGCGAGTCGGGATCGAACGTGAACTCATCACCGTCCTGCGCGTCCATCACGGCATCGGGGCTTTGCACGACATGAAGCCCAAGATTAAAACTGTTCCTGCGAAAAATATCCCCCATGTTATGGCCGCAGACCACGACCAGCTCGAGGCCCTTCTCCTCGGCCACGCCCTTCAGGCCCGCGGGGCTCATCTCGCGCGAGCTGCCGATGGCAAAGCGGTCTCCTGCTACTACAAAATTATGCCCAGCATGCACGCGCGCCCTGAAATCAGGCATCAAGTAACGAAACGAGCCAGCCTTCCAGCGCTCGTCCAGCGTCTCGAGCGACTCGCTCACGCAATCGGCAGCGGGCGTGATCTGGTCCGTGTCGATGGCATCGAGCTTCTTGCCGGGGACTTTGGGATCCCAGAACACGAGAGCTTTGCCATGCACAAGCGCGGTGGAGGCCTTGGGCCCCGCCGTGCCCGCAGCGACAATATCGGTAGCACGCGGCCCGGGCAGAGAGTCGAGCGTGACGCCGGGCTTCAAGCGGGCGGGCTGGAGCGAGTGCATGGGCATGGGCTTGGACTTGGGCTTTCTTTAGATAGTGGCAAGAACGCGTGATGTTGGATGGCAGCCGCCGCGGCCTCCGGCCGCGTGGAGCTGTCCTGAACTCGGTGTTGGCGAGATTAGGGCGGCAGCGGGGGGTCAGGCAACCGCTCAGCCGCGCGCCACGCCCTCGCCCGCGGGTACCTCGGCATCGAGCCCCAGCCCACGAGGCAGCAGCCGCACCACGCGTGCCGCGTGTGCCTGGGCCACGACGAACGACAGGTTCACGCGCGAAGCGCCCTGCGAGATCATCTCGACCGGCACGCCCACACCGCCCAGCAGCGTGAACACGTGGCCCGCGAGCCCGACCTGCGTGGGCGCGCCCTCCCCCACAACCGCAACCACAGCGAGCCCCGCGCGCACTTCAACGCGGCCTATGGCTTCGAGTTCCGCGAGTGCTTCGGCCAGCCGCGACGTGTCGTCGACCGTCACCGAGATCGAGACCTCGGACGTGGTGACCATGTCGACCACCACATGATGCCGGCCGAACACCTCGAACACGCGCGCCAGGAAGCCGTGCGCGAGCAGCATGCGCGTGGACGCGATGGTGACCGCGGTGATGCCCTGCTTGGACGCAATGGACTTGACGCGCCAGCCCAACTCAGTCGCCTCAGCTTCAGCAGTGATCAAAGACCCGGCGTCGTCGGGCCGCGCCGTGTTCAGGATACGCACGTCGATGCCGCGCTCCATGGCGGGCAACAGCGTCTTGGGGTGCAGGACTTTGGCGCCAAAATACGCCAGCTCACAGGCCTCGGCGAACGACAGCCGCGGCACCGGCCGCGCCTCGGGCACCACACGCGGGTCGGCCGACAACATGCCGCTGGTGTCGGTCCAGATCTGGATCTCGCGCGCGCCGAGCGCGGATCCGATGTATGCCGCCGAGTAATCCGAGCCGCCGCGGCCGAGCGTGGTCGTGCGGCCGTCCGCCGTGGCTCCGATGAAGCCGGTCACGACCGGGACCTGCGTGCGGTCGGAGAGCCCCGCGCGCAGCCGCGCGGGTGCTTCGGGCAACGGGTGCGCCTGGCCGAAGCGCTCGTCGGTGATGAGCCCCGCCTCCCCCGCGTGCACCGCTCGCGCGGCGAGCCCGCGCGCCGTAAGCGCCGCCGCGAACAGTGCCGCCGACAGCCGCTCACCGAACGCCAGCATGCGATCACGGTCGGCGCGTGCCAGCGCCGTCTCACTGGACAACGTTAGCGCGGTGTCGGCGCGCAGCTCGGCGAGCAGCGGCGCTATGCAAGCCACGTCTAACCCCAGCGCCCGCGCGTGCTCGCGATGACGTGCTTCGATCGTGGCCAGCAACAAC
This sequence comes from bacterium, assembly GCA_031360075.1. Lineage (GTDB taxonomy): Bacteria > Eisenbacteria > RBG-16-71-46 > RBG-16-71-46 > RBG-16-71-46 > JAIOPA01. The sequence goes on along the minus strand of JANMAX010000287.1, from coordinate 14,711 downwards.
GGCCGCGCCACGCCCGCACGGCACAACTCGACGAGCGTGTTCGTGACGCCCGAGAGCGCGCTCACCACCACGATGGGGTCCTGGCCGGCGCGCGCACGCACGATCTCGAGCGCGCGCTCGGCATGCGCAGGGATCCCCACCGAGGTGCCACCGAACTTGAGCACGATCATGCTTGCGGCTCCGGGGTACGTGTGAACTTCGCGACGCGGCGTAGCGCCCCGCCGCGCAGTCGCGGACGCGTTACTTGTTCGCCTTCATCGCCATCTGCATGCCCTTCAGGAGCGTCATCACATGCTCCCGTCCCGCGCTGTCCGAGGCCGCGGCCTGCAGCACGAGATCCACGGCATCGGGCTCGTGGCCGATGCGCGCCAGCACGTACTGTGCGCTGGGTGAGTCGTGCAGCATGGTCTCGACCACCTTGAAGCGCAGCGAGTCGGTGGCCAGCAGGCGCTGTGTCATCTCCTGGGCCAGCTTGCCGTCCGAGACGATCGCACCCATGACCCGGTCGCGCACCTGCGTATTGGTCTTGATCTCACTGGCCACGTCACCCGCGCAGCCCGCGAACACCAGCAACGACAGGGCCATCGCGGCCCGCACCATCGATCCCGACTTCATCGCTCTCCCCTTTCGTCCATGACACGGCCCGGCCGTGGCACCGTTCCTCAGCGCACCCCGGCATGCACATGGGCCTTGACTCCACCCCTCAGCGCTTCCAGTCTCTCCGACTGCCTCACGCGTCACAAGTCGGTCGCGGTCCGCCAAGACTCCGAGACTCCAGGCGGCCCGCTTCACACCGGGGGACACTGAAATGGCCGCAGCACGCAGCGCATGGCTCGCCGTCGCACTCGCGACGCTGTTGGGGACGGGAACTGCCTTGGCGCAGACCGGGACCGTGAAGGGCACGGTGCAGGATCACGCCGGCGTCGCACTCTCCGGCGCGGAGGTCCGTATCGAAGGCACCAAGTTGCACACCAGCTCGGATGAAGCCGGGCGCTACGAACTCGGCAACGTGCCCGCGGGCACGCAACGCGTGCGTGCGCTCATGCTAGGCTACAAATCCGAGCTTCACGAGGTGGCGGTCGAGGCCGGTGCTGTCGCCACCGCCGACTTCCACCTCGAGCGCTCGGTGATCCCGGTGCAGGCCATCGAAGTCGTGGTGGGTTCACGCGCCAGGCACACCGCGGCCGACGAACTCGCGGTGCCGGTGGATGTCTACAACCGCGAAGTGCTGCTGCGCCAGGGCTCGACCGAGACCAGCCAGATGCTGCAGTCGCTGTCGCCATCGGTGAACTTCCCGCGCCAGAGCGTCACGGATGCCACCGACGTGGTGCGGCCGTTCACGCTGCGCGGGCTGTCCCCCGACCAGACTCTGGTACTGCTGAACGGCATGCGCCGCCACCAGACCGCGCTCGTCAATACGTTCGCCTACGGCATGCCCGCAGGTTCGAGCGGCGTCGACATGAACGCCATCCCCTCCAGTGCCATCGACCGCGTCGAGGTGCTGCGCGACGGCGCTGCAGCGCAGTACGGCTCGGACGCCATCGCCGGTGTGGTGAACGTGGTCATGCGCCGCGGACGCTACGCGCCGTTCGCGACCGTCACGGGCGGCCAGTACTTCACGCCGGACTATCCGCGCGACGGCAAGACCTTCCATGTGAGCACGGGCTGGGGTGTCGGTCTCGGCAAGGGCTCGTTGGCGATGTCCGCGGAGGTCATGGACCGCGAGGCCACGAACCGCGCCTGGGCTGATCCGTTCGAGAACGGTGGCGTGCCGGGGAACGAAGACATCATCGGACCCGATGGCAAGGTGATCCAGAAGAACAACAGGGTGCCACAGCCGAACCACCACTGGGGCGACGGCTTCGAGAAGGACATCCTGAGCATGGCGTCGCTCCACTACCCGCTGTCCGACCACAGCCAAGTGTATGCGTTCGGTGGCTACAGCCACCGGCTCGGCAATGGCAACGGCTACCGCCGCTACTCTGACAGCGCTCGCAACTGGACGCAGATCTACCCGCTCGGCTACCTGCCCGAGTTCCGCCCCGAAGTGACCGATTACTCGATGGCCGGTGGTTGGAAGGGTGAAGCGAACGGCTGGAACCTCGACGCCGGCGCGACGTTCGGGCACAGCGGCTTCCGCTACGAGCTGCACAACACGCTGAACGTCTCGCTCGGGCCCTCGCTCACCGCACCCACGTCACCCGCAGGCATCCGGAACCAGACGGACTTCTTCGCCGGCGAGCTGCACCGCGACGAGTTCGTGGGCGACGTGAACGGCTCCAAGGAGCTGAAGCTGGGCCTGCCCGCACCCGTGAACGTCGCACTCGGAGCGGCGTGGCGCCGTGAGCGCTGGGTGACGCTGCAGGGCGAACGTGCATCGTGGATCGACGGCGGCGTGCCGGACCAGTTCGGCGGTGACGCGCCGGGCGGCTCGCAGGTGTTCCCGGGCTTCTCGCCCAATGACGTGTCCGACTCGCGCCGCGACAACGTGGCAGCCTACTTGGACATGGAATCGAACCTGACGCCACAACTGCTCGCCAATGCGGCGGCGCGGTTCGAGCACTACAATGACTTCGGCTCGCTCGTGACGGGCAAGCTCGCGGCGCGCTGGCAGCCCGACAAGCACATCACCGTGCGTGCCGCCGGCAGCACCGGCTTCCGCGCGCCCGGCCTGTCCCAGGTCCACTTCAGCAAGGTGATCACGAATGTCATCAGCGGCTCGCCCGTCGATGTCGGCGTGTTCCCGGTCAACCATCCGGCCGCGCGCGCACTGGGTGCGAAGGACCTGAAGGAGGAGAAGTCGGTGAACCTGTCGGCGGGCATGGCCGTCACGCCGGTCGACAACCTGACGTTCACGTTCGACGTGTACAGCATCAAGATCACCGACCGCATCCTGCTCGGGGCGACGTTCGACGACTCGACCACCGCACGCATTCTTGGAAATGCCGGCTATGACAACGTCTCGGGCGTGCAGTACTTCACGAACGGCCTCGACACCAAGACCACCGGCATCGACTTCACCGCCGACTGGCGCGTGCCGGTCTCGTCCGGGCGCACGCTCACGTTCAACGCCGCGATGAACTACGGCAAGAACGAGATCACGCACGTCGATGGCTTGCCGAGCGTGCTCAGCACCTCGACCGACGAGAAGGGGCTGCTCGACGAGGTCACGACGGTCGCGATCACCAAGGAGCGCCCGGACTGGCGCGGCACGCTGAGTGCCGAGTACATGCAGGGCGCGGCGCGCGGGCTGGTGCGCGCGTCCTACTACGGCACGTTCTCTTCGGCGCAGCCGGCGTTCACGGACGGCTACACCGAGAAGTACCCGTCGCGCACGCTCGTCGACGTCGAAGCGGGCTACAAGATCGGGCCGCTCGACTGGGCCATCGGCTCGCGCAACGTGCTCGACGTCTACCCGGGCAGGGCGAAGCTCGACTTCAACAACAACTTCGGCGTGTTCCCATGGGCCGCGGCGTCGCCGTTCGGCTACAACGGACGGTACGTGTACACCAAGGCCACCTGGACGCTGCCGCGCTGAAGTTCACTCGCGCGTTGCGCGCCCTGCAGGCTGATGCTCGCGGCGGCCACCGTGCGCGGGCGCGTGCGCACATCGAGCACGCGCCCGCGCCCGGTGGCGGCGTGCGCGAGCGCGGGGAGTGACATGAGCAGGATGACAAGAATTGCCTTCACGGTGGGGGGAGGCCGCCTGCCCTCAAGCGAAAGCTTCCGGTCGCTTGAGATGCCAGTCGGTGTGCGACTGGAAGACCGCGCCGAGCGAGCACAGCAGTGCCTCGCTGAACGGCGCGCCCATGAACGCCATGCTCGTCGGCAGCCCGTTCTCCCCGAAGCCGTTCGGCATAGCCAGCGCCGGGAGCCCCGTGAGGTTGCCTGCGGGGATCACCGGCGGACCGCTCGAGATGCCGGGATAGGCGTTCGCGAACTCGGTGTCGGCCGGATACGCGACCGTGCCGCGCGTCGGCGTGGCGATGATGTCGAACTTCTCGAACAGCTTCTTCATGGCCGCACGCATGGGCTTGCGCACGCGCATCGCCTGCAGGTAATCGACCGCCGGCAGCAGCAGCCCCGAGTAGCCGCCGGTTCGGTCGGCCGGGCAGGTCAGCTTGGTGACGTCACCGGATTCGATCAGCTCGAGGAACGCGCTGGCACCCTCGGCGGTGACGATCGCACCCACCGCGGGGCCCCACGGGAAATCGGGCCACTCGACGTCGCGCGTGATCGCCACCGCGTCCCCGAGCTTCACGAGGGACGCTTCAAAATTGTCGCGCACCGCCGGCTGCACCTTCTCGACACAACCCTTCGGCACCGCGAGCCTGAGCTTCCGCACTGGCTTCTGCACCGCGCTCCAGGGGAACAGCCGGCCCGACGAGGTCGGGTCGTCGGCATCCGGGCCCGCGATGGCGGCGAGCACCAGCGCGCAGTCGTCGGCGCTACGGGCCATGGGGCCCAGCTTGTCGAGCGACCACGACAACGCCATCGCGCCGTGGCGCGACACCAGGCCATAGGTCGGGCGCAGGCCGGTCACGCCGGAGTACGCGCTCGGCGTCAGGATGCTGCCCGAGGTCTCACTGCCGATGGCGAACGGCACCAGGCCCGCCGCCACCGCGGCACCCGGACCGCTCGAAGAGCCGCCGCTCCAGAATTTCGTGTTCCATGGCGTGAGCCCGGGTCCGGTGAACGACGCGTTGGCGTGGTTGTAGCCCATGCCGCCCGCGAGTTCGACCATGGCGAGCTTGGCGCACAGGATCGCGCCCGCCTCGCGCAGCTTCATGACCACCGTGGCATCGTGGTCGAACACTTGGTTGCGGTAGGGCTCCGCGCCCCACGTCGTCGGCACGCCCTTGGTGGCGAGCAGGTCCTTCACGCCGTACGGGATGCCGTGCAGCACGCCGCGATAGCGGCCCTTGGCGATGTCGCCCTCGGCCGCGCGCGCCGCCTTGAGCGCCGAGTCGCGCATCAGCGTGACCACGGCGTTCAGTTTGGGGCCCAGCTTCTCGAGCCGGTCCAGACAGATCTCGGCGAGCTTCACGGGCGACACGCTCCGGGACTTCACGCGCGCGGCGAGTTCACGCAGCGGCAGGTACATCAGGTCACTGTCGGCCATGGCGTCCTCAGGGGCGGAAGGTGAAGTCGGGCTCGTCGGCGTTCGTGAGCTTCGCGGCGCGCAGTCGCTTGCCCGCGCCCAGATCGCCGTCGAAGTCGCCGACGATGCTGCTCCACTGGGCTTCGGAGAAGCGTTCCGGGTAACGCGTGCGCAGCACTTCGGTCATGAGCCGCGCCTCGTTGCCGGTGTGTTCGGGAGGGGTCGCGGCCGCCGGCGTGGCGGGCGCTGGCGCCGTCTGTGCAAGAACTGCGGCAGGCAGCGCACTGACGGCAGCGGCGAGCAACTGCAGGAAGCCGCGGCGTGGCAGCGCGCGGGGCGGGGTCGTGTCGGACGTGGACAAGGCGAACCTCCCGAAGGGACATGGATGAGGTACCGTGACCCGAGCACACTAATGCAGTCACGCCCGGCGCGCATGGTGCGAATGCACGGGGACTGCCTGTATTGTGAAGTTCCGGCGATGACCCCCGACCCTGCGCGACAGACCGCGATGGAACCGCAGGATGCGGTGTTCGGCGCGAGCGAGACGCTGGTGGCGACGCTTCATGGCACGATGATGTGCCTGCTGGGGCGCGGCGTGAACGGTTAGAGTCTGCCGTCCGCGGTCCGCTGGACCGCCTCGCGCACGGCGCGCTGCAGCTCGCGTGGCACCGGCTGGCCGCCATATTGTCGGCACGCACCCAGCACCTCGCGCAGCGAAGCGCACGCACCGCCGCACGCCGGGCAGCCGCGCACGTGCTGTTCCATGCGCGCGCAGGTCCCGGCCGACAGTTCGCCCTCGAACCAGCGCGACAGCATGCGCGCGGTCTCGGGACAGCCGTCCGCGGGCGCGGGCGCGTCACCTCCGCGTACGTAGGGCGCGAGCTGCTCGCGCAACGCCAGCCGCGCTCGATGCAGCCGTGACTTGACCGCGCGCTCGCCGAGTCCCAGTGCCTCACCGACTTCAACGGCACTCAGTCCCTCGACATCGCGCATCACCAGCACCGCGCGTTGCGCCACGGGCAGCGTGCCGATGGCGCGCTCGAGCCGGGCCGCGAGTTCGCGCCGCTCGTAACGCCGGGCGGGGCCGGGCGTCGCGTCGGCCGTGTCGCGCAGGTGCGCATAGGCGGGCGCGTCCAGCGACCGCTGCCGGTCGCCGCGTTGCCGCCGCCGTGCGCAGGCGCGCCGTGCGACCACGTACGTCCATGTCGACAGCGAGGCCTCGCCGCGAAAGCGCGCCAGCGACCGCATGAGCGTGTACAGCACGTCCTGCACCAGGTCCGCGGCGTCATCCGGGTTGCGGCAGAAGCCGCGACTCCAGCGCCACGCCGGCGCGGCCGCGCGCTCCAGCAGGTCGGCCAACGCCGTCCGATCGCCATCACGGGCCGCCAGCAGCAGCCGGCGTTCGGCGGCCCGGATCCTCACTTGTGCGGGCTTCGCGTTGTGGGAACGCGACTTGGCGCCCGCCCGCCCGCTGGGCAGCGGCTGTGCGAATCCTTTGGTCGAGCCGCGGCTCACACCTTTGGTAGCCCGTGCGCTCACAACATTCCGCCCACAAGATTCGATGACATCGCATCCCCCGGCCTGTTGCCATGATGAAGAAGAGGAACCTCCATGCTAGCAGACCGCTGCCGCCCACTCGCCCTCAACACGCTCGGGGCCGCCATCATCACCAGCCTGGCGCTTGCCAGCTGTGGGGGCACTCCCAAGGCCCCCGCCGAAACTTCCCCACCGGTCGCCGTGCGCCTCGTGCGCGTCGGCTCCGGGGCACCCGGCACGCTCGAACTTCCGGCACGCGTGAAAGCCGCTGAAGAGGCCACGCTCACCGCACGCTCGGGTGGCCGCATCTCGGCGTTCCCGGTGCGCGAAGGGCAGACGGTCGCCGAGGGCACGTTGCTCGTGCGCTTCGACGCACCGGCAGCGCGGCTGGCACTCGCGGCGGCTCGCGCCGACGAACAGGCGGCTCGCGTCACCGCGACCTATGCGCAGCGACAGCACGTCCGCATGGAATCGCTGTTCGCAGCTGGAGTCGTCGCACAGGCCGAACGCGAGAACTCCGAGGCCGCCGACCGTGGCGCCGCCGCCCGGCTGGCACAGACCACGGCGGCACGCGAAGCCGTGGAGTCGTCGTTCGAAGTGCGTGCGCCGTTCGCGGGCGTGCTCGTGCGCCGTCACGCCGATGTCGGCACCGACGTGCAGGCCGGCTCGCCGCTCGTGGACCTGCGCTCTCCGAGCGGTGCCGAGATCGTGACCGCGGTACCCGAAGCCGCGGCCCAGCGGCTGGCTGCCGCGGCCGCGTGGGTGCAGATCGGCGATGGACCATGGCGTGAAGCACGGCTGCTGCGTGCCGACGGCATGGTGGATCCGGCCACGCGCACGCGCACGGCGCGCTATGCACCGCGCGATCGCGGTGCGATCGAACCTGGCGCTTATGCCCGCGTCCGGCTGGCGTTCAGCGGCAGCGGGCCGGCCACGCCCGCCGCACTCGCGGTGCCCGGCACGAGTATCGTGCGTCGCGGCGCCTTGACGGGCGTCTATGTGGTCGAGCATGGCCGCGCGTGGCTGCGCTGGTTGCGGCTCGGGCGCACCCAGGGCGACGCCATCGAAGTGCTGTCCGGACTCGCCGCCGGTGAACAGGTGGTCGCAGTACCCCTGGGCCTCAGCGACGGTGCGCGCGTCAAGGTGGCGTCGTGAAACTCGCCACCACCGGCATCGCCGGCCGCATCGCCGGGATGTTCCTGCATTCGCGCCTGACGCCGCTCGCGATCCTGGCTTCGGGACTGCTCGGACTGCTGGCGCTCGCCACACTGCCGCGCGAGGAGGAACCGCAGATCCAGGTACCCATGGTCGACGTGCGGCTGGGCTGGCCGGGGCATCCGGTGAGCGAAGTCGAGCGCCAGCTGACCTCGCCGATCGAGCGCGTGCTGTGGCAGATCCCCGACCTCGAATATCTCTACTCCACCAGCGACGCCGATGGCGCGCTGCTCATCCTGCGCTTCAAGGTCGGGCTGTCGCCTGACTTCGCACTGTCGCGTGTACGTTCGCGGCTCGACGAGGCCCTCACGGCGCTGCCCCCGGGCGCCGGAGTGGCTTCCGTCGCGCCGCGGGCGATCGATGACGTGCCCGTGCTGGCCCTGACGCTCACCGCGCCCAAGCGCGCGGACTGGGACGGCAGCGACCTGCGGCGCGTCGCCGAAGAACTCGCGACCGAGGTGCGCAAGACGGCCGGTGTGTCGCGTGTGCGCGTGCTGGGCGGCGAATCGCGCGTCATCGAAGTGCGGCCGGTGCCGGGACGCATGGCTCAGGCCGGAGTCACCGTGGGCGCACTGCTCGAGTCGCTCGCGGGCGCCGGGTTGTCGTGGCCCGCGGGCACCGCCGTGCAGGGCGGCCAGGTGCGCATGCTGCGCGCTGAGTCCCCGCTCGCCAGCGCCACCGACCTCGCGGCGCTGCAGATCCCTGGTGCGCGCGGTCCGGTGCGGCTGTCGGAGATCGCGGACGTCGCCGATGGCCCGGCCGAGCCGGCGCGCCAGGTGTGGCGCGTCGACCATGCGGGCCACGCCGAACCGGCCGTCACGGTGGAAGTCGCCAAGCGGCCTGGGGTCAACGCCACGGACCTGGCGCACGCCGTGCATGGCCGCGTCGCGCAACTGGCGCCGACGCTGCTCACGCGCGACGTCGTGCTCGAGGTGACACGCGACCTGGGCGAGACGGCCAAGCACAAGTCGGACGACCTCATGTTCCACCTTATGCTGGCGACCCTGTCCGTGGTGCTGCTCATCGCATTCGCGCTCGGCCGGCGCGAGGCGCTCATCGTGGCCATCGCCATCCCCGTGACGCTGGCGCTCACGCTGTTCGTGTACCGCTTCCTCGGCTACACGCTCAATCGCGTCACGTTGTTCGCCCTGATCTTCTCGATCGGCATCCTTGTCGATGACGCCATCGTGGTGGTCGAGAACATCGCGCGGCATTTCGGGATGCGGGACCCACGCGGCACGGACCAGCGCGTCATCGAGGCGGTTGACGAGGTCGGCAACCCGACGCTGCTCGCGACGTTCGCGGTCATCGCCGCCATCCTGCCGCTGGCGTTCGTGGGCGGGCTCATGGGCCCGTACATGAAGCCCATCCCGGTCGGCGCCTCGCTCGCCATGTTGTTCTCGCTCGGCGTGGCGTTCGCCATCTCGCCGTGGGCGGCACGCCGGCTCCTCAAGCACGGCGCGGCCGCGCACGACGACACGCCTGCCGGCCACAGTTCGCGCATGGATCAGGGCTACCGCCGCAGCATGGCGCGCCTGCTGGACGACGGCCGCGCGCGCGGCTGGTTCTTCGCCGGACTGGTCGCACTGTTCGTGGCCGCGGCTTCGCTCGTCGTGCTGCGCGCCGTCACCGTCAAGATGCTGCCGTTCGACAACAAGAGCGAGTTCGAGATCGTCCTGGACCTGCCGCCCGGCACGCCGCTCGAGCGCACGGTGGCCGTGGCGCACGAAGCGGCACGCATCGCCACCGGCCAGCCCGAGGTCGAGGATGCCGTGGTGTATGCCGGCATGGGTGCGCCGGTGACGTTCAACGGACTGGTGCGGCACTACGACTTCCGCGACGAACCGCGACTCGCCGAGGTGCAGGTGCGCCTGGTCGAGGCCGGGCGCCGCAAGCGCCAGAGCCACGCCATCGCCAAGTCCGTGCGCGACGATCTCGCCGATCTGGCGAAGCGCAGCGGAGCGCGGGTGAAAGTCGTCGAAGTCCCGCCCGGCCCGCCCGTGCTGTCGACGCTCGTGGCCGAAGTCTACGGCCCCGATCTGGCGGGGCAGCGCGCGTTCGCGCGCCAGGTGCACGCGGTGTTCGACAGCACCCCCGGCGTCGTCGATACCGACCTGATGCTCACCGAGGGCCGACCGCGCACGCGCTTCGTGGTCGACCGCGACCGTGCAGCGCTGGCGGGCGTCTCGCCCGCACAGGCCGTGGAAGCCGCGGCCGCGCTCTATGGCGGCCGCGCCGTGGGCACGCTGCGAGCACCCGAGTCCCCCGAACCGGTGCCGGTCTCGGTGCGGCTCGGGGCCGCCGATCGTGCGGATCTCGCCGCCCTGTCCGCGCTGCGCATGGGGGTCAGCCCCGGCACGCCACTGTCCGAACTGGTGCGAGCCGAGGCCGACAGCGCACCAAGCGAGATCCACCACAAGAACCTGCGCCGGGTGGTGTACGTGCTGGGCGACGTCGCGGGCCAGGCGGAGAGCCCGGTGTATGCCATGGCGGGCCTGCGACCGCGCGTGCAGGCACTCGCCACGCCCGACGGCACGCCGGTGCATCAGCTCTCCACCCAACTGCCGGTCTCCGACGACCACTACGAACTCAAGTGGGACGGTGAGTGGCACATCACGTACGAGGTGTTCCGCGACATGGGCGCGGCGTTCGCGATCGTGCTGGTGCTCATCTACGTGCTCACGGTCGGCTGGTTCAAGTCATTCGTGACGCCATTCGTGATCATGTTGCCGATCCCGCTGTCGCTGGTCGGCATCCTGCCGCTGCACGCGGCGATGGGGGCGTTCTTCACGGCGACCTCGATGATCGGGTTCATCGCCGGCGCCGGCATCACGGTGCGCAACTCGATCATCCTGGTGGACTTCATCGAACTGCGCCGCGCCCAGGGTCTGGCGCTGCGCGACGCCGTCATCGACGCGGGTGCGGTGCGCTTCCGGCCCATGGTGCTGACCGCGGCGGCGGTCGTCGTGGGCGGCGGCGTCATCCTGTTCGACCCCATCTTCCAGGGCCTCGCGGTCGCGCTCATCGGCGGCGAAGTTGCGGCGACCCTGCTGTCGCGTGTCACGGTACCGGTGCTCTATTACCTCGCCAAGCGAGGGGATGAACGCGGTGCGCCGACCGCCAGCGACGGTCCAGCCGCGCGCAACTCCCCGCCGGTGCTCGCTCCGCAAGTCGTGGGGGCGTCATGAAACTGCTGTGGGTGGTGGCCGATGCCGGCCGGCTCGAGCACTTCCAACAGACCCTGGGTGCGGCCGGCGCCAGCGGCTGGACCGTGTCCCCGGTACTCGAGGGCTCGGGCCGCACCGGCGTGCATGCCGGGGACCGCGTGCATCCGGGCGCGCTCGTGAACCTGTTGTGTGTCGCCGACGACGCACTGGCGTCGCGGCTGTTCGATGAGGTCCATGCCGCGCGCGACGCGGCAGGGGACTCCATCACTCGTCTGTTCCTGTTGCCGGTGGAGCGGCAAGCCTGAGGAGGGTATGGTCATGCGGATCGATGAAGGGGTGCGGTTGGTCGCCGGGGTCTTCATCCTGGCGTCCGTGGCACTGGGTGTCTGGGTGAACCCGTGGTGGTTCGCGTTCACGGCGTTCGTGGGACTGAACCTGCTGCAGAGCGCTTTCACGAAGTGGTGTCCGATGATGGCGATCCTCAAGGGAGCGGGGCTCAAGCCATGAGCAGGACTCGCATCCCTGAGCGAGAGCGGATCTTCCAGAGGACACAAGACATGAACTGGAGTCCAACCAAGATCGAGGCTCGAGCCATGTTCCGTCGTGTGTTGCTCGTTGCATCACTGCTGGTGTCCGCGGTACTCGTCCAAGCCGCGCCCGTGCCCAAGCCGCGCGCGCAGCCCATGCAGGCCACGGCCGCGAAGCAGGCCGCCAAGGAAGTCGCGAAGCAGGCCGCCAGACCGGCGCTGCCTGACTCGGCGGCCATCGTCGCGCTGCTCGCGGGTGTGCACAACGGCGCCTGTCCACTGCCCGGGCTCGCCACCGGCGGCCAGCCCGAAGCGGCGCATGTGGCCGCGCTCGCCAGGGCCGGCTTCACCACCGTGCTCGACCTGCGCGCGGCCGGGGAGGCTCGCGGCTTCGATGAAGATTCGACGATGAAGGCGAGCGGACTGCGTTACGTGAAGATCCCGGTCACGCCCGCCACGCTCGATGACGCGGTGTTCGACCAGGTCCGTACGCTCATGAACCAGACCGACGGCGCCGGTGTTTTCGTGCACTGTGCTTCGGGCAATCGCGTCGGCGCGGCGTTGATCCCGTGGCTGACACTCGATCAGCACTGGGACATCGAGCGCGCGGTGCTGGCCGCCAGGGCGGGCGGGCTCAAGAGCGCCGAGATGGAAGCCACGGCTCGCGCCTACGTCAGCCGCAAGCGGAGCAAGCCCTAGCCGGCGCTGGCAAGGGCCGGGCACTGGAGTGGGGGCCCCCCGTCAGGGACCGCCCCACTCCTGAAGCCACGCCGGGCGCGCCCCGGAGGCCGCGCCGCTCCCCCACCCTGCGTTCCCACTGCCGGTCTCGGCCTGCTAATTCTCGAGCAATGCCGACATGCGCTGGTGACACGCCGCTGCCAGCGGACAGCATGTGGTGGCGGCCGTCGGCGGATCGAGCCCCACCGACGTGTAGCGGTCGGCCGAATCCGGCCACATCGTCACCACCGGCAACCCACAGGCCTGCAGACGGCGGGCGGCCAGGAGGTTGGCGCCGGCGCTCAGCCCGATGCACCAGCCATGATGGGCGCGCAAGCGCGCGCATTCGGCATGCGCTTCCGCCGTCGAGACGCACACCACGCCATCGACCTGGGCCATGTCGATCAACCCCGGTATGAAGCCATCCCCGATACCCATGATGCCATGGTCGCCGGGAGCGCCGCCGCTCATGACCGCGCTCTCCGTGGGCTCGACCGCGATGACCCGCACTCCCGAGAACGCTTCGCGCAGGGCCTGTCCCACGCCCATGAGCGTGCCCCCCGTGCCGACGCCGGCGACGAATGCGCCCAGACGCGAGACGCCACGGTCCAGCAGTTGGGACACGATCTCCACCCCCGTGGTCTCGCGATGACAGCGCGTGTTGTCGGGGTTCGTGAACTGATCCGGGATCCAGTACCCCGAGCGGCTGTGGTATTCGTCCCGTCGCGCGCACGCGCCCGCGAAACTCTCGGCCTGTGGCGTCAGGCGAACTTCGGCGCCGGCACGCACCATCATGCGGCGGCGCTCGACGCTCATGTGCTCGGGCATGAAGATGAGCGCCCGGCAGCCCAGTTCGCGCGCGGCCAGGGCGAGCGCGATGCCGGTGTTGCCCGAGGTCGCCTCGACCACGGTATCACCGACATAGAGGTCACCGCGGCGCATGGCCTCGGTGAGCATGAACACCGCGATGCGGTCCTTGACGCTGCCACCGGGATTCGCACACTCCATCTTGACGTGCACGCCATCGATATCGATGAGCGGCGTGCCGCCGACTCGATCCAACAGTCTCGGGAGCATGACGGGATCCTGTCGTTGTGAGTTCGAGATCCACGAGGGCGAATTCCCTGGGGAGCAATCACAAGCAGTCCCACGCACGCACCGTGCCAGCATTCCTGCGCCAAGCCGGGACGCTAACTCGCCTGACGGTGCGGACTCCTGCTCGTCCGCTGCGACACGCAGCGGACGTACTGTCAGGATAAGCTGACGCATCGTCACGCACCGCTGCTACCTTGGTGCCATGTTCCCGTCGGCGAGCACGCCCAGCGCCACGATGTCGTCCGGGAGCGAGTGGACGCCGGCGAGCCCGAGCGCGAACGCCCCCGCCGGCCGGCCCGCCGACAACTCGGCGCGCCAGCCGCCCAGCTCCAACACGCTCGTGCCCGCAGCCCCCACCGCCGGCACCACACCGAGCGTGTCGCCCAGTTCCAGTGCGGCCACCGGCACGACCGGCGCACGCACGTGCACCACGCTCACGCCGGACGCTCCGTTGGCGTGCGTCACCGCCGCCGGCTCGACCGGCACGCGGCGCTCGCGCGGCGTGCGGTCGGCGATACGGAATGGGTGCAGCGACGACTCCGGCAGCAACAGCTGCCAGGCAATGCGCTCGCCGTCGGGGCGTTCGCGGCTCATGTCCACCGGGCCGCTCGCGGCCACGCCGCATCGTCGCAACCGCGCGGCATCCCGCGCGATCGACTCCGAACGCAGGACCCAGTCCGCGACACCGTCGGGCCCGGCGAGCAGCGGCAGGAAGCGCCGCGCCACCGCCGAGACGCCACGCACGTGCAGCTCCCAGCGTTCGGTCGCGCGCAAGCGACGGAGTTCCGTACGCGTCTCGCGGTCCCGCGTCGCGAGCAGTTCCAGATAGCCGCCGTCCGCGAAGCACACCAGCGCGTTCTCGGTCGGCACCGCGTCGTGCTTGCCGCCCGGCGTCACGGTGAAGCCCGCGCGTTCGAATGAGTTCACGCTCTCGGGGAGTGACGATACGACCACGATGGCGTGATCGAAGGCGGGCGGCATCTCAGTCCTTCGCGGCCACCCAGCACGAAGGCCGGGGCGGCGCCGAGGGCGAGCGGCTAGGCGCGGGCACACGTTCGCGGATCCCACGCCGGCGGTTCATCACGACCCTCCCGGCCAGGCGTCATGGCTTCGCGCACCCGAGCATACGTTCCGCGGACGCCTCGCCCTACGAACCGGCCGGTTCCCGAGCGACGGGAACCGGCCGTTCACGTGCTGCATGCCGGACCGCACCGCGCGCGGGCGGCGGTCCGGCCGGAAGTTCAGCGGTAGAGCTTCTTCAGCTGGCTCCAGCTCCTGGACACGGCACCGACCGGCGGCGGAGAGACGCCGATCTGGTAACCGGGGTTCGCCGGGCCCGAGGCGATGTTGTAG
>JANMAX010000032.1:0-12247 GCA_031360075.1 bacterium | reverse complement strand
CGCAGGCTGGAAAGCGTCCGGCAAACGAGCCTCGCGGTGAGGCCTGTGGGCCTCCGTAAAGCTGTCAAACGAATTCCACGGTCCGGACTGGGCGCACTGGTGACCGATCAGACCGAGAACGTGGGTGATACCCACGTGGCTACCCGTGCGCGAGTGCAGCGGCGGCCTGGCAGCTCGCGCTCCCCGCGTGAGGCTCTGAGCTTCGCGCTCGAGTCCAGACGCCGCCTACTGCAGTCCACCGGCGCGAAGCGCCCCAACGGCGCATCCCATTGAAGCGCATTGTATGGCGTCGCCGCGACGGACGTTGGCTCGCTGGCCCTGAATCGTGTGAGGTCGTGCCGAGCGTCTCAGGACAACGCCGCTCTCCCGCCGCCCACCCCGCGCCCGCTACACCGAGATCCGCACCAGCCGGTACCGGATCGCGCCATCCTCTTCGTCGATCGCCGCGCCAGTGGGCGTATGCCGCGGGAACGCATCGGGGTCCGCGAGCAGTTCTCGGATCCGCCGCCGAGGCGGCCGCCCGAACGTGAAGTAGCCGCCGTGCGGGTCCCAGCCGCGCCAGAAAGTGGCGAACATCATCAGTGATGGCACCTCGGCGAGCGCGCCCACGACTCCTCCCAGCCCGGCGATGTCGCGTACGCGCGGCCACAGGGGACGCGCAGCCAGGCCGAGCACCAGCCAGCAGCCGAGCACCGATGCGACCCAGCCGACCACGGCGATACCCAATAGCGCACCCAGCGCCCACAGCGCCACGACAACGGCCACCGAAGCCGCCAGCATCGCGGCATACGAACCGCCGAGCGCGGCGTCGAGCGTGCAGTCATGGAAGTGGATGACGGCCGGGGCCGAGATGCCCAGAGGGTCCGTCCTATAGAGCGGGTGTGCCCGCATGACCGGCCGGTTCACGGGCCACAGGGTCCAGTCGCTTCGCGAGTCGGGCACCCCCACAACGCGCTTCGCCGACTTCAGCAGCACGACGTTCCCGAGCTTCCGGCCGACCATGTCGTAACGCGGCTCACTCGCCCAGTTGGCGATCGGTGAAAGCCACTTCAGGATCAGGTCCCGGTCGCTGCAGAACACGTGCACCGCGGTGAATCGGCGCAGCGCCGACTGGAAGTAGTTATTGTGGTCGCGCGTGGCCATGACCGCTGGCAGGTCCGGGGCGCACAGGATCAGCGTGCCCAACTGGTACGTCCCATTCCGTCCCATCTCCCCGAACGACGGCGCGCTCCCCGTCTCGTCGCCCGGCGGATGGAAGTAGTCGGACATCACGCGGAACGCGTTCACCACCAGCAACGAGCCCATGCTGTGCGCCACCACGTGGAGCCTCACTCTCACCTTGCGCACGACCAATGCGCGCTCGAGGTCCCGCATGAACTCGCCCAGGTCGGGGACGCCGTAATGCACCGCGCGATATCGATCGCGCTGGTAGGTGGAGAGTCTCAGGAACACGATGAGCATGCCCGCGCCCAGCCACAGCGCCGCGGACGTGGTAACCAGGAACGGGGCGAACAGCCCCTCGATGAACTTGGGAGCGGGCGGCCACAGCTGTCCGAGCGCCGTCTGCGCAGCCTGTTCCGCGCCCGCGAGCGCGTGGCCCATGGCGCCAATCCGGTCCGCGAGCGGTCCCGAGACCGAACGCAACACCTGCCCGAGTCCGCCCGACACCAGCAGGCCGTGCAACGGCAGCAGCATCAGCAACAGCCCGATCGCTGGCGACACCAGGATCGACGCGAACATGTCGCGAGCGGACTCCCCCGACAGCATGCCCTCACTCGGCCAGCGAAAGCCGATCAAGAACCCGCGCTTCGGCAGGAACGCTTCACCAGCATGGACGGCCGGCGGGTTCGCATCGGACAGGATCTCGCGGGCGAAGGTCGAGCGGCGCATATTGAAGCCGTGCACTTTGAGGGTGAGCTCGAGCAGCTCACCCGGCGCGGCCCCCGCCACGGTTGCGATGGCATCGGCGAGCGGCGTGAGCGAGCTCTCGGCGCTGTACCCCACGCTCGCCACCGGCGTTCCCGCCAGCGGTCCGGAGGAGAGGGACTCCACGATGTAAGCACGCTCGCAACCGGTCGCCCGGTACAGGGCATAGTTCGTGGCGAGCAGCCCGCGTTCATCGCGGCCGGGGCGAGCGGGTCCGTCCATGCCGGCACGTTAGCATGCGGTCCTCGCGGACTGCCATGAACAGGTGCCTGGAATGCCGTGCGTTCGCGGGCGCCCTGACATGGCCATGAGTGCTCGTGCGCATGGCCCTGTTTGATCCCAGCGCGGCGTGCCAGCCCGTCAGCGCAGGACCACGCTCGCACCTGGCCCGCAGCACGCGATCATTTGTCCCGGAGCGCGCGCGCCCAGCCGAACACCGCGATTGGCATCCACGCGCTCTCGGACGGCAGCGGCGCGCAGAAGATGAAGCGCTGACCATCGGCCGAGGGCGCGTAGCGCGCGACCGATACGCCTGAGAGGAAGAGCGGAAAGTTGAACAGGACGCGCGACGCACCCGCCTCGAAGCGCTCACCCGTCTTGACGTCCGCGGCCATGAGATCCTGCGATGAGCGGAAGTACAACTGCGTCCCATCGGCACTCCACGTGGGATTGCGGCCGCCCTGACTCGAGATCTGGACAGGCGCTCCCGGCCCCGGGAAGGCCTGGACGTAGGCTTGGGCCAGGCCGGACTGATCCGAATCGAACGCGACCCACTTGCCGTCCGGCGAGAAGTGCGGGCGTGTCTCGGAGAACTTCGTGGCTGCGATCGGGACCGGGGCACCGCCTGCGAGCGGCAGGGCGAGGGCGTCCCATGTGCCGCCGGCGCTCACCATGCACGCGAGGAACCGCCCATCGCGCGATGCGTCCACCGGGCCGACGTTCGCGACCATCTTGAAGACCAGTGAATCGCCGCCAACCGAATCGAGGGACCGCTCGTAGACCGCGAACGTGCCGGAGCGGTTCGAGGCCCAGTAGATCGTGCGCGAGTCCGGTGACCACACCGGCCAGATGTCGTTGCCCGGATCGATCGTGAAGCGTGACGAGATGCCACGCTCGAGGTCGCGGACCCAGAGGTCCGCGGCCTGCCCGCTCGCGTCGATCAACTCGTACACCAAGCGCTTGCCGTCCGGCGACAGCGCCAAACCGCCGTAGGCGCCGTTCGGACCGACCTGTTCACCCGGCCGACCCGCCCGGTCCACCCAGACGATGCGCCTCGCACTGCCTCGGCCCTGGCTGAACAGCAGCACGTCAGCCCCGGAGGCGGAGGAGAAGAACGGCATGGAGTTGATGCGGTTCACGCCGACCTGGTCGACCAGCGTGCGCGGCTCGCCGAGAAGTTTTCCGGACGCACGCGAGATGCGCTGCGCCAGCAGCGCCCCTTCGCGTTCGAACAGCAGGTGGCCGGACGGCGTGAACTCCACCCGACTGTCGCCACCCAGGACGCGAACCGCGCGCGCCGAGCCGAGCTCGCCAAGACGGACCTCCGACTTGTCGGCGTCGCTGTTGGAGACCGAGAACAGGTAGTGCTTGCCGTCGGGCAGCAGTTCGGGCCAGGCGTGGGCGACCTCATGTCGCGTGGTGTCCAGCACGGTGATCGCACGCGGCTCGCCGCCCGTGGCCGGCACCATGCGAATCATGGGATGTGCACCATCGCCGTCGAACAGGATCGTTCCGTTGCGGCCCCAACTGCCGTCGGAACCACCCGGCGCATCGCAGATGGTCTCGGGCCGGCCGCTGGTCACCAGGATCTTGCGCAGTTTGCCGCCAGAGAAGAACGCGAGCGAGCGGCTGTCTGGAGACCAGAACGGCCGGCCCGCTCCCTCCGTGCCAGGCAACGGGTGGCACTCGAGGTCGTCGAACGTGCGCAACCAGAGCCGGGCCGTACCGGTCGAGTCCGTCGCCGCGAACGCGGCCACCCGGCCGTCCGGCGACACTCGCAGCGGACCGAGTGGCGCGAGCGAGGTGGGGATCCGGATCTCGAATCGCAGCGACGGCCCCGGCGTCGCGCCACTTCGCCACCACAAGCCGGCGAACGCGAGTGCGGCCAGCAGGGCGACGCCGGCCACGCTCCACGCGAGCCTCGGACCGCCACGCGCTGCGGCCAGCGGCGCAGGCACCGCGACGGGATTCGATGCGGGCGTGCCCACGCTCGACATCCCGGCCCCCTCGGCGATCCACTGCAGCTGCTGCTTCACCGCGTGCGCCGTCTGCATACGTTCTTCCGGGTCTTTCGCCAGACAGGCGCGGATGAGCCGGTCCAGCCCGGCCGGTGGCACGGCGCCGGCGGGCGAGCCGGTCGGCGCCTCGATCACCGCCGCGGGCTGCGAGCCGATGATCGCCGCGATCAGCGTCGCCTGGCTGCGCCCTTCGAACGCCCGCTTCCCGGTCGCCATCTCGTAGAGCAGGCAGCCGAGTCCCCAGATGTCGCTGCGCACATCGGCCTCGCGCCCCTCCAACTGCTCGGGCGCCATGTACTGGAACGTCCCGACGATCGAGCCTTCAGTCGTCAACGCCTGGGCGACCGTCGGCGACTGGGTCAGCGCCGAACCCGAGGACCCGCTCCCCGTCTTGTTCGCGACGCCGGCCGCCCGCGCCAGTCCGAAGTCCATCAGCTTCGCGCCCGAACGCGTGAGCATGACGTTGCCTGGCTTCAAGTCACGGTGGATGACACCCGCACGGTGCGCGCGGTCGAGCGCGTCGGCGATCTGCGCGCCGATGCGCAGCAGGTCCGCGCCCGCCAGGGGCCCCTTGCGCAGCCGCTCGGCCAGCGTATCGCCCTCGATCAGCTCCATCACGAGGTAGTCGGTGTCGCCCTCGCGACCGACATCGAACAACGTGCAGATATTCGGGTGGTTCAGGCTCGAGACGGTCTTCGCCTCGCGCTCGAAACGAGCGCGGATCTCCTCGTTGGAGGACAGGTGCAGCGGCAGCACCTTGACCGCCACCTCGCGGCCGAGGCGCGTGTCACGAGCGCGATACACCTCGCCCATCCCGCCCGCGCCGAGCGGTGAGAGGATCTCGTAGGGGCCAAGCCGGGTGCCGGAATCGAGCATGCGCGGGGAACCTCAGTGGGAGTGGAGAGAGAGGAAGAGGCGAACACGATAGCAGTCCGCTCGGCGAACGCCCACCGGATTCTGTCGCACGGCACGCGCTGCGGCCAGGATGCACGAGACTGAACGTCGTCATCTGGCGTCGAACGACGGCAGCCCCCCAGCAATCACGCCGCCGTGTTCACGTTCTTCTCACACGCACCGGGTTGGACGCTCGCACCGGCCCCGCAACCGAGCGTGGGGATACGCGCCGAGCGCCCGGCCGAAGCAGGGCGCTCGCGCTTGTTCATGGGTGCCGCAGCAGACTTCAGAACTGCTTGGGGTACTGCTTGACGATGCCGTCACTCAGCATGTCGGACATCGTCAGTATCGCCGCATGGACCTTGTCGTAACCGGCCACGCTATCGGGGTATCGCCCCTCCAACTGTGCTACCGCCTCCACCAGAGTCAGGTCGAGGTGTTCCCGCATCATCGCCTGCATGTCCGCCAGCAACCACGCGCCCGGGTTCGCGGCGCTCAGGAACGCGGCGATCGATTCACCGTTCGCGTACCACGCCGCCTTGGCGGTCTCGAGCTTGGACACGTCTTTGGTCTTGGCCACCGCCAGCACGTTCGCCGCGCCAACGATGTGCTCACGCAGCAGTACCGTCAGCTTGTCGCCCGCCTCGTTGCCGTAATACGGTTTGATCGCGTCACCGATGTCGGCCTGGTTCTTGAGCAGGCGTTCGGTCGTGGCCGTCAGGTCCGGAAGCCCCGCGGCCGTGCTGACGATGACCAGCCGGGTCCACGTGATGTGGTCCTCCCACAGCTTGCGCATCGAGTCGTGCAGGTCCGCACTCGCCCGCGAGATCGTGCCCCCCGCCGGTGCGGGCCTGGAGCAGCCGGGGACCAGCAGCGCGGCGGCCGTGATTCCGGCGGCGAACAAACCCATCTGGATCGTGGCCTTCATCGATGACATGGCGTTCTCCTTGTGCGCTGGCGGGGTGCGGCGACATGGCTGGGGTGAACCCGTCGGGGGATGTCGTGCAGCTACAGGTCCACCCGTTTGTTGGCGTCCGGGGGTGCCGGGGCTCCGAACCGGATGCGCACCCACTCCAGCCTGGAGCGGTTGTCGCCGCTCTGGTGCCGTGGTGCGGGGCCGGTTCGGGATCCTGACATCTCCGACGCCATGACCGCGGCCTGCTTCGCCGCCTGCCACACTGGATTCCATACGCGATTCCCATGCCAACCACTGCCGCACCCAGCATCGCCAACCCAACGCGATACGCAGACGCGCGATAGCCCGACGGAGTGCGAGGGCGCATGCGCTCCGGCTGTGCGCGGAGCGTGAAACGAGCGGCGACCCGTTCAATCCAGACGGCAGGATGTACAAGTAGGCCGCCGCCCCCGCCGCCCATGCGACGCCTCGATCACGGCCCGGTTGAAGTGGCTCCCTGAGCCGCGCGCCTCGCCCAGCGCAGCTTGGCCGAGCGAGAGCGCGGGTTGTCGTAACGCTCCTTGGAGCCCGCGCGGATCACGTCGGGGGCGATGCTCGAGTAGAGCCCTTCGCGCTCGCCCTGGAGGAACGCCTGCTTCACGCGGCGGTCCTCGCCCGAATGGAACGTCAGCATGGCCACGCGCCCGCCCGGACGCAGGCCGAACGGCAGGGCGCGCAGCAAGGCGTCGAGCGAACCGAACTCGTCGTTCACTTGAATGCGCAGCGCCTGGAACACACGGCGCACGCTTTGCTCGGCTTCGTCGTCGGGCCTGCGAGCGAGCGCCTTCCGCACCGCTGCGGACAGCGCCTCGGTGGAGTGGAGCGCGCCTTCCTTGGCGGCGAGTGCCTGCGCGAGTTCGTCCGCACATGGCTCGTCGGCGTGCTCGCGCAGCACGCTCGCGATTTCCGCGGCGGACGCACGCGCGAGCCACTCGGCGGCCGACTGGCCACGATTGGGGTTCATGCGCATGTCCAGCGGCCCCGGTGCGTTGAACGTGAACCCGCGTGCGGGATTGTCGAGCTGCATCGACGACACGCCCATGTCGGCCAGCACGACGTCAGCGCCATCGTGCCAGCCCACCGCGGCCAGCGCGGCGGGCAGCCCGGCGAAGTTCGTGCGCTTGGCGGTGAACACGCGGTCGTCGTGACCCAGCGCGCGCAGGCGCGCCTCGGTGCGCGGCAGCTCGATGGGATCGGCGTCCAGTCCAAGCAGATGCCCGCCCGGAACGATGCACTCCAGCAGGCGCCGCGCATGACCGCCCCACCCCAGCGTGGCATCGACGACACGCTCGCCCGGCACGGGCGCCAGCAATTCCAGGATCTCCGCCACCAGGATCGGCACGTGCTGGCCGGCAGGGGTGCGCCCTTTGGCCATCACATGCGGCACGATCTCGGGATACTGGTCGGAAGCCAGCTCCTTGTAGCGTTCCTCGAAGCGTTTGGGATGCGTGCCGGCGTAGCGCGGGCGGCGCTGGTGCGACGGGGGCTTGGAGCCGTCGTCGAGGGAGCCAGCGTCGTCGGGGCTCGGGTCGTCGGGTCTCGGGTCGTCGGGTCGTGGGCTCATGGCTGGGGCCGACGATAACGCATCGCTTCGGACTTCCGGAATCGCGATCGCCGGCAGTGCGTGGCGGTGCCAGCGGAGCAGCGGAATCGCAACGCAAGGCGTCCAGTCGAGGAGCGCGCACGTGCCGCGTGGCCGGCAGCGTGGCGAGGTCGCTGCCGCACGCGGGTCCCGTGCGGCAGTCGGCCTTCGCGATGGGTGGCTGCTCCGATCGGTCGTTCGACTCCCACGACCGCCGTTCGGGCGGGCCGTGGTCCTTCGCGGGCGCACCCGCACACCATCTGATCACGACTCGTCACTCTCATGGTTGACGCTCCTTGCTCCCGACCATACGGTCCATGCGTCGGGTGAAAGCGAAGCCGGGAATACAGCGGTGTGGCGTGGAATCTCTCCAGGTCGCCCCCAGCCAGTCGATCCTCGTCACCGGCCTCTACTTCCCGCGAGAAAGCCCCCATGTTCAGTCGAGTATGCAACACCGCTGCCTTCGCCGCGCTGATCATCGGCGCTCTTGAACTCCTCACCCCAATGACTGCGCAGTCGCTTCCGCTCTTCGCACGCGAGCTCAAGGTTCCCTGCACGACGTGCCATATGTCGTTCCCGCGACTGAACACGTTCGGGATGGACTTCAAGCAGAACGGCTACCGGATGCCGGGACAGATGGGAACGTCCCCTTGGGAGCAGGAGCACTTCCCGCTGTCGCTGGTCGGCAACGTCGGCGCGCACTGGGTGCGCACTGAAGCCGACACGGGCGGCCCGTCACGCGTGTCATCAACGCAATCCGGCTTCGGACAAAACTGGGTCGAGTTCCACACCGCCGGCACGCTGGCGCAGAAGGTGTCGTTCCACTTCGACAACGGCTTCGCCAATGACACAGGCGTCCTCCAGAGCGGCATGGCGTTCGTGCAGTTCGATGACGTCGCCACCGGCGGCAAGCTCAACGTGAAGGTCGGCATCTTCGACGGCGAGATCCCCTATCTCTCCGACGCGCGCCGGACCACCATGGCGGGCTACCTTACCGACTGGACCCAGGACAACCAGGGCATCGAACTGAACGGCGCGAGCAACGTGTGGACCTACGCCGCGGGCGTGGTCAACAGCACGCGGACGCAGGGCAAGGCGGGTTCGAACAACCTGAACCAACTTGAGAACGTCTATGGCTGGCTAGCCCGCGACATCGGCAGCAGTATGGTCACCGCGCGCGTCCGGCTCGAGCGCCAGGACCCGCGCACCGCGGGCAAGGACGCTTCACTCCACATGCAGACCGATGTCAGTGCTTACTGGAGCGGCTCGTCCGGGCGCTTCGCGGTCATCCCCGCCGTGACACTGGAGCACTTCGCAGACGTCACGGTGGAGAAGGACATCGACACCGCCATGCTCGAGGCCACCGGCATGCTCGACAAGGACGGGAAGTGGGTCGCCACCGGCCGGTTCGAGCAGCGGCGCACGCTCGCCTCGGGCGGGCTCGATGCCTCGAACCTCAGCCAGGCGGCACTCAACCTCGCGTACTACCTGAGCCCGAACGCCCGCGTCGCCCTGGACTGGACGCACCAATCGGCCGACCACAACGGTCCGAGTGAGGACCAGATCCAAGCGTTCGTGCACGTCGGATACTGAGCGCCCTCGCAACCGAAGGACAGCACCCACGCTGCGATGACACGAGCGCGCCTAGCCTGGCGCGCTCGTGTCGCATCTGGGGTACTGCCCTTGCCGGCGAGCCAGCGGGCCGCCGCCGGTCCGTCCTGCCGGGGGAAGCGTGTCGGAAGGTCCACGTCGCTTCCTCGCTGCGGACCACGACTGCCGGGAACGCGCGTACTTGACCGAGCGCGCAGTTTCAGGCGAGTGGGACAGATCCGTAGCCGACCCGCCCATGCAGCTCGGCAGGGCGTGCTGCTGCATGCGGCGGTACACGGCCATCGCTGCATTCGAGTGACGGGCCCTCGACAGCTTCGAGAACCCAGAGGGCCCTGCAGTCTCCTGCAGGGCCCCCGGGTCTGCGACCTCGCCGGCTCGTGGATCGCTGGTCCCCCCTAGTCGATCCACTCCCCGATCGAGATCATCAGTTCAGCACGATCCGGCGGTCGAACGTCTGCTTGCCCGACGTGAGCCGTGCGAAGTAGATGCCGCGCACCGCGTGCGAACCGTCATCGATCCGGCCGTCCCACGTCGCCGCGAACGTGCCCGCGTCGGCATCCTGTTCGAACAGCGTGCGCACGGTGCGACCCTGGACGTCGAAGATGCGAAGCACCGCACGCCCTGCGGTCGGCAGCGTGAACTCAAGCCGCGTCGTGGCGGACGGATTCGCACCGGCAAGCCGCAGTCCGGCCGAGGGAGTCGACCCCGCGCCACCGGAGTTGAGCTCTTCCCCGGACCCGCCCGCCGTCGAGGGGTGATCCCCCTTGCCGCCCGGGGACCACGCGTGCTCGCGCTCACCGCGCTCGTCTGCGTGGTGCTCGTGCGCGAACGGATCGTGCGGCAGCGCCACGTAGGGGAAGCTGCGCAGGAACGGACGGTCGTTGAAGTCGACTCCATCGCCCAGCACGTTGTTGGGCGCCACGTTGAACTGCGGCGTGAACGGCGTCGCGCCGGCGACCACGCGCTCGGCGATGTCCACCACGTCGTCCGTGAGCCGACGGCCGTTGGGGAAGCCCGCGTTGTCGCCGCCCAGGAGCCCGAAGCGGTTCGGGTACAGCGCCGCCGGGATGGTCATGTTCAAGCGCAGCATCTCGCACGGCACCTGGTTCGGGTTCGCGGGCTGGTTGAGCCCCGGGATACCGGTCAGGAACACGGCGACGAGGTCATTGCGCGGCGCCGGGGGCGTGGGGAAGCCGTAGAGCGCGGTGAACAGTCCGGCCAGTTCCGGATTCAGCACGTACGGCAGGAACGCGCCATCGCCGGTCGGAGCCGTGGCGTTGAAGCGATCCTTCATGCCGACCGGGACCACGACTTCGTTGACGAGCGGCATGCCGAGCCGCGAGACCTGGATCTCGGGACCGCTCACACTCGTGGTGCCGTCGCCGTTCAGCGTCCGCGTGGCGAGCCGCTCCACCGAGTCGTAGATGCCGATCACGCCGTTCGAGACGTTTGGGGACTGGCCGTCGGCGGTCAGGCGCGTTTTCGGCACCTGAAGCACGATGCTCAGCACGTTGAAACCGCCGAGGCCATCCACACCCTTACCACGGTTGCCGGGAACCTTGCGGATCGTGAGGAGATCGAAGATGGCCGCCAGATCGACGAAGAACGGATCGTCACGCGGCCCGATGAACACTTTGGTGCCATCCGAGAGCGTGCGGACCGCGGACTGGGCGAGCGTCTCGTAGGCCGGCATCGAGGCGGGCCCGACGCGGTTCGGCGCCACCTGGATGTCGGTGGCGAGCACCGTGGGACTGCCGTTGTCGAAACGTGTGATGGTGCAGAACTGCCGCACGTTCAGGTCCGGATCGTCGAGCGAGGTGACCCGTCCGGTGTTGTAGAGGAATGTGCCCTCGTTCCGGCGTACGGTGCAGAAGCGGAACTGGTAGCGGATGTGCGCCGTCGCGTCACCGACATTGTCGACATTGATATAGTAGAACGCGTCGTCGTCGAAACCCGCGAAGTTGGGTCCGCCGTTGGGCTCGATCATAGGCGCCCAGTTACCCACGAAGGTCACAGCATCAGGCGCATCGGCGGCCACCCAGGCATAGACGTCGGTGTCGTCGGCGAGACGATCGCGCGAAGTGCCGGGGGCTTCGCTGTGGCTCGAGGCGAAGGCACTCGCCGGCAGCAACAGTGCCGCGGCGAGCAGTGCGGTGAGAGTTCGGCGGAGCATGGTGAGTTCCTTTCGGCTTGGACGACAAGGGCGGCGGGGTCTCCGAAGCCCGGCCCAGCTCGGCGGCTGGGTTTCGTGCTTACTACGAAGCGACCGGGCGATCGGATGAACGAGCCCGCACTTGTGCCGGGATTGCGAGCTGCCTATGGTTCACCCGAACGCGGGCTGGGGGCGCCGGCACACATGAGGGCCTGAACATCCGATCCGGTCCGCGCTCCGTAGAGGTCATGGAAACCCGAACCTGGACCCCCGATGACAGAACCTGACCCCGACCGCGAATGCATGAGCCGGGTGCGCGCTGGCGACAACGCCGCGCTCACTGTGCTCTATGACCGGCACACCCCCCTGCTTTACTCGCTCGCGCTGCGCATCGTGCGGCGCGCGGGTGATGCGGAGGACGTGGTGCAGGAGACCTGGCTACAGGTCTGGCGCAGCGCTGCCACTTGGGACCCGTCCCGAGGCAGTGTGGCCGGTTGGCTGGTCACCATCGTGAGGAGTCGCGCCATCGATCGCTACCGGAGCCTTGCGTCGCGGCTCAATGCCGAATCCGCGGTGGAGCCGCTCGCGGTGAGCGCGCCGGACGAACCCGGCATGTTCGCGGAGTCCCGCCAGCGCCACAAGAAGGTGAGCGAGGCGCTGGGAGCACTTCCCGAGCCGCAGCGCGACTCACTCGAGCTTGCCTACTTCGGCGGACTCAGCCAATCCGAGATCGCGGATCGGCTGGGTGCGCCGCTTGGCACGGTGAAGTCGTGGTGCCGTCAGGGACTGCTCAAACTTCGTGAGCTGGTCCCGCAGGAGGAGTGGACGTGAGCGCGCATCGCCCGGATCACCTGGACCTCTGTGCCGGCTTCGTGCTGGGCGCGCTCAAC
>JANMAX010000240.1:0-2856 GCA_031360075.1 bacterium | reverse complement strand
TGGCCGCTGGCAAGGCGCGACGACGAAGTCGTATCCGGGAGATACGTCGAGGAGGAGCAACGCAGCCAGCGGTCACGAGGGCCGTCGAGGCATGTACAGGACTTCTGGGACGAGACACTCGCTACTGCAGCGGCCGCTTGAACGTCACGTCCCAGGGCGACAGCGCGGGTTTGGCAGCGAGCGTGGTGTCGACCAGTCCGGTGCGCGAGAACGGCGCCAGTTCCCGCCCTTGCGGCACCGAGTGCACCTCGATGTCGGTGAACGTCAGCTGGAACCAGCCCACGGCGCTCATGCCGTCGAGCAGTTGCGCCTGCCGCTCGATGTAGCGCCGCTGCAAGGCAGCGCTCGACACCACCGTACCGAAGCTCTCGCTCGTCCAGCCGCCCTCGGTGACGCCCACGGGCAGGCTGCGGCCCTGGAGCAGGCGCGAGTAATAGTCGGACGGCAGGCTGTCGGGCGAGGTCCAACCGAAATACGGATAGCTCGAGAGTCCCAGCACCTGTGTGTAGGGGAAGTCGGTGAAGTCCTGTTCGACACCCACGTAGCCCGTACCGAGCCCCAGACGGCCCCAAGCGGTCTCGACCTGCACGCTCGATGACAGCTTCACGGCCGGATCGACCGCACGGATGTCGGCAGCAGCGGCGTTGGCCACCTGACGCACCGCCGCGTAGAGCGCGGGTGGTGCGGCGATACGGATAAGATTGGTCTCGAGCACGACACCGAGGACGTCGGGACGCAGCAGCGTGTCGCATGCCACCGCGTACTCGCGGTAGAGCTGCTGGATCGCGGGCTCGCTGATGCTGCGCCCGGCGGCCGTGAGCGCGTTGGCCTCGCCCGCACGGTTCAGGCCGTTCGCGGGGTCCAGATAGACCCACAACCGCAGTCCCCTGCCACGGTAGTACTCGGCGAGCGGCGCATGCTGGCGGCGCACATAGTCGGCGGCCGGCACGCCGGCGAGCAGCGAATCCCACGGCGCTTCGCCACCGATGAGCGCAGCATCGGCGCGGCGCGTCCACAGCTCGAGCGCGGCGAGCAGCAGGTCGAACTCGAAACGGGGCGCGTTCGCGGCGAAGCCCATGCGGTAGTGGCGCGGAGTCGCCACGCCCGGAGCGGTGCCGCTCTTGCCGCAACCGCTCAGCAGTGCGATGCACGCGACGGCCACGCACCGCACCCACATGTGAGCGCGAGGGTGTGGGAAGGCCGCGGGGCGCGCATCCGGCTCGGGGCGGGCCGCGGTTCGCAGGTCCCCGGTCATCGGCTCTGGCGGCCGGGCGCTGGAGCGGCGTGCGGTTTGAACGCCAGCGCCCGGGACTCGATCAGGTGCCACGAAGACACGGCCAGGATGAGCGTCGCCGGCAGCGCCAGCAGCGACAGGCCGAGCGGTGTGAGTCCGGGGCGTGCGAGCACGATGCACTGCTCGATCGGGAACTGCCACAGGTAGAGCCCGTAGGAGTAGTCCCCGAGCTGGTTGTAGCGGCGCAGCGCTCCGCCCGGCACCAGCGCCAGCCACAGGATGAGGTAGCCGAGGACCAGCGGGTAGAACCCGAGCGCGGCGCCGCGCAGCCACAGGATGCTGGGCAGCAGCAGGAGTGCGGCCACGAACCACGTCACGCCGAGCGGGATGCGCGCTTTGTGAACCTGGAGCGCGCCCGCAGTGAAGAACAGCGCCACGAGCCGCAGCCCTTGCACGATCTCGAAACGGTGCGACAGTCCGGTCGCTTCGTTGAGCCCGTGGCCGGCGGTGGCGGCCACCGCGATGATCACGACCGCGTTGCCGAACGCGTCGCCCCGCAGGCGCGGGCGCACGAGCACCGCGCCCATGACGGCCAGCATGACATACAGGGTGAGTTCCCACGGCAGCGACCACAGCGCGCCGTTCACCGCCGGCCCCCCGGGCTGGTGCAGGAACACGCCGGGCAAGGTCCATTGCACGCCCATGGGCCAGGTCACGGAGTTCTGGAGTGCGAAGCGCCAAGTGTCCCACGCGGCGAAGTAGCGGGGCAGGGGCCACTCGGTGACGAGCGGCCCGATCACCAGCGCGGTGCCGAACGCGCATGCGGTGAGCGCCGGGAAGATGCGCAGCGCGCGCGCCCACCCGAACGCGCGGAGCGAGCCGCGCGCGATCAGGCTGCCGGTGACGAGGAAGCCGCTCACCACGAAGAAGATGTCGACGCCGAGATGCCCGAACGAGAAGCCGGCGAACCGTTCGAGCGGTTCGCCCGGTGTGGCGCTGAGCGGCCACGAGTGACTGACGAGCACCAGTGCCGCTGCGCACAGGCGCACCAGGTTGAAATTGTTGTCGCGTCCGCGGGCGCGGTCGCCGAGCATGACGCGAGCCGGGCTCATGCGCGCGACCAGCGCCCGCCCGACCCCAGCATGAGCGGTGTCGCCGGCGGCAGGCCCGCGTTCGCTGCGAGCGCGGGCACCAAGGGCGTCAGCAGGGCGCACGCGGTGCCGTACCGGGGGGCCAGCGCGAACACCACCGCCGCCAGCAGGGCGGTGGGGGTCATCGCGGGCTCACGACCGAGTTCAAGCGTGCACCCGGCTCAGATATGGATCTCTTCTTTGCCCGGCTCGCGGTCGATGTCGTGCATCTCGTCACCGAGGGAATCCGGCCGGCCGAACGTGTGCTCGTTCGGACTCAGGGGACGGCCGGGGTGCGTCGTGCAGTACCCGGTGGGCTCGGAACCCTCGTCGTAGAGCTCGCGCGCGGTGTTCGGGCACTGGTCGGTGGCGAGCATGCCCGTCTCGGCGCACACCGTCCGTGCCACGGATCCGGCAGGTGTGGCGAAGTCCTCGAGCGGTTTGCCGCGGGTGGCCCCCATCATGATCTCGGTCCAGATCGGCAGCGCAGCG
>JANMAX010000024.1:0-16677 GCA_031360075.1 bacterium | reverse complement strand
AGGCGCGCTCCGGCGTGACGGTGATCCGTGCGCGGCCCGAATCGGGCAAGGGCAGGCACAGGAGCTCGCCGAACGGCACCAGCCGCGTGAGCGGGGCAGCGCCCGCCACCGCGAGCTCGACGCTCACACACGCCTGGCCGTGCTTGGCCGAGCCGATCGGCGCGACGCAGGCGCCCAGCATCACCAGGCAATCGCGCTCGAACACCTGCGTCGCGGCCTGCTCGTGCACGGTGGACAGCACGCCGAGCTGCGGCGTCATGAAGATGCTGTCCACCGCCAGTTCGGTGATGCCCTCGGGCAGGAACGCATCGATCATCATGAGCATCGCCTGGGAGCGGCGGGGCGCGTGCGACAGCACGCCGCCCGAACCCACGAGCAGCCCGAGATCGACCAGATCGACCAGCGACTCGCCCGAACCCGTCTGGTCGAACGCATCCGAGATGTCGCGCGTCGTCTGCTTGCCCTTCAGGCCCACCGCCAGCGCCTTGTGTTGTTCGAACGAAAGCCGCAGCGCTTCGCGGCACAGCGCCTGTTCGATCACCAAGTCGTCGAGCGTCTGCGGGATGGTCGTGGGCCGGATCATCTTGTTCTTGATGCGGTTCCGCAGCTCGACCTCGTCGACCGGGAACGGCACCCAGCGCAGGATGTTGCCGATGCCCGCCTCGGCCATGACATTGGAGACGGAATAGCTCATGCCGAGGTTCGCGGACACGGTGCGGTTGAACACCGTGCCCTCGCCGTCCTCGGCTCGGAACACCGAGAACACATCGGTCGTTGCGCCGCCGATATCGACGCCGACCACGGCCATGTTATCGCGCTTCGCGACCTTCTCGATGATGAGCCCGACCGCGCCCGGGGTCGGCATGATGGGCACGGGAGACCAGCTCATGAGCTTCTTGTAGCCCGGGGCGTGAGCCATGACGTGTTCCATGAACAGCTCGTGGATGGCGTCCCGAGCCGGCTTCAGGTTCTCGCGCTCGAGCGTCGGGCGCAGGTTCGGCACCACGGTGAGCGCAGTACGGTCCGCCAGTGTGTCCGACACCGCGGCAGCCGCGTCCTGGTTGCCGGCATAGATGACCGGCAATTCATAGCCGGCGCCGAGCCGCGCGCGGGGATCCGCGGCAGCGATGATCTCGGCCATCTCGGTGACGCGCCGCACGTCGCCACCATCAGTGCCGCCGGAGAGCAGGATCATGTCGGGGCGCAGCTGACGCAGCCGGCGGATCTTCTCGTGCGGCCGCCGGCCGTCGTTCAGGGCGATGACGTCCATGACAATGGCGCCGGCGCCGAGGGCGGCACGTTGCGCGCTCTCACCCGTCATCTGCAGCACCAGACCCGAGACCGTCATCTGCAGCCCGCCGCCGGCACTGGACGTGCTCAAGTACAGGTCGACGCCTTCGTCCCCCTGTTGGGGCGACAGGATGCGGTCGCCGTCGAGCAGCTTGCGGCCACGCAACTCCTCGATCTCCCGGACGGCATTCAGCACACCGCGCGTGACGTCCTCGAACGGGGCCTCGACCGTGGTCGGAGCCTCGCCGCGCGTGACCAGCCGATAACCGTCCGGGCCGTGCTCGATGAGGACGGCCTTCGTGGTCGTCGAACCGCAGTCAGTCGCGAGGATCGACCGGATGTCGCCCGGCTCCGGGCTCACGACGGCTTCCCCCCGCGCGGCAACGCCTCGCGTTCCGCGGCGGCCCGTTCGATGAGCACGCTGAGTTCCTCGAGCGCCTCACGGCGTTCAATCAACTGCGCGAGCCGGCGATAGTCCGCGAACCGGAACAGCATCTGCGCGAACGGCTCGAAGAAGATCATGGTCTGGCTCGCGACCAGGGACAGGGGCCGGGCGGTCTCGAGCACCAGGATGGCCGGAGTCTCCATGCGTAGCTCGGCGATCCGGCGTGCGAGTCGTTCGAGTAGCGCGTGGTCGTCGGCGTGCAGTGGTTCAGTGGGCACGGGTGGCCTCACGCTCGCGCGCCGTTCCGGCCTGCCAGCAGGCACGCACACGAGACGTGAGTTCACCGCGTCGCGGTCGTGGCATTGGCAGCGTGAGCGCGCGACTGGCATCAAGCCAGTGCCGGCGCTCGTAGGGCGACAGCAGCAGCCCGACCGGCACGTCATCGATCCGCCGCACCTTTGACCATGGCCGCCGCGCCCAACCCAGCAGGCCGCGCCGCGCGGCTCCCGCCGGCTCGATCCGGCAGGCCGCGGGAACGAACGCCGGCGTCAGCGGAGACGCGACGACGACGCCCAGCACCACGGCGATCAGCACGGGAAAGCCCACGGTGGCGATCAGCAGCCACATGGCGAGCACCGCGAGCGCGCCCAGGCCCGCGGTGACCGGCCGATCCGCCCACGGATCGAATGTCCACTCCACGGGCGACAGCTGCCCAGGGCCACTCTCAGAGCCCGGTGGCTGGGTCACGCGCGCACGACCTTCCGCGCCGGCCAGCCCAGGTCCGGGGCCGCGCCCGGCATCACGCGTGCTGCTCCTCCACCACCTTGGCATAGTCCGCGCTCGACAACAGGCCTGCGAACGCCGCCGGATCGGCGAGCTTGATCTTCACCATCCAGCCCTGTCCATAGGGATCCGAGTTCACGATCGCCGGATTATCGCTGAGCGCGGCGTTCACCTCGACGACTTCACCGGCGAGCGGTGCATACAGGTCGCTCACCGTCTTCACAGCCTCGACCACTCCGAACGTCTTGCCGGTGTCGAGCTTGCGTCCCAACTCGGGAAGTTCCACGAACACGACATCGCCGAGCTGATCGGTCGCGTAGCCGGTGATGCCCACCGTCACCACTCCACCCTGCTCGCGTGCCCACTCGTGCTCGCGCGTGTAGCGCACGTCATCGGGAAATGTCACATCGCCTCCAGGGGGTCACGAACGGTGCGTGCCGCGAGTGTAGAACGGCCTCGCGGTGACCCGCGCGGCCAGGGTGGTGTTGCCCGCCTCGATCTCCAGCGCGGTGCCGTTGGCGGCCAGCGCCGTCTCCACATAGCCCATCCCGAGCGGATGCCCGAGGCTGGGACTGTACGTGCCACTCGCGACCGACCCGACCTGACGGCCCTCACTCAGGATGGGCATGCCGTGGCGCGGGACGCGGCGGCCGTCCAACTGGAAGCCGACCAGACGGCGCTTGAGCCCCTCGGCCTTCTGTTTGGCCATGACTTCGCGGCCATGGAACTCGCTCTTGGCCATCTTGACCGTCCAACCCAGGCCCGCCTCGAGCGGCGTCGTGGTGTCGTCGATGTCATTCCCATACAACATGTAGCCCATCTCGAGCCGCAGCGTATCGCGCGCGCCAAGCCCTATGAGCTCGAGACCGTGCGGTTTGCCGGATTCCATGAGGCCGTTCCACACCGTGTCCGCGTACTTGGGATCAAAGTACAGCTCGAAGCCGTCCTCGCCCGTGTAGCCGGTACGAGACAGTGTCGCGGGCACGCCATAAAGCGTCCCGGGCATGAAGCGGTAGTACCCCAGCTCCATCGCGGCCTCGCTGACGTGGCCGCGCAGCACGTCGGCCGCGTTGGGGCCCTGGACGGCGAGCAGCGCCGTGTCATCCGACCGGTCCGTGAGCGAGACGCCTGCCGGCCGGTGCTCGGTGAGCCATGCGAAGTCCTTGCTCAGGTTCGCGGCGTTGACCACCACCATGTAGTGGTCGTCATAGCGGTAGACCAGCAGGTCGTCGACGATGCCGCCGTCGGGCCGGCACATCGGTGAGTAGAGCGCCTGGCCCACGGCCAGTCCGCCGACGTGGTTCGTGACCATGCGGTCGAGCCACTCGGTCGCTCCGGGACCGCGGACGTCGAACTCGCCCATGTGGGTGATGTCGAACAGACCGGCCGCGGTGCGGACCGCGACATGTTCGCGCACGTCGCCCGTATAACGCACCGGCATCTCGAAGCCGGCGAAATCCACGAGCTTGGCGCCCGCGGCAACGTGGTGCGCGTAGAACGGCGTGCGTTTCGGAGCCGTCACGGTCGTCGGAGTGGTGGAGTCCAATGCGGAGCACCTCACGGGTAGGCGTTACGGTGCGAAGTTAGCGTTGCCCCTGTGGCGAATCAAGTTCGCGCCCCGGAAGGAGTGGCCGGGACATCAGCGCGCGGTGGCCTTGCCAAGGACACCCAAGTCCCGTCCGGCCTCGGCGAATGCGGTCACCGCGCGGTCGATGTGTGCAGCCGTGTGTGCCGCCGACAACTGCACCCGGATGCGGGCCTTCCCCTTCGGGACCACCGGGTAGGAAAAACCGATGACGTAAATGCCCTTTTCGAGCAGTTTCGCCGCCAGCTCGTGAGCCAGCCGCTCTTCGTGGAGCATGATCGGGACGATGGGGTGCCCGCCCGGTTTGATCTCGAATCCCGCCGCCGTCATACCGGCCCGAAAACGCTGCGTGTTGACCTCGAGCCGATCACGCAGTTCCGTCGTGCCCGAAAGCAGATCGAACACCGCGAGCCCAGCGCCGACCACGGCCGGCGGCAGCGTGTTGGAGAACAGGTACGGCCTCGAACGCTGGCGCAACAGCGCCACGATCTCCCGCCGGCCCGCCGTGAAGCCCCCGAGTGCGCCGCCAAGCGCCTTGCCGAGCGTGCCCGTGATGATATCGATGCGGCCGCGCATGCCGTGCAACTCGGGCGTGCCCCGGCCGGTGCGTCCGATGAAGCCCGTCGAATGGCACTCGTCGAGCATGATCATGGCGTGATGACGCTCGGCCAGTTCCACGATGCCCTTCACGTTCGCGATGGTGCCGTCCATGCTGAATACGCCATCCGACACCACGAGCTTCTGCGGACATCCGGCGGCATCCGCTTCGCGCAGGCAGCGCTCGAGGTCGGCCATGTCGTTGTTCTTGTAACGCCAGCGCTTGGCCTTGCACAGCCGGATGCCGTCGATGATCGAGGCATGATTCAGCTCATCGGAGAGGATGGCGTCCGCCTCGCCGAGCAGCGGCTCGAACACGCCGCCGTTGGCATCGAAGCACGCCGCGTACAGGAGGGCGTCCTCGGCTCCGACGAACTCGGCGATCTTCTGCTCGAGCTGGCGGTGGATGTCCTGCGTGCCGCAGATGAAGCGCACGGACGACATGCCGAAACCGTGCGAGTCCAGCGCACGGTGTGCGGCCTCGATGACCTGCGGATGGCTCGACAGGCCAAGGTAGTTGTTGGCGCAGAACACCAGCACCTTGCGCCCGTCCGCGAGCGTGACTTCGGGCCCCTGGGGCGAGGTGATGATGCGCTCGGCCTTCCACAGGCCGGCGTCGCGGATGCGCTGCAGCTCGGATTCGATCGCCGGCTTCATGCTCTCGAACATGACCGCTTCCTCCCTCCCGGCCTCAGGCCGTCTGTCCCCACGGCACCAGTACGACCTTGCCGGCCTTGCCGTCGCGCAACAGCCCGATCGCTTCGTCGAAGCGCTCCATCGGCATGAGGTGCGTGATCGCCGGCTTCAGGTCCAGGCGGCCCGAGCCGAGCAACTGGTCCATCTGGAACCATGTCTCGTACATGCGGCGGCCGATGATGCCGTGCAGTGTGATGCCCTTGAAGATGACGAGCCGGTTCCAATCCAGCTCGAAAGGTTCGGTCGGCAACCCCAGCATGCTCATGCGTCCGCCCATGCGCAGTGCCGCGAGCGAATCGCGCACCGCGGTGGGATTGCCGCTCATCTCGAGCACACCATCGAGCATGCGGCCACCGGTGAGCTCCTTGACCCGGTCCACGAGCGTCTCGCTGCGCACGTCGATGGTGGCGTCGGCCTTCATCGCCCGCGCCAGTTCGAGCCGGTAAGGCGAAACGTCCGAGGCGAGCACCAGCCCCGCCCCCGCCGCGCGGGCGACTCCGATCGCGAACAGGCCGATCGGGCCGCACCCGGTGACGAGGATGCTGGAGCCGGACAGCGGACCCGCGAAAGCCGTGTGCACCGCGTTGCCACACGGTTCCATGACCGCGGCCACCTCGAGCGGGATGCCCGCCGGGACATGCCAGCAGTTGACCGCCGGAACCGCGACGTACTCAGCAAAACCGCCATTGACGTCGACGCCGAGGATGCGCGTGTTCTCGCACACGTGACCGTTGCCGGTGCGGCAAGCGATGCAGGTCTGGCAGACGATATGGCTCTCGCACGAGACGAGTTCGCCGAGCGAGAGCTTCGTGACGTTCGGACCCAGTTCGATGATCTCGCCCACGAACTCGTGCCCGAGCGTGACCGGCGGCTTGATGCGGCCCTGCGACCAGCGATCCCAGCTCCAGATGTGCAGATCGGTGCCGCACACACCGGCGCGCAGCACCCGCAGCAGGACTTCACCGGCTCCGGCACGGGGCACCGGGACATCGCGGATCTCGGCACCCTGTGCGGCCGTGGTCTTGACGATGGCCTTCATGGTCTGCGTTCGCGTCGACGTTCGCCCGGCGACAGCCGTCGTTGCAGTGGTGGGGGTCATGATTTCAGTACCGAGCGCAAGGCCATTCCGGTGTGCGACCCCCTTGCTCGCGCCAACGCCTCGGGGGTCCCGGCCGCCACGATCCTACCGCCGTGGTCGCCGCCTTCGGGTCCAAGATCGATCAGCCAGTCCGCACACTTGATGACATCCAGATTGTGTTCGATGACCAGCACCGTGTTACCGCGTTCCACCAGCGCCTGCAACACCCCGAGCAAGACCCGGACATCCTCGAAGTGCAGCCCCGTGGTGGGCTCGTCGAGCACGTACAAGGTGCGGCCGGTGGCGACCCGGGACAATTCGGTCGCGAGCTTCACGCGCTGCGCTTCGCCACCCGACAGCGTGGTCGCCGCCTGCCCGAGGTGAATATAGCCCAAGCCCACGTCGCGCAGGGTCTCGAGCTTCCGACGCAGCACCGGCACCGCCCCCAGGAACTCCAGCCCCTCCTCGACCGTCATCTCGAGGACGTCGGCGATCGACCGGCCGCGATACAGCACCTCGAGTGTGTCCCGGTTGTAACGCCGGCCGTGGCAGGTGTCGCATCGCACGTAGACGTCGGGCAGGAAGTGCATCTCGATGCGCCGCGAGCCATCGCCCTCGCAGGCCTCACAGCGGCCACCCTTGACGTTGAACGAGAACCGCCCGGGGCCGTAACCGCGGACTTTGGCTTCGGACAGGTTTGCGAACAGGTCGCGGATGAGCGTGAACGAGCCGGTGTAGGTGGCCGGGTTCGACCTTGGCGTGCGGCCGATGGGGCTCTGGTCGATGGCCACGACCTTATCGAGCGCTTCGATGCCTCGAAGGGAACGGTGCGCACCGGGCGATGAGGCCGAGCCCGGGATCAGCTGACGCTCAAGTGCGGCGAGCAGGATGTCGTTGATGAGCGTGCTCTTCCCGGACCCCGAGACCCCCGTGACACAGGTGAACGTACCGAGCGGGATGACCACATCGACATCCTTCAGATTGTGCTCGCTCGCTCCGAGCACCTCGATTCGCTTGCCGTTGCCAGGACGACGCGACGACGGCACCACGATTCGCGTCAGTCCAGCCAGATAGCGGCCCGTGAGCGAGTTCGGATCCTTGGCAACCTCGGCCGGCGGACCGGCCGCGACGACGCGACCGCCGTGCCGTCCGGCACCGGGCCCCAGGTCCACGAGCCAATCAGCCGCACGCATGGTGTCTTCATCATGCTCGACCACGATGACCGTGTTACCGAGATCGCGCAGCTTCTGCAACGTGGCGAGCAAGCGCTGGTTGTCGCGATGGTGAAGCCCGATGCTCGGCTCGTCGAGGATGTACAGGACTCCTGTCAACTGCGAACCGATCTGGGTGGCGAGCCGGATGCGCTGCGCTTCGCCGCCCGCGAGCGTACCAGCCATGCGGTTGAGCGACAGATAACCCAAGCCGACGTCCGACAGGAAGCCGAGCCGGGCGCGGATCTCCTTCACGATCGGCGCCGCGATGGTGGCCGGGCCGCCCGTGTAGTGAAGCGCCTCGGCGGCAGCGCGTGCCGCGGTCACCGACAGCGCGCACCACTCCCCGATGTTCTGGCCCGCGACCTTGACCGCGAGTGTCGCCGGCTTCAACCGCATGCCATGGCAGTCCGGGCATGGGGTCGGATTCATGAGCGCGCCGATCTGGCGCCGCACCGCTTCGCTCGTGGTATTGCGGTAACGCCGTTCGAGGTCGGGGATCACACCGGTCCATTTGGACTGGTGCGCGAACACCGAGCCCTTCTGGGTCCTGTACTCGAACTTCACCTTCTCGTCGCCCGCGCCGTACAGGATGAGTTGCCGGGTCTTGGCCGGCAGCTTCTTCCATGGCACATCGAGCGGCACCTTGAACGCCTTGGACAGGCCCTTCAGGGTGCCCGCGGTCCACGTGCCATCGGCATCTCCCATGCTGTCGATGGCACCCTCGGCGATGCTCTTGGAGGGATCGGGGATGATGCGGTCGGCATCGATGCGCAACAGCGTGCCGAGGCCGTCGCAGCTTCCGCACGCCCCGTAAGGCGAGTTGAACGAGAAGTGCCGCGGCTCGAGCTCATCGACCGCCGTGCCGCACTTGGGGCACGTCGCACCGACGCTCATGACCAGATCGTCGGCGCCATCGCGTGCAATGGTGATGAGCCCGCCCGACAAACGCACACCCGCCTCGAGCGACTCGGTGAGCCGGCCACGGTTGTCGGGCTCGACCTTGACGCGGTCGACGACCACTTCGATGTCGTGGCGCTTGTGCCGCGCCAGCTTGGGGGCGTCCTCCAGTTCGGCCCATGCCCCGTCGATGCGCGCGCGCAGGTAGCCCTGACGCTGCCAGCCCTCGAGTTCCTTCCGGTACTCGCCCTTGCGTCCGCGCACGACCGGGGCCAGCACGGCGACCCGTGCCCCGGCGTACTGCTCGAGCAACTGGTCGGCCATCTCCTGCACGCTGCGGCGCGCCATCGGTGTGCCGCAACTCGGGCAGTGGCGTGCGCCGAGCCGCGAGAACAGCAGGCGCAGATAGTCGTAGACCTCGGTGATCGTCGCCACGGTCGAGCGCGGATTCGAGCCGGCGCCGCGCTGTTCGATGGCGATCGCGGGCGACAGCCCTTCGATGGAGTCGACATCCGGCTTTTCCATCTGCCCCAGGAACTGGCGGGCGTACGCCGACAACGACTCGACGTAGCGGCGCTGCCCTTCGGCATAAAGCGTGTCGAAAGCAAGCGAGGACTTGCCCGAGCCGGACACCCCGGTGAGCACGACCAGGCTCTGGCGCGGCAGCCGGAGCGTGATGTCCTTGAGGTTGTGTTCGCGCGCCCCCCGTACGACGATGTCGGACAGGGTGTGGGCGCGGGTGTCCGCCGGGACGGGAGTCGTGCGTGGGGTCATGGGCGCTCGGACGATAGCACGCGGTGGCAGGGCGTGCCCGGCCCTACTCGTAGCGCAAGGCGTCGACCGGATCGAGCCGCGAGGCCCGCATGGCCGGGTAGAGCCCGCAGAAAATGCCGGTGAACGTCGACACGGTGAGTGCCGCGATGACCGAGCCCGAGGAGACGTAGGTCGGCAGCCCGGAGAGCGATCTCACCAGCCCCGACACGCCGCTTCCGAGCACGATCCCGACGCCGCCGCCGACCACGGTGAGCATGACGGCCTCCATCAGGAATTGCAGCAGGATGGCCCGGCGTGGCGCACCGAGCGCCTTGCGTACGCCGATCTCACGAGTCCGTTCGG
Source organism: bacterium (assembly GCA_031360075.1). Taxonomy (GTDB): domain Bacteria; phylum Eisenbacteria; class RBG-16-71-46; order RBG-16-71-46; family RBG-16-71-46; genus JAIOPA01. The sequence goes on along the minus strand of JANMAX010000024.1, from coordinate 7,036 downwards.
TGACCGCGACCAGCATGATGTTCATGACGCCGATGCCGCCGACCAGCAGCGCGATCGACGAGATCAGCATCATGAGTGCGACGATACCGCCGGTGATCGCCTGGTACAGCGACATGAAGACGTCATCCGTGAATACCTCGAAGTCATCGGCCTTGTTGGCCGGGACATGGCGCCGGATGCGCAGCACGCTCTTGATCTGCCGGATCGCTTCGTCCGTGTGTTCAGGATCCACGGGGACGGCGTCCAGGAACACCTGACCCTTCTTGGCATACCACGGCGGTGCATTCGCCGGCACGGTCCAGTACTTGTCGGCTACCGTCCACGGCACGCACGCCATCTCGTCGAAGTTCTGCCCCAGGAAACGGCCCTTCGCCTCAAACTCACCGATGACCGTGAACGGGATACCGTTCAGGTGCACGGTCTGTCCCAGGCCGCTGGCGTCGCGGAACAAGCTCTCGCGCGTGTCCTTGCCGATGACCACGACGTTCGCGCGGCGCTGGACTTCCTGCGCCGTGAAGAAACGCCCGTGCGACAGGTCGAAGCCGCGCGTCCGCAACAGCCCCTCATTGGCACCGAACGTCTGCGTCACCTTGGTGCGGTGGTCGCGCCACGTCAGACGGACGTCGGCGTACGCCATCTTGACCGGGGCTGCCGCTCCGACTGCCGGGGCGCCCTCGCGCAGCGCGGCGATGTCACCGATATCGAAGGCCTGGCGACGGCGCAAGCTGTCGGGGATGCCGTTGTTGAACATCATGCCGGGGCGAAACGTGCGGATGTAGATGGTGTTGTTGCCGAATGACTGGATGCCCTTCTCGAATGAGCGCTGGAAGCCGTTGATCAGCGCCCCCATGGCGATGACCGTGGCCACGCCGATGACGATGCCGAGCAACGCCAGCAGCGAACGCATGCGGTTGGCGGCCAGCGCCTGGCGGGCGATGCGGAAGGTCTCCTTGAACAACGTCGCGAACGTCATGCCCGGACTGTGCCGTATCCCGGGCCCGAGGTCGAGCCGGGCCCACGCACGTCACTCGTAGCGCAGCGAGTCCACCGGATCCAGGCGAGCCGCCCGCATCGCCGGGTAGAGACCGAAGAACACGCCGATGAGCGTCGAGACCACGAGCGCGGCAATGACGGACCATGGCGAAACGAAGGTCGGCAGCGGCGTGGTCGCATGAACGACGGCCGAGACGCCGGCTCCGAGCAGGATGCCGAGCACTCCGCCCACGGCGGTGAGCAGCAAAGCCTCGATCAGGAACTGCAGCAGGATGGCCCGGCGCGGTGCGCCGAGCGCCTTGCGCACACCGATCTCGCGCGTCCGCTCGGTGACCGCGACCAGCATGATGTTCATGACACCGATTCCCCCGACCATGAGCGAAATCGACGAGATCAGGAACATCAGAGCGAAGATACCGCCCGTGATGGTGTTGTAGAGCGCGATGAAGGCGTCGTCGCTGAAGACCACGAAGTCGTTGAGCTTGTTGCTCGGCAGCTGCCGCCGGACACGCAGCACCTCGCTGATCTGCCGGATGGCTTCTTCGCTCTGCTCCGGTGAGGTGGCCACGGCGTCCAGGAACAGCTCGCCTCTCTTCGGGAACCATGGCGGCGCATCGGACGGCGTGCCCCAGTACTTGTCGATGAGCGGGTACGGGACACAGGCCACCTCATCGAAATTGTTGCCGAGGAAGCGGCCCTTGGGCTCGAACTCACCGATGACCGTGAACGGCACGCCGTTCAGGTGCACGGTCTGACCGAGACCGCTGGCATCGCTGAACAGCGCCTCGCGCGTGTCCTTGCCGAGCACCACGACATTGGCGTTCTTCTGCACCTCGGTCGGCGTGAAGAACCGGCCGCGGGCCAGGTCGTAACCGTGCGTGCGCAGCAACTGGTCGTCGGTGCCGTAGATGAACGTCGTCTTGGTGTGTTTTTCTCGCCGGGACAGCTTGATATCATAGTACGCGAACTTGAACACCGAGACCGCGGCAACCGCCGGGGACTGGTCGATGATGGCCTCGGCGTCCCCGATGTTGAACGCCTTGCGCGCCTTGAGCGAGTCCGGCACGCCACCGCTGAACTGGATTCCCGGCCGGATGCGGCGGATGTAGAGCGTGTTGTTCCCGAACGCCTGCAGGTTCTGCTGGAACGAGCGCTGAAATCCGTTGATGAGCGCGACCATGCCGATCACTGTTCCCACCCCGATGACGATGCCGAGCAGCGCCAGCGCCGAACGCATGCGGTTCGCCGTCAGCGCACGGCGTGCGATCGTGAACGTCTCGCCGATCAGGAACTGGAGGTTCACGTGATCACTCGTAGCGCAGCGCTTCGATGGGATCGAGGCGGGCGGCCCGGGCGGCCGGATAAGACCCGAAGAACACACCGACGGCCGTGCTCATGACCACCCCCAGCATGATCGCGGTCCCGCTGAGTGCGGCGGGCAGCGGACTCACGGCTCCCACGAGCAGGGCCAGCGAGGATCCGAGCAGGATGCCAATCAGGCCGCCCGAGAGCGACAGCGTCGTCGATTCCACCAGGAACTGCGTGAGGATGTCGCGGCGGCGCGCACCCAGTGCCTTGCGGATGCCGATCTCCTTGGTGCGCTCGGTCACCGACACCAGCATGATGTTCATGATGACGATGCCCCCGACGAACAACGAGATGGCCGCGACGCCGATGGACACCACGAAGATGCCGCCGGTGAGCGTGCGATACAGCTGCAGCCAGGTCTCGGACGTCGTGATGCCGAAGTGGTCGGGCTGACCCGGGCGTTGATGCCGCCGGGCCCGCAGGATGTTGCGCGCTTCCTGCTGGGCGAGCTCGAGTGACGCTTGGTCGACGCTCTTGACCGAGATCTCGACGGAACCGCGCTCCTGCCAGTACTTCATGAACGTCCGCACCGGAATGGTGACGAACCGGTCCTGCGACTGGCCGAACATCTTACCCTTCGCCTTGGTGACGCCGACGACTTCGAATTCATAGCGTCCGATGCGCACCCGGCGCCCGAGCGGATCGCCCTTGCCGAACAATTCCTCGGCGACCTCGGGGCCCAGGACGACCACGGAGCGCCGCTCGCTGTCGTCGAGGCCGCCGAGATGCCGGCCGGATTCGATCGCGACATCATCGATGAGATCGTAGCCCTCGCTGCGGCCGCGCAGGTTCACGCCCTTCATGACCTTGGAACCGGCCCGCACCGGCGCGCCGCTGCCGGCCGACGCCACGACCATCGAAGCGTGCCGCACGCCATCGCGCAGTGCATCGGCGTCGTCGAGCGTGACGGGCGGGTTCTTGTCGGCTTCCTCGAATGCTTCCTGGCTCGTGATGAAGCCGTACTTGTCGACCACGAAGACATTCGCGCCGGCGTTCAGGAGCTTCTGGGTGACGAACTGGTTCAATCCCTCGACGAACGACACCACGGCGATGACCGAAGCCACGCCGATGATGATCCCGAGCAACGTCAAGAACGAGCGCAGCTTGTTCGCTCGCACGCCCCCGAGCGCGATTCCGACGCTCTCGCGCAGGTTCACACCGGCTCCACGGCAGCCGGAGATGGGACCGCCGGGGCCATGATCGCGGGTGCGGCCGCCTGCGGCGCACGCGCGTTCGGATTCGCGATGTCGCTCTCGATCCTGCCGTCGCGCATGCGCACGATGCGGCGCGCATGCTCGGCGACATCGGCCTCGTGCGTCACCAGGATGACGGTGTTGCCCTGCCGCCAGATGGCCTCGAACGCCGCCATGATCTCCTCGCCGGTCTTCGTGTCGAGATTGCCGGTCGGCTCGTCGGCGAGGATGATGCTCGGCCGGTTCACCAGCGCGCGCGCGATCGCCACACGCTGGCGCTGACCGCCCGAGAGCTCGTTCGGCTTGTGTGACATGCGGTCGGCGAGTCCAACCAGCTGCAATGCCTCTTTGGCCCGCTTGCGCCGCTCCTCGTGACGCAGTCCGGCGTAAACCAATGGCAGCTCGACGTTGTGCAAGGCATCCGCGCGCGCCAGCAGGTTGAACGTCTGGAACACGAAGCCGATCTCGGCGTTGCGGATCTGCGCCAGTTCGTCGTCCGTGCGCTCGGCGATCTCCCGGTCCTTGAGCTTGTACGACCCGCTCGAAGGCGTGTCGAGGCAGCCGAGGATGTTCATGAGCGTCGATTTGCCCGAGCCCGACGGACCCATGATCGCGACATACTCGTTCGCGGCGATGTCGAGGTCGACGCCATCGAGCGCACGGACCTCGCTCTCACCCACCTGATAGACGCGGTGCAGGTCACGGATATGGATCAGCATCGTCGGCTCACTTGCCTTGCTTCGCGCCGGCCTGCTCGCGCTTGACCTTGGCGCCCGGCTTGAGTTCGCGCAGCGCCTTGTAGGGCCCGGAGACCACCGTCTCGCCCTCGGTCAACTGCCCGAACACCTCGATCATGGTCTCGCTCGCGAGCCCGGCGCGCACCGGCACGAAGCGCGCGACATCGTCCTTCACCGCGAGGACACCCGTGATCTCCGGATCCTTGCGGCCCGCGGTGTCGTCTTCTGCGGCGAATGCCTTCTTGTCCTTGGGTGCCTTCGCACGTGCCGCGCCCTTGCCACGCGCGGCACGGTCGAGCTGGCTCTGTGTGCGGATGACGACAGCCTGGATCGGCACCGCCAGCGTCTTCGGGTGCGTGCCGGTCGCGATGTCGACGTCCGCGGTCATGCCGGGACGAACCTCGGGCACATTGCTGTCGAACACGACCTTGACCTCGAAGTTCGTCTGGCCTTCCACCGACGAGATCGCCGAGCGCTTCGCGGTGTTGCCGATCTCGGTGACCGTGCCAATGAACGTCGTATCGGGGAATGCATCGACCGAGATCTTGGCCTTCTGCCCGACATGCATGTCGACGACGTCGGTCTCATCGACCTCGGCCCGCACGAGCATGCGCGACAGATCGGAGACGACGAGGATCTGGGTGCCCGGGTTGTTCATCGTGCCGGTGATGACAATCTCGCCCTTCTCGACGTTCAGCGCGCTCACCACGCCATCGAACGGTGCGATGAAGCGGCACTTCGACAGGTTGTCCGCCGCGCCGTCGACCGCCGCCTGAGCACGCGCGACTTCTTCCTGTGCGGTGGCGAGTGCGACGCGTGCGCCCTCGTGGGCATTGGACGCGGCGTCGTATTCCGCCTGGCTCAGCAGCTTCTGCTGGAACAGCGCCTGCTGGCGCTGCCAATTGGAATCGGAGTTGCGCATCGCGGACTCGGCTTCACGCACGCGGGCCCGCCCCGAGGCGAGCGCCGCCGTCGCCTGCTTGTACGCCGAGCGGTATTGCGTGTCGTCGATCTGGAGCAGCAGCGCCCCGCGGCGGACCGGATCGCCTTCCTTGATGTTCAGGACGATGACCTTGCCGGGGATGTCCGCGCTGATCTTGACCTGCGTCTTCGGTTCGATCTTACCGGGGGCACGGACGCGGGATGTGATGTCCTCGCGCCGCACCTTGGCCAACTGCACCGACTCGACCTTGCCCTTGGCGCCACGGGCGACACTCAGCCCGACCAAGACCACCACCAGCACGGCTCCGATCGTGATCCAGATGCCCTTCTTGTTCATGGGTGCGGCGTCTCCCTTCACTCGGCTTTGCCGCGGACGCGGTCCACCGCGGCTTCGGCGACACGGATGTCGGCCAGTGCGGACACAAGGTCGCTCTGGGCACGCTGCAACTGGACCTGGGAATCGATGAGATCGAGGATGGTGGCCGAGCCGACGTTATACTTCTGCTGCACGAGATTGAGGTTCTCGCTCGCCGACTCCACCGTCCGCCGCCCGAGCGCCTCGCGCTCCACCGCCTCCTGGTACCCGAGCAATGTCTGTCGCACCTCACCCTCGAGATTACGCAGGAGTGCGCCACGGGTTTCACGCGCACGCAACCATTGTGCACGTGCGCCCGCGACCCGGGCGTCGGTGGCGAACCCGTCGAACAGGTTGAGGTCGACCGTGACCTGGCCGCCGTAGGCCTTCCTGCTCTCGAATGCTCCCGACGTGAGCAGCGTGTGAGCGGCATCGTTGAACTGCTTCTGCGAGCTGGTGCTCCTGGGCGTCCACGAGCCCGAGACCGACAACGACGGCAGGCGCGCCCAGTGCGCGGAACGCAGCCCGAGTTCGGCGGAACGCAGCTCGGCCTCGGCGGCAATGACATCCGGGCGATGCTTGCGGGCCTCGGCCAGCACCACCGCGCCGTCCACCGCCTCGTGGGCCGCGGTGAGCGTGGAATCGACATCTCCCAGTTCGGTCTCGGACATGCCCAATTGCTGGGCCAGCGCGATGCGCTGGCTGACCACGCTGTGGTCGAAGAGCAGCGAATCGAGCTGGCTCTGGGCGGTCCGCACCTGAGCCTTCAGCAGATCGCTTTTCGAGACCGAGCCGACCTCGAACAGGGCCCGCACACGCCGCTCGTCGTCACGCGACAGCTTGAGCGCCTGGCTCGCGACCCGCGACAGGTGCATCGACTTGACCGCGGCATAGAAGCGCCGGCGCGTCTCGAGCCGGACGTCGGCGCGGGTGGCGCGCTGGCTCTGGTTTGCCGCTCGCATCGACTGGCGTGCGGAGCTGAGCCCCACGAGCGCGGACGGGTTGAACACCGACCAGCGTCCGGACAGCCCATAGGAGCCGCTGTAGCGCTCCGAATCGAAGCTGCTCGACGGGATGGTCTGGCTGCCGAAAACCTGGTTGCCCCGCGATTCGCCTGTAATCGAGCCGTTGCGGGTGTAGTCCGCTCCGATCGTGGGCAGCACGCCGCTGTAGGCGCTCCACAGACCGCTGCGGGCGGACAGGACCGAAGCTTCGGCCTGGATGACGCTGGAGTTTTTCTGCAGGGCGAGCTTCACCGCCTCGTCGGCGGTGAGCGGAGCAGCATGGGCCAGCGCGGGTAGCGCCAGGACCGCGAGGGCGAGCAGCGCGACGGAACGCATCGGAAGGGACTCTCCTTCAAGGACCGGGAGCGCGGGACGACCCCGCGTGCCGGAGATGGGTACGGAGATGAGTGGTACGGGGTTGCCCCCCGGCGTCACGCGCCGGAG
>JANMAX010000207.1:0-4068 GCA_031360075.1 bacterium | reverse complement strand
GAGCGCTCGGGCGTCCCCATGCGACAGCTGCCCGCCGCGGTCATCAGGCAACTCAGCGGCACCATCCGCGGCCTGCGCGAGCACCCCGACCTGTTGCGCTTCCTGATCGCGTTCTGGCTCTACTCCGACGGCATCGGCACCATCATCAAGATGGCGACCATCTACGGCGTCGAGGTCGGTCTGGGCGACAAGGACCTCATGGGCGCACTGCTCATGGTGCAGATCCTCGCCGCGCCCGCATCCATCGCGTTCGGCCGGCTCGCCGCGCCGCTCGGGCCGCGCGGCACCGTGCTGCTCGGCATCGGCGGCTACACCGTGATCAGCGTGTTCGCGTTCTTCCTGCGCTCGCCGTGGCAGTTCTGGACGCTCGCCGCGCTGGTTGCGCTGTTCCAGGGCGGCACGCAGGCTCTGTCGCGTTCCATGTTCGCCTCGCTCGTGCCGCGCGAGCGCAGCGGCGAGATGTTCGGCTTCTATTCGGTGAGCGAGAAGCTGGCGGGCGTGGCCGGTCCGATCCTGTTCGGCGTGGTCACGCAGCTCACGCACGGTGGCCGGCTCGCCACACTCACGCTGCTGCCGCTGTTCATCGGCGGGGCGTGGTTGTTGTCGACCGTGAACCTCGAACGCGGCCAGCGCGCGGCGGGTTCTTCCCAAGCGGCTTCGTAGCCGCCGGCTATTTCTTCCCGCGCGCCTTCGTGGCCGCCGGCTTCTTCTTCGCGGCGGCTTTCGGGGGTTTCACGTTCGTCACGGCCTCGACCTCGCGCCATTCGGCGGCCGACAGCTTCACCTCGAGTGCCCGCATGTTCTGTTCGAGCTGTGCGACGCTCGTCGCCCCGATGATCGCGCTCGAGACCACGGGATTGCGCAGCACCCACGCCAGCGCCACCGCCGCGGGCTCGAGCCCGCGCTTGGCACAGAACACCGCCAGCCGTTCGGCCGCGGCGACGTTGTCGCTCGTGAGCGCTTTCTCGGATTCGAGGAAATGCCCGAATGTGCCCGCCGCCCGGCTGCCCTCGGGGCGTGCGCCACCGGCGTACTTGTTAGTGAGCACCCCCTGCGCGAGCGGCGAGTACACGATCATGCCGATGCCGTGCTTCTTGCAGAACGCCGCGTGGCCGTCCTCCACGTGCCGGTCCAGCAGGTTGTAGCGCGGCTGTGCCGAGATCATGGGCAGGTAGCGTTCGCGCTTCTGGATCGCGGCCACCTGCAGCGCGAGTGCCGGCTGGTGATCGAAGTTCGAGAATCCTACGTAGCGCACCTTGCCCGAGCGCACCAGGTCCTCGAACGCACGCAGCGATTCCTCGATGGGCGTGCCCGCGTCCGCGGCGTGGAACTGGTAGAGGTCGACATAGTCGAGCCCCAGCCGGCGCAGGCTCGCATCGAGCGCATCGAAGATGTGCTTGCGCGACAACCCGCGGCCGAGCGGCCCGTCCCAGACGCGCCCCATGCACTTGGTCGCGATCACGATCTCGCCGCGCGGCAGGTCGCGGATGGCGGCTCCCAGCGCGGACTCGGCGGCACCCTTCACGTACACGTCGGCGGTGTCGAACAGGTTGATGCCGAGGTCGAACGCCCGGCGCACGATCGGGGCGGCATCATCGCTATCGACCGAACCCCCGAACGTCGTCCACGAACCCAATGACAATTCCGAGACCAGCAGGCCGCTGTTTCCGAGGTTTCGATGGTTCATGGGCGCGGCTCCGGGCAGGCGTGGATGCGGTGCGGGCGGCCGGCGAACCGGACGCGGGAAGATCGCGAGCGTACTCGCGGCGTCAGGGGCCCGCCAAATCCGTCGTCCGGTGCGTGTTGTCGCTTGGGGCGCAGGCCATTGCACCGCTAGACTCGTCTTCCCTGGCGGGCCTCGCCGCCATGGCCCAGAACCGGAGACCGACCGCCCATGCCGTACCTGCCTGTGCCCCGCCCCATCGAGCAGCGCCGACCCTTCTTCCGTGCGTTCGGGCCCGCGTTCGTGCTCGTGGTCCTCGTGCTCGCCGCGGCCGCAGGTCCTGCGGCTCCTGCGCGCGCCGCGGAGCCCGACTACACCGGCTACCAGACCCTGCTGAAGCGCTACGTGCGCGAGGTCTCGGTCAAGGGCAAGCCGTACGAGACGCGCTTCGACTACGAACAACTGTTCATCGACGAGGACATCTGGGCGACCAAGCGCGCGGACGGCCTCGCCGCGCTGCACTCCCAGTTGCTGTCGGTGACGCCGGCCAGCATGACCCCTCGCGAGCGGACGGCGTGGGCGATCAACACCTACAACTTCATGGCCATCGAGCGCATGACGCTGCACTTGCTCGTGCCCGGCCGGAAGTTCATGCGCTACGACTCGCCCATGCAGCAGAACAACGAGGACGGCTCGTTCTTCGCTGCGCCAGTCGCCATGATCGATGGCATGTCCTACTCCCTCGCCGGGTTCGAACGCCGCTTCCTCTATGGCGACACCGCGGCCCAGACGCTCGACGACGGCCTGATCGCGCGCGAGCAGCCCGGGGACCCACGCATCATGTGCGCACTCGTCAAGGCCTCGCTGTGCTCCGGACCGCTGCAGAAGTGGGTGTACCGCGCCGACTCGCTCGAGGCACAGCTCGATCGGGCCGCGCGTCTGACTCTGGCGCTGCCGACCTGGCTGCGCGCCGATGTCACGACCGGCCAGTTGTCCGCGACCAACCGCTTCTTCGAGGAGCGCGCCGACTTCGGCGGCGCCGAACTGCCGGGGCTCGTACCGTTCCTGCTCAAGTACGCGCCGGCGGCCAGCAAGCGCGTCATCACGGCGCACAGGCTGACCCGGCCCAACCTGTTCTTCGAACCGGACTGGAAGCTCAACCAGTTCGATCACCCGCGCCCGGCGCTGCCCGGAGCGGACTCGACCAAGGCGGGCGGCAAGCGCTGACCGGAGCCCGGCGCCGCGCGTGCTACATTCCGGCGCGCCACTGGGCACGTGACTCAGGACACGACTCCACGACACCACGACACCACGATAAGTCTCCACGACAGGGCTCCACGACAAGGCTCCACGACAGGGCTCCACGACAAGGCTCCACGACAGGGCTCCACGACAAGGCTCAGGGAGGAGCACGCCGATGAGTTCGTACGGTTCCAGCCGGAGACCGCGCGCTTGAACGATCCCCAGCGCGACCTCTTGGTCCTGGGTGGCGGCATCACCGGCCTCGGCATCGCGCGCTTGGCGGCGCGCGCCGGCTGGCCGGTCACCGTGGTCGAGCGCGACGACATCGGCACCGGCGCCAGCAGTGCTTCGAGCCACATGCTGCACGGCGGCCTGCGCTACCTGGAGCACGGCCGTTTCTCGCTCGTGCGCGAGGCGCTGTCCGAGCGCATGGCGGTCGCGCGCATGGCCCCCGCCCTCGCGCGCCCGGTGCGCTTCATGGTGCCCTTGCGCAAGGGCGACCGTGTCGGCCCGCTGCGGCTGCGCGCCGCGCTCGCGCTCTACGACGTGCTGGCCGGGCGTGCCGCACCGAGCCCGTACGTCATGGCCAATGCCCGGCAGGCGCTCGCACTCGAGCCCGGGCTCGAATCCGTCGGCCTGCGTGGCGCGGGCACCTACTCCGACATGGTCATGGACGACGCTCGTCTGAACATCGCGGTGGCGCGCGATGCAGCGGCTCATGGCGCCGAGATCGTGACGCGCACCGAACTGGTGGCGGCGCGCCCGGATCCGGCGACCGGCCGTCAGATGGTGGAACTCCGGCACCGCGACAGCGGCGAGGTCACGGCGTTCCAGACCCGGCTCATCGTCAACGCCACCGGCGCCTGGGCCGATCGCACGCGCGCCATCGTGCTCGGCATGCTGCAGCCCGGCAATCCCGACCCGCCACGATTGCTGAGGCCGTCGCGCGGCACGCATCTGGTGTATCCCGCGCTCACGCAGGGCCACGGCATCGTGACGCTCGCCGGAGACGGCCGGGTGTGTTTCGTGGTGCCGTTCGCGGGCCGTTCGCTGGTCGGCACGACCGAGGTCGAGACTGCATCGCCGCCCGCGGATGCCCAGCGCCGGCCATCGCCCGACGAGATCCGCTACCTCGCCGATGCCGTCGCGCGCGTGCTGCCCGG
>JANMAX010000152.1:0-1657 GCA_031360075.1 bacterium | reverse complement strand
CGACGCTTCGCGGCGCGGCCACGCCGCACGGTGGACGCGGACTAGCCCGCGGATCGTGCACCGGACTCGGTGGGGCGATCCCGGGGACGGTCCGACTGCCTGCGATCCAGTGCGTTGGATCCGGTCCGGCGATCGGGGCCGAACGCTGCCTGGAGTGTCGCGGCGAGAACTGCTGCGGTCGGTGTGCGCCATGTGGACAGCCGCGTGGACATCTCGGGCTGCGCGGCGAACGTGTTGTCATGGCGTGAGCTGCACGTGTTCGCCCCACCGGGTCCCGACGGTGTTCCCGCTCGGGGCGTGCTCGCTGTCGCGAGCGCTGCCCGTGATCAGCTGGAAGGCAGGATGCCGCTGGGCGGAAGAGCCGTCAGGCGTCATGCGCGAGCTTTTCTGCGGTTCCCAGTTCGCATCGGAGCGGTCGTGGAATCGTGCGCAAGACTTGCGGCGTCCTGCTTCGGGCGAGCCAAGTGATTGTGATGGTGTGATCTGGCTCCCGCGGGCGACTCGGACCGCCGAGCCTAGAGGCGATCCCGAACGCGTTGCGGCTACGGTGTTCACTGTCGGGAACGGCGCACGCGTTCGCGTTCGCGCCTGGGCGCGTGAGCGGGTATCTTGCACGGCACATGGCCGACTCGAACGATAAGCGACGTCCCTCCCCTCCGCGTGCCGGAGGTTCCGCCGCCGGGTCTCGCACCCGGAGCAGTGCTGCCGGGCCCTCGTCGTCAGGTCGGGCCGGGGCTGCTCGCCCATCGGGCGCTGGCCGGACCGGGGCTCCCCGGCCCTCTGCGGTCGGTCGATCGCGTGCCCCTCGCCCAGCAAGCGGCGGGCGGCCGAGTGCCGGCAGTGGCGGTGCCGACCGCCGCATGGGACCTCGTCCAGATGGTGGGACGCGCGGCACGTCTGGCGCGCGCGCCTTCGGGGGCGGTGCCGCGCCGCGGTCCGTCAGCGGCCGCCCCAGCCGGCGTCCCTTCGCCGGCGGAACCACGGGAGGCGGGCCGCGGTCGTCGAGCGGGCGAACGAGTGACCGCGCTTTCGGTGGACGTTCCGATGGTAGGGCCGCAGCCGGCGATCCAGGAGCCTCCAGTCGCGGCTCGGGGGATCGACCGCGTCGTGGGTCACGGAGGGCTCCGGTACCGCGGCCGCCATCGACGCAGCGGCGTGTCCCCGAGCGCGAGAACGCGCCGCGCCGCAACCCGGACAAGATGCTCGAGCGCATGGATTGGGCGTCACTCAGGCCGCTGCTCACGGGCAGTGATGCCGACCGGGATGTCGCGATCAAGCGCCTGCGCCTGTTCGCGATCGAGCTCCTGCGTTGGAGTCAGGGAGTCTCGAATCTCATCTCGCACAATGACGAGCCGCGCCTCGTGGACCGGCACATCGCCGAGTCGCTGGCTGGAATAAAAATCATCAACGCTTTGGGCTGCAAGACTTTAGTTGACTTTGGCTCAGGTGGTGGATTCCCTGCCTTGCCGCTCTCGCTCGCGGGCGTGGGTAAGCATTGGACGCTCGTCGAGTCGCGGCGGAACAAGACGCTGTTCCTGCGCCGCGCGCTCCAGGAGTTGGCGATCGCCGACATCACCGTGCTCACGAGCCGTCTCGAGGTATTGGTTGCGGACGATCCCGAAGGGTTGCGCTGCGACGGTTTCACCTCGCGTGCGAC
>JANMAX010000150.1:0-32122 GCA_031360075.1 bacterium | reverse complement strand
CTGCGCTGGAAGGGGCTGCCGCGCGTCGGCAATGCGTCGGGCTGGAGCTCGCGTGATGACTCGCAGCGGCTCGTCGCGCAGGCCACCACGCTCGCGGTGCAGGAGTTCCTCGCCGATCCCGTGGCACTCAACGTGCGTGAGGTGACGTTCGTCGAGCTCACCGGGCGCCGGGTCGTCATCGTCGTGCTGTCGCTACTGGCGCATCGCCACGAGAAGGTGCTCACCGGGAGCTGCACGGTCGAAGCCGACACCGCGCAGGCTGTCGTGCTGGCGACGCTCGCGGCGCTCAATCGACTCGTCGCGGGCATGCGCGCCAAGGAACCGACGGAATACGTGTTGCGCGCAGAAAGTTACAGCACGGAGAGTTGACGGCGGCTCCGCCAGGGGGCAGCCTGTGCAGTGGTATTCGGGACCGGCAACGTCCCGGGAAAGAGCAGCGAAGCGGAGACAGTCCATCAGCGAAGCGCCCGCCCGCGCGGCCCCTCGGGGCTGAGTGCGGAGATTCCTCTTAAAGGAGGTGGGCCAATAATGGATCTGCTCCTCGAGATCGTCGAGATGCTCGGCAAGGCTGGTTGGTGAAGCTTGCTGTAAGAGTGCTTTCTTGATGTGATCTCTTTCCTGTCGCCGATGTCGGTCCCGTCGTTTCTTCCGCCGCTTGCCCGCGCCCCGGAGTTCCCCCACGATAGGGTCATCGTGAACGCCACCTCCGCGCCGCGGCGCCCGGTTCTTTTCCGCCTTTACTTCCTGTCGGTCCTGGCGGGCGCAGTCGCGCTCGCCGTCACCGGCTGGGCCGCACATCCGGCCCCGCAATGGCCGGTGTTGGTCGGCGGACTCGCGCTCGTGATGCTCGCCGAGCTGGCGCCCGTGCGGTTGCCGGGCGGCGGTCAGATGACCGCGGGCACCATGGTCGATCTGCCGCTGCTGCTCATGATCGGACCGTTCTGGACCGCGGCCATCGACCTGATCGCCGCGCTCGTCGTGCAGGGGGTGTTGCAGCGACGGCCGGCAGTGCGCGTCACGCACAATGCGGCCATCTACGTCCTCGGAGCGTTCGCGGCGGATGGCGCCTACGAGGCGCTCGGCGGTGTGATCGGCCAGGTGGCGTTCCCGCACGCGGCGCTGCCGCTGGTGGCGTGCGGGCTGACGTTCTTCATCGTCAACTCGGGGTGCGTCTCGATCGCGATCGGTCTGACGGCGGGTCCTGGGACCCTGCGGATCTGGCAGCGCAACTTCCAGTCCGGCATCCTGCACCACCTGTCGTTCCTGGCGCTCGGCACGCTGTCGGCGGTGGTCTGGAGCACGAACGGCCCGTGGGGCCTGCTGCTGATCGCGCTCCCCGTGCTGGTGTCGCGCTATGCGTTCCAGCTCTCGGTCGAGCTGAAGAGCGACCTCAAGGACTTCGTGCGCACGCTCACGGAAGTGCTCGAGGAAGTCGATCCCTACACCCGGCATCACTCCGTGCGGGTGTCGGAATATTCCGTGCGGCTGGCGCGCGGACTCCGGCGGCCGGAGCGTGACGTCGAGGAGATCGAGTACGCCGCCCTCGTGCACGACCTCGGGAAGATCGGCCCGCAGCACCAGTACATCCTGCAGAAGCCGGGCGCGCTGTCGCACGAGGAGCAGCGGACATTGCGTGGCCATCCCGCGGCGGGTGCCGAGATCGTGGCCAAGGTGCGGACGTTGCGCCGCGTCTCGGAGATCGTGAGGGCGCATCACGAGCGTCCCGACGGCCAGGGGTACCCGTTCGGCTTGCGCTCAGAAGACGTCCCGGTCGGCGCGCGCATCCTGAATGTCGCGGATGCCTTTGATGCCATGACGAGTGACCGTCCCTATCGGCGGGCCCTGCCGGTCGATGCCGCATTGCACGAACTCGAGCGTGGCTCCGGCACGCAGTTCGATGCCGAAGTCGTGAGCTGCCTGCTGGGCCTGCAGTCCGCCGGACGGTTCCCGCTGGTGCCGAGCCCGAGCAGCGAGGATCTCCAGTTGTTGCGGCTGCGCACCCGGGTGGGAGGAACCTGATGCGGTACCGTGATGCCGGTGTCGACGTCTCGCGAGCGGATGCCATCAAGGACGAAGTCGTGCGCGAGATCCGCTCGACGTGGGGCGATGCCGTGCAGCCGCTGGTCGGCGGCTTCGCAGGGGTCATGCGCTTCCCGCGCGCGCCGGGACTTCTGGCCGCGACGATGGATGGCGTGGGCACCAAGCTGCATCTGGCCAAGGCCGCCGGCCGGCTCGACGATGCCGCCGCCGACCTCGTCTACCACGGTGCCAACGACCTGCTGGTGCACGGCGCACGGCCGCTGGCATTCCTCGACTACCTGGCCCAGGCCAGGCTGGATCCCGCAGATGTCCTGGCGGTGGTGCGCGGTCTGGCGCGCGCATGTCGCGAAGTGGGTGCGGCCCTGCTCGGTGGGGAGACCGCCGAGATGCCCGACACCTATCTGCCGGGTGTGATCGACGTCGCCGGTTGCATGCTCGGGACGGTGTCACCGGGCGTGTTGCTCGACGGCTCGCGCGTCACGGCCGGCGATGTCGTGCTCGGCGTGGCCGGGACGGGATTGCACACGAACGGCTATTCGCTCGCACGCCGCGTGCTCTCCGTTTCCGGACTTGAGCTTGGCGCGAAGTTGCCGGGGGGCACGGGGGAGACCGTTGGCGACGCGCTGCTGGCGCCACACCGCTGGTACGGCCGTGCGCTGTTGCCGCTCGCCGAGGGCGGCCAGATCCGCGCCATGGCGCATGTCACCGGCGGCGGCATCGCCGGCAATCTGGTGCGTGTACTGCCGGCTGGCTGTCGTGCGCATCTCAGCGCCGCGGCCTGGCCGCGGCCGGCGTTGTTCCGCTGGTTGCAGTCCGCCGGCCAGGTGCCCGAGGACGACGCGCGCAGCGCGCTCAATCTGGGCGTCGGCATGGTGGTGGTGGCCGCACCTGAGGACGGCCCCGAAGTGGCGAGTTCGCTGGGCACCGCCGGTGAGATCGTGTGGACGCTCGGGAGCATCCGCACCGGTCCGCGCGGCGTGGAGTGGACCCACCCCTGATCATTGCAGGCCCCCGTCCCAACGCCCCCGCCCCCCAAGAGGTCGCATGGCATGGAACGGACGATGCGAGATGGACCGGAGTGCGAAGCTCCCGAGTTGATCGGTGATTCCCCGGCCTGGCGGTCCCTGCTCGAACAACTGCCGCGAGTCGCGGCGAGCGGCCTGCCCGTACTGCTGCTCGGCGAGACCGGCACGGGCAAGGAGCTGGTATCGCGTGCGCTGCACGCGTTGTCCGCTCGGCGACGGCAGCCGTTCGTGGCGCAGAACTGTGGTGCGACGCCCGACACGCTCATCGAGAGCGAATTGTTCGGACATGCGCGCGGCGCGTTCACGGGCGCGATCGGCGACCGCACCGGGCTGTTCGAGGCCGCGGAGGGGGGTACGTTGTTGCTGGACGAGATCGGCGACGCCACCCCGATGCTGCAGATGAAGTTGTTGCGCGTGCTCCAAGAAGGCGAGGCGAGACGGGTCGGGGATTCGCGCACCCGCCGCGTCGATGTGCGTGTGCTGGCCGCGACGCACCGCTCGCTCGAGCGCGGTGTCGCACAGGGCACGTTCCGCGCCGACCTGTTCTTCCGGCTCGCGGCCGTGCGTCTGCGGCTGCCGTCGCTGCGTGAGCGTGGCCGCGATGTGCTGGTGCTGGCGCGTCACTTCCTGGCCCGGGCCGCGACGCGAGTCGGCGGTGCTCCGCCCGAGATCGCGCCGGAGCTCGCCGAGCGCCTGCTGCGTCACGCCTGGCCCGGCAACGTGCGTGAGCTGTCGAATGCCTGCGCGTTCGCGATCGAGGTCGCGGGTGCGCGACGGCGCGTCGGGCCCGAACACTGGCCCGATGCGCCCTTCGCCGAAGCCGTGGCCGAGGGCGCCGGGCTGCACGCCGAGACTCGCGCGCTGGAGGAGCGCCGATTGCGCGAGACCTTGCGCCGCACGCAGGGCAACAAGACGCAGGCGGCGCGGGCGCTGGGATTGTCCCGTCAGGGATTGCTCAAGAAGCTCCGGCGCTACGGTCTCGAAGTCCCGCCGACGCTTGACGATGACGGGGACGCTGGCTAGCGTGAACCGGGAATGCGGGGCCGGGCTCCTGAATGCCCGGCCGCTCGGTGCAAGTGCCGCGACGTCAATGGAGGCCGCGTGGCGAGGAAGACGCTGAAGATGGCGCTGGTGGGGGTGGGAGCCGCAGCCCAGATCAACCACCTGCCGGCGCTCAAGAAGCTCGAGGATGTCGAACTGGTGGCGCTGTGCGACCGTGACCCCGAGAAGGCGGCGCGCGTGGCGCAGAAGTTCGGAGTGCCGACGTCGTACTCGCGTTTCGAGGAGTTGTTGAACGACGACTCCATCGACGCGGTCGACCTCACCACGCCCAACTACCTGCACGCGCCCATGGCGCTGGCGGCACTCGAGGCCGGCAAGCACGTGCTGTGCGAACGGCCGCTGGCCCGCAGCGGCGATGAGGCGGCCGCCATGGCGAAGGCGGCCAAGAAGGCGGACCGCTTGCTCATGTGCGCGGTCCAGCATCGCTTCCGTCCCGACGCGCAATTGTTGCGCAAGTTCGTCGAGAAGGGCGACCTGGGCGAGATCTTCCTCGCCAAGGGCGGCTGGCTGCGCCAGAAGACCGACTGGGACTCGGACGAGTGGCGTGCGCAGAAGCGCGAGTCGGGTGGCGGTGTCGTGCTCGATCTGGGATTCCAGATGATCGACCTGGCGCTCTGGGTGCTGGGGAACGTCAAGGTCGAGTCGGTCACGGCGAGCGTGCATCGCACCAAGAAGGGTGATGTCGAGGATTCCGCGACGGCATTCCTGCGGCTCGACTCTGGTGCGACGCTGACGCTGGAACTCACGTGGGGACTGCTCATGGAGAAGGACTTCGCCTACCTGAACCTGTTCGGTTCGGGCGGGGCCGCGCTCCTGAATCCGTTCCGGGTGCACAAGGGCATGCACGGCACGCTGGTCAACGTCACGCCGGCGCTGGAGACCTCGCGCAACCAGTATCGCCAGTCGATGGAGGCCCAGATCCAGCACTTCGTCGATGCCCTGCGCGGGGCCAAGAACCCGATGGGTCTGGTGGCCGAGATCGTCCCGGTCATGGAACTGATGGATGCCATTTACCGCAGCGCCGAGCAGGGCAAGGAAGTCAAGGTCGGGTAGTGGCCCGGCCCTCTGCTCACGACTTCGCACTCGCCGCCGCGTCGGGCCTCGTGCTCGGCGCGGCGTTCCTGCCTCACGTGCCGGGTGTGCTCGCGTGGTTCGCATTCCTGCCCTTCCTGTCCGCACTCGAGCGCCGGGTCGTGAGCGACACCCCCGGTTCATGGTTCCGGCTCGGGTACGTCGCAGGGGCGGTGTTCTTCCTGGTCGGCACGCACTGGATCGCGCTGCTCGATGACGTGGCGCTCACCATCGGCTGGCTCAAGTACCTGGGCTGGCTGCTGGGGGCGCTCTACCTGGCGCTCTACTGGGGAGTCGCGGGCTGGGGTGCGGGCTGGCTGGCGCGCCGCTCCCGTCTGCCGGCGCGCTGGACGTTCGCCGTCGCGCTGTTGGTTGTGGAGGAGTGGCGCGGGTCGGGGGACTTGGGCTTCCCGTGGTTCCAACCCGGTTACACGCAGCATGAGTTGCTGCCGGTGCTGCAACTCGCCGCGCTCGGCGGCGTCACGCTGGTGACGCTCTGGGTGCTGCTCGTGAATGCCGCGCTCCTGTCCGTGGTGCGCGTGCGCACGTGGCCGGCCGTGGTGCTCGCCGGCGCCCTCGTGCTGTTGCCCGCCGGCTGGGGGGCCTGGCAGTTGCGCGCGCGCACCGCACCGGCCGGCCCGGCGATCGCACTCGTGCAGGGCAACATCCCGGGCAGGAAGAAATGGTCGGGGAATCACACCGAGGAGATCATGCAGACGTTCGTGACGTTGTCGGACTCGGCGGGCCGTGCCGCGCGACCGCGTCTCGTGCTGTGGCCCGAGACCGCGACCGGAACGTACGTGCGCCGCAATCCGCTGCAGTCGCTCGCGGTCGCGCAGCTCGCGGCGCGGATCGGGGCGCCCGTCTACATGGGCTTCGCGCACTACACGTGGGGGCCGGACGGCCAGCCTGTGGTGTGGAACGCCGCGGGCGGCTGGAACGCCGACGGTTCGCTGACCGAGTTCTACGCCAAGCGTCACCTGGTGCCGTTCGGTGAACGCGTCCCGTTCCAGGGCCTGCTGCCCGCACTCGGAAAGCTCGAACTGGGTCAGGCGGAGTGGCACCCGGGCAGTGGCCCGGTGATGTTCCCGGGTCCGCGCGCACTCGATGATCGTGGCGAAGTCCCGCCCATGTCGGTGCTCATCTGCTTCGAGTCCATCTTCCCTGACCTTGCCCGGCGCGATGTGCGCGCGGGCTCGCGGCTGCTGCTCAACATCACCAACGACGAGTGGTTCGGCAATGGCGCCGCGCTGGTCCAGCATGCCGCGATGGCGCCGTTTCGTGCGGTCGAGAACCGCGTGCCGATCGCGCGCTGTGCGAACACCGGGTTGACGGAGATGATCGACTCGTGGGGCGTGGTGACCGCGAAGCTGCCCGTCTTCGTGCCCGCCGTGCTGGTGGCAGCGCTGCCGGCCGCCGGTGCGACGACCGCGTATACTCGGTTCGGCGACTGGCCCGGGCTGCTGGCACTGGTCGCGGTGGCGCTGCTGGCGTGGGCGCCGTGGCGTGGCCGTCGCGACGGCTGAGCCGCCAAGGACGCGATGGCGCGGGGGAGCGTAACCAGGTCGAGCGAGGGCTTTGACGGGGGGGCGGCACGCGGATAGATTCCGGCCCTGTCTCCGCGCTCTTCCACCGCACCGCCGGACCCTCCACCACGGAGAACCCCTCTCGTGTCGTCGGTTCCGCCGGAACTCCATGGACCCTTCCGCGCCGTGACGCGGAGAACCCGGGGTGAAGCGTGAGTCTCACCGTCGCCATCCTCGGTGCCACCGGGCTCGTCGGCCGTACGATGCTGGCCCTGCTCGAGGAGCGTGCCTTCCCGCTCCAGCGTGTGCGCCTGCTCGCCAGCGAACGCTCGGCGTCCCGCACCATGCGGTTCCGGGGCACCGACATCGCGGTCGAGCCCGTGAGCGAGTCGAGTTTCGCCGGAGTGTCGCTGGCGCTGTTCGCGACCTCCGCGGAGTTGTCGCGGCACTGGGCTCCGGTCGCTCAGGCGGCAGGTGCGCGCGTCATCGATAACTCGAGCGCGTTCCGGATGGACCCGAACGTGCCGCTGGTCGTGCCCGAGGTGAACGGCGAACTGCTGCACGCGCTGCCGACGCTGGTGGCGAACGGCAACTGTGTGGCGATCCCGCTCGTGATGACGCTCAAGCCGCTCATGGGGCTCGGCACGCTCGAACGAGTCGTGGTCTCGAGCTACCAGTCGGTCTCGGGCGCCGGGCTCGAGATGCTCGAGGAACTCGACCGTGGCGTGCGCGCCGGTCTCGACGGCCCGCCGCCCGCTCGCACGGACGGCCGGCCGCCGTTCGCGTTCAACGTCATCCCGCACATCGACAAGTTCGACGATGAGGGCTGGACGGGCGAGGAGCGCAAGATCATCGGCGAGACGCGCCGCATGCTCGGCCTGCCGTCCCTCGCGATCACGCCGACAGCGGTGCGAGTGCCGGTGCGTGTGGGGCATTCTGCCGCCGTGGTGACGACATTCGACCGGCCGGTGACCCCGGAGCGCGCACGCGCCGCATGGCAGGCGTTCCCCGGTGTCGTCGTGGTCGACGATCCGGCGGCCGAGCGCTACCCGATGCCGCTCGATGCCGCCGGCCGCGACGACGTGTTGGTCGGACGCGCGCGTCGCGACCCTGCGGACGACCGCTCGCTGGTGTGGTTCTTCGCTTCGGACAATCTGCGGAAGGGCGCCGCGCTCAACGCCGTGCAGGTCGCTGAACGGCTCGCGGCCGTGGCGCGGTGACCGAGCAGCGCACGTTC
This sequence comes from bacterium, assembly GCA_031360075.1. Classification (GTDB taxonomy): domain Bacteria; phylum Eisenbacteria; class RBG-16-71-46; order RBG-16-71-46; family RBG-16-71-46; genus JAIOPA01. The sequence goes on along the minus strand of JANMAX010000150.1, from coordinate 24,161 downwards.
CGGCTCACGGTGGCGTACGACGGCACCGCGTTCCGCGGCTGGCAGAAACAGCCCGGTCCGCGGACGGTGCAAGGCGAACTGGAGGCGGCTCTGGGCCGGGTGTTGGGAGGGGATAGCGTGCCGACGGCGGGTGCGGGCCGCACCGATGCGGGCGTGCACGCCCGCGGACAGGTGGCGTCATTCACGCACGACACGACGCTGCCCGGCCGCGCACTCGCGCCGCTCCTCAACCGCCAGCTTCCGGCCGACGTCCGGGTCACGGCCAGCGCGGAGATGCCCGAGGGCTTCCATGCGCGCCACACGGCGCGGGCGCGGCGCTACGAATACCGGCTGCTCGCCGCCCCCGACGTGCTGCATCAGCGCTATGCGTGGGCCCCGCCGCGACTGCCCGCACTGGCGGCGCTTGAGGAGGCGTCGCAGCCGCTCGCGGGAGCGCACGACTACTCCGCGTTCCAGACGGTCGGCAACGCGTTCGCGAACCCCGTGTGCGCGGTACAGGTCGCGCGCTGGAGCGCGCGCGAAGATGGTGCATCGTTCGACATCCTGGCCGACCACTTCCTGTATCACATGGTGCGGAACATCATCGGCACCGTGCTCGACGCCGCCGTGAAGCCGGATCCGGCGGCGCACGTCGCGCAGGTGCTCGCGGGACGCGACCGGAGCCGGCGCGGCCGTACCGCGCCGGCACACGGCCTGTCGCTGGAACGGGTGTATTACGCAGGGGAGGCGATTCCATGAGGCGCTGGTGGGCGGTCCTGCTGGTCGGGTGCGGGGTCGTGTTGGGCGTGGGGGTGACCACGGGCGCGCTGCGGTGCGAGCGCCGCGCCGGTGCGGTGACGCGCGTCAGCCCAGAAGGTCTTGGCGAATCCCGGCGCAGTGCCATCGTCAGCGCGGCGCAGCGCGTCAGTCCGGCTGTCGTCTCGGTGGCCGTCGTGACCACGCGCACGGTGCGCACCGATCCATTCGGGCTGCCGTTCCGCGACGAGTTCTTCGACCGCTTCTTCCCGCCCAGCGTCTACCAGGAGAAGGTCCCCGGGCTGGGCTCGGGCGTCATCGTCGACGCGGCCGGGATCGTGCTCACGAACTCGCATGTCATCCGCAATGCCGACGACATCAAGGTCAATCTGCCCGATGGCCGTCACTTCGATGCCAGGCTGCTCGGGGATTCACCGATCTATGATCTCGCGGTGCTCAAGATCGAGGGCAGCCAGCTGCCCACGGCGCCCATGGGAGACAGTGATTCGCTCGTGGTCGGCGAGTGGGCCATCGCGATCGGGAATCCGTTCGGTTACCTGATCGAGGACTCCCAGCCCACCGTCACCGCCGGCGTGGTGAGCGCGACGCGCCGCGACATCAAGGCCGAGGCGACGCCGTCCGGCATGTACAAGAACATGATCCAGACCGATGCCGCGATCAACCCCGGGAACTCGGGTGGTGCGCTCGTGAACGCCGACGGGGAGGTCATCGGCATCAACACGTTCATCTTCACGAATGGTGGCGGCTCGATCGGGCTCGGGTTCGCCATCCCGGTGAACCTCGCCAAGCGCGTCCTGGCCGAGGTCAAGAAGTACGGCCGCGTGCGGGTGGCGTGGCCCGGCATGACGGTGCAACCCGTGAATGACCTGGTGGCACGCCGTCTGGGCTGGGAGCAAGCGGGCGGTCTCGTGGTCTCCGGCATTGACCGCGGCGGTCCGGCGGACCGCGCTGGCCTGAAGCCGCTCGACCGCATCCGCAAGGTCAATGGCCGCATCACCAACAACGTCGAGGATGCGCAGAGCAGCATCTATGGTGCGCAGGTGGGAGACCGCCTGACGCTCGAGGTGGAACGTGACGGGCAGACGCGGACGGTCGCGTTGACGCTCGAGGAGGCGCCACAGCGCTGACATGATCGAACGCTATTGCCGGCCCGAGATGGCCGAGGTCTGGAGCGATCAGCACCGGCTGGCGCTGTGGCTCGATGTCGAGCTGGCTGCGACCGCGGCGCGCGAGGCGCGCGGCGACGTCCCTGCGGGGACATCCGACCGCATCCGCAAGACCACTCGGCTCGACCTGAACCGCATGCTGGCGATCGAGGCCGAGGTGCACCACGATGTCATCGCGTTCCTGAGCATGGTCGCCGAGAGCGCGGGTGACGACGCCCGCCATCTGCATACCGGGATGACCTCGAGCGACCTGGTCGACACCGCGCTCGCCTGCCAGTTGCAGGAGGCCGGCCGTGTGCTCGCGGCCGAACTGGCACGGCTGCGGCGCGCGGCGTGGACACTGGCGCAGAAGCACAAGCGCACCCCGATGGTCGGCCGCTCGCATGGTGTGCATGCCGAACCGATCACGTTCGGGCTCAAGTGCCTGGTGTGGTCGGAGGAGCTGGGCCGCGGGCTCGACCGCCTGCAGCACGCCCTGAGCGGCTGTGCGGTGGGCAAGTACTCGGGCGCGATGGGCACGCTCGCCCACCTGGACGCCGAGATCGAGACCACAGCGCTCGCGAAGCTGGGTCTCGACCCCGAGCCGGTCGCGAACCAGGTCGTGCAGCGCGATCGCCATGCCGCGCTGGCCTGCTCGCTCGCGGTGCTCGGCGGCACCATGGACAAGATCGCGACCGAGGTGCGCCACCTCATGCGCACCGAGGTGCGCGAAGCGGAGGAGCCCTTCAGCGAGCGCCAGAAAGGCTCGTCCGCGATGCCGCACAAGCGCAATCCGGTGCGCTGCGAACGCGTCTCGGGTCTGGCCCGGCTGTTGCGCGGCTATGCCGTGGCCGCGCTCGAGAACCAGCCGCTGTGGCATGAACGGGACATCAGCCACTCCTCGGTCGAACGCGTCGCGCTCACCGATTCGTTCCTGATCGCTCACTTCATGGCGCATGATCTGTCCTATGTCCTCGAGGGCCTGCGCGTGCACGAACAACGCATGCTCGCGAATCTCGACGCCGGCGGCGGTCTGGTGCATTCGCAGAGCGTGCTGCTGGCACTCACCGGCGCGGGCCTGAGTCGCGACGAGGCCTACCGGATCGTGCAGGGGCACGCGCTCGCCGCCGCCGACGGTGGCACGCCGTTCCGCGACGCGCTCGCGGCCGACCCCACGGTGCGCGCGCAGCTCAGCCCCGAACAGCTCGCCCAGTGCTTCGATCCGGCTCACCACCTGCGCAGCGTCGATGCCATCTTCGCGCGCGCCGAGGAACCCCGCGCATGACGCTGCAGACCGCGAGCCACGACGCCTGGACGCTCGGACAGCTCGCCGATCCCGCCGCGGTGTCAAAGCAGCTGAAGCTGCGCGGCGTATCTCTCGATGCCGAGGAAGTCGTGCTGCTCACGCAGTTGCTGGGCCGGCCGCCGCGCTGGGCGGAGGCCGTGCTGTTCGGCATCCTGTGGAGTGAGCACTGCTCCTACAAGAGCACGAGGCACCTGCTGAAGCGGCTGCCGACGCAGGCGCCACAGGTGGTCATCGGCCCGGGCGAGGATGCCGGCGTGGTGAGCCTGCCAGCGCCGTGCGAGGACATTGTCCTGGTGCTGGGTCACGAGAGTCACAATCATCCGAGCCAGGTGCTGCCGGTGGAGGGCGCGGCCACGGGAGTCGGCGGCATCGTCCGCGACATCGTCTGCATGGGGGCCGAGGTCGTGGGTGTGCTCGACAGCCTGCGCTTCGGCGATCCCACGAGCGGAGTGCACGCTCGCGACGTCGTGCGTGGCGTCGTCGAGGGCATTGCCTCATACGGCAACGCGCTGGGGGTGCCCAACCTGGGCGGCGACACGGTGTTCGATGCCGGCTACGACCAGAACTGTGTCGTCAACGCGATGGCCGTGGGCCTGGCCCCGGCCGACGGCGTGCTGCGCAGCCGGGTTCCTGAAGGGCCCGGGCCGTGGGCGTTCGTGCTGATCGGCAAACCCACGGACGAGAGCGGTTTCGGTGGGGCGGCTTTCGCCTCCGGCGAATTGGGTCAGGAGGACCAGCGCGGAGCGGTGCAGCTGCCGGACCCTTTCCTGAAGCGCGTTCTGAATATCGCGACCTACGAGGTCTTCAAGCGTGTGCGGGCGCGCGGCATCCCGTGCGGCTTCAAGGACCTCGGCGCGGGCGGTATCGCCTGCGCCACCAGTGAACTGGCCGCCGCCGGCGGGTGCGGCGCCGCCATCGACCTGACGCGCGCCCATCGCGTCGAGCGGTCACTGCCGCCTGAGGTGCTGTTGTGCGCCGAGACGCAGGAGCGCTATTGCTGGGTCGTGCCCGAGAGCTTCACGTCCGAACTGTGCGAGATCTACGAGCGCGAGTTCGCGCTCGGGGACGTGCACCCCGGGGCCGGGGCGCGCGTCATCGGGCATTCGGTGCCGGAGCCGCGCTACACCGTGACGTGGGAAGGTCAGACACTCATCGACTGTGAGGTCGACGCCATCACCACCGGCCGCAAGGCGGAGCGGCGCGCACAGACGCGCGTGCGCAGCCGGCCGCAGCGCTCGCGGCGACGGGCGCCCGACACACGCAAGGCCTTACTGTCGCTGCTCGGAGGCTTGCAGCTGGGTTCGCGCGAGTTCCTCACCAGTCACTACGACGGCGATGTGCAGGGCCGGGTCTGGCTACGTGCCGGCGAAGGCGATGCCTGTGTGCTGCGTGTGCATCCGGAGCGGCCCACCGGCATCGCGTTCGGCGTCGGGGGCAACCCGCACTGGTGTGACGGCGATCCCGCCATCGGCGCCGCACATGCCGTGGCGGAGGCGGCGCGCAACGTCGCGGTCACCGGAGCGCGGCCGTGGGCGCTCACCGATTGCCTCAACTTCGGCCATCCCGAGGATCCCGAGGTGATGGGCGACCTCGAGGCCACCATCGACGGGCTGGCCGCGGCCGCTCACTCGCTCGGGGCGCTGGCGGCCCCGGGGCATCCGCTGCCGTTCGTGAGCGGCAATGTCAGCCTCTACAACCAGGTCGGCCGGCACGCCATCCCGCCGTCGCCGATCGTGATGTGCGCCGGCGTGATCGCCGACGTCTCGCACGCGCTGGGGCTCGGCGTGCGCGGTGCCGGCCATGCGCTGCTGCTCGTGGGCGACGACCGCGACGGGCTCGAAGGCTCAGCCTATCGCCGCGAGATCCTGCGCGAACGCGGCGGCGCACCGCCGCCGCTGGACCTGGCGCTCGAAGCCCGGCTGCAAGAGCTGGCGGTCGCGGTCGCCGAAGGCGGCTGGGCGGTCGCGGCGCATGACGTTTCCGATGGCGGCCTCGCGATCGCGCTCACCGAGATGATGCTGGGTTCGGCGTCCGATGCGCCACTCGGGCTCGAGCTCGACCTTGCGACGTTCGAGGTCGACGCCGCAGTGGCGTTGTTCTCGGAGCGTCCGGCGATCGTTTACGAAGTGCCGTTCGAACGGCTGGCGCGTCTGTCGCAGGCGGCTCGCGACCGCGGATTCGTCGCCTGGCCGGTGGGCACGGTGAGCCATCAGCCGTCGCTGCGCATCGGCTTCGCGGGTGGCGAGACGGTGACATGGCAGCGCACGGAACTCGCGCATGCCCGCTCGCTGGCGTTGCGCAAGCTCTGGAACGAGGAGGGCATGTGAGCGGGCCGCGCGTGGCGGTGATGCAATTCCCGGGAGTGAACTGCGAGGCCGAGACCACTCGTGCCGTGCAGCGTGCCGGGCTCGAGGCCGAGGTGTTCCGCTGGACGCGGCCGGCCCGCGAACTCGCCGGCTTCGATGCGTTCGTGCTGCCGGGTGGGTTCTCCTACCAGGACCGCGTCCGCGCCGGCGCGCTCGCCGCCAAGGATCCGCTGCTGGATGGGCTCGCCGCTCGCGCCGATGCCGGCGCTCCCGTGCTCGGGATCTGCAATGGTGCGCAAGTGCTGGTGGAAGCCGGGTTGGTGCCGGGAGGGGGACATGTCGAGGTCGCGCTTGCGCGCAATCGCATGCCGGACCGCAGCGGCTACTACACGCGCTGGGTGTGGTGCCGGATCGAGGAGTCGTCGTGCGTGTTCACGCGCGGGCTCGAACCCGGTACGCTGCTGCCGCTGCCGATCGCGCATGGTGAGGGGCGGTTCACGTCGCTCAAGCATGCGCGACTCACCGAGCTGGCGACGCTCGGGCAGGCACCGTTCCGCTACGCAAACTCCGTGGGGCTGGTCGCGGAGTCGTTCCCCGACAACCCGAACGGCGCCGATGCCGCGGTGGCCGGGCTGTGCAACGTGCGTGGCAATGTGCTTGCGTTGATGCCGCATCCGGAGCGGGCGACGGAGCTCGGGGCACTGTCGCGCTCGGTCGGCGGCGACTGGGGTCAGCGTCGCGATCGCGCGTTCGCCGCGCGCGATCGGTCCGCCTTCACGGACGGCCCCGGTATGTTGTTGTTCCACGCTCTGGCGCGGCATCTGGAGGGCGCATGACGGGTTCACAGCCGAAGTCGACGATGCAGGCCTACATCGAGCTGCGTGCCGAGGATCCCGAAGCGGTCAGCGCGCTCGGCGTGGCGCGCGCGCGCCTGGCCGCCGGCAAGGCCTTGTGCGCGCTGCGGCGTGTGCGCGTGTTCGAGCTGCTCGGGGATCTGCCCGGGCGCGAGAGGGTGGCCGAACTGCTGCACCGGTCGACGCGGTTCTACAATCCCGCCAAGGAGCGCTGCACCGTGCGCGCCGCTGCAGCTGAGCGTGCGCCGTTCCGCGACGACGAGGCACTGGTGCTGGTGGTCGACCGCGGGCTCGACCGCCGTGCCGCAGCCGAACGCTGGTGGAAGCACGAGACCGGCGCTAAGGTCGAGGTGCGCGAAGGCACCGCGTGGGCACTCGAGTTCGAGCCGGGTACCGACGGGGTGGCCGCGGCGGCCTCGCTGGCGGAGGTCACCGATCGCGCCCACGGGTTGCTCAGTAACCCGCACTTCCAGGACTGGAAGCCCGGGCATGGGGCACTGCCACCGTGGCCGTGGGTGAGCACCAAGGGGACGGCTGGGACCACGCGCCGGGCGGCCGCGAAGCCGAGGCCGGGCGGAACGAAGGGCATGAAGCGCATGAACAAGGAGGGCACCTCATGAGCGGCGGGCACCACCTCAAGGGCTGGAACGAGGAGTGCGGGGTGTTCGCGGCGGTCGGTGTGCCACAGGCGGCGGCGATCACCGCGCTGGGGCTGCATGCGCTCCAGCACCGCGGTCAGGAAGCCACGGGTGTCGTGGCGTGTGACGCCGGGCGGTTCCATGTCGTCAAGGGCATCGGGCTCGTGGCGGATGTCTATCGCGATGCCGACCTCGAGCATGTGCCGGGGCAGCTCGCCATCGGGCACAACCGCTATTCCACCGCGGGCGGCCTCACGCTCGAGAACACGCAACCGCTCCGCGTGGTGTATCGCGGCGGTTCGCTGGCGCTGGCGCACAACGGCAATCTTACCAACGCGCGCGAGCTCCGCTCCGGGCTGGAGGAGTCGGGCAGCATCTTCCAGACCACGCTCGATACCGAGGTGTTCCTGCATTTGATCGCGCTCTCGGGTATCAACGACGTCGAGGAGGCTCTCACCGAGGCGGCCCGTCAGGTGCGCGGGGCGTACTCGATCGTCGTGCTCACCGAACAGTCGGTGATCGCGTTGCGCGACCCGCACGGCTTCCGGCCACTGTGCATCGGCCGCCTCGGCGATGGCTATGTCGTGGCGAGCGAGACCTGCGCGTTCGACCTCGTGGGTGCCGAGTTCATGCGCGAAGTGGAGCCGGGCGAGATGGTCACCATCGACCCGCAGGGCATCCGTTCCCGGCGCGCGCTCCCCGCTGCCGAGCCGCTCCAACACTGCATCTTCGAACACATCTACTTCTCCCGCCCCGACAGCCGTGTGTTCGGCGATACGGTCGACCGTGTGCGGCGCCGGCTCGGCCGCCAACTCGCGAAGGAGCACCCGGCCGACGCCGATGTCGTGATCGCGGTGCCGGACTCCAGCAACTCGATCGCACTCGGTTTCGCCGAGGAATCGGGCGTGCCGTTCGAGCTCGGGCTGATCCGCAATCACTACGTCGGACGCACGTTCATCCAGCCGAGCCAGACCGGGCGCGACTTCGGCGTGCGCGTCAAGTTCAATCCGGTGAAGGAAGTGCTCGAGGGCAAACGCGTCGTCGTCGTCGATGACTCGATCGTGCGCGGCACCACGAGCCGCAAGCTGGTGCGCCTACTGCGCCGGGCGGGAGCTGCCGAAGTTCACTTCCGTGTCGGCTCGCCACCCGTGACGCATCCGTGCTTCTACGGCATCGACACGCCGAGCCGGCGGGAACTCATCGGCGCACTCAAATCGGTGCCGGAGATCCGCGACTTCCTGGGCGTCGAATCGCTCGGCTACATCTCGCTCGACGGCATGCTGGCGGCTGAACGTGAACCGCAGCGTTTCTGCCGGGCGTGCTTCACGGGCGAGTATCCGGTTGCCATCGACCCGAACGCGAGCAAGCTGTCGATCGAGCACATGGAGCGGGGAGTGACGCCGCAGCGTTGAGGTCCTGCGGCGCATGATCCGGGCTACGCGCGCCGTGTGCGGGAGACCGCGGCCGAGTGCTGGCGGTCGTGCGCGCCGCGGTGGTGGCGACCGGGAGTCGCGGAGCCGGGTGGAGGCCGGCTTCAGCGTGTTTGACAGCCCTTCGAGCGGCTCCCTACATTCGGCCATCCCCTGCGCGGTGGCCGCGCTCGGACACCATGGGAAGGTGCATGTCCCTGCGACAGTTGATGGCCCAGCGACGGGCCAAGATCGAGGACTGGCGCGCGCTCGGCTGCGAGCCGTACGCGTACCGCTATGACGTCACCCACCACGCAACCGAATTGCTCGCGAAGGGCGACGCCGTCAGCGAGGAGCCGGGTGAGCGGGTCCAGGTCGCGGGGCGCCTGATGACGCGCCGCGGTCATGGCAAGGCCGGGTTCGGGCACGTGCTCGACGGCACGGGACGCATCCAGGTCTACTTTCGCAGTGACGTCATGGGCGAGGCGTTCGCGCGCTACGAGTTGCTCGAAGTCGGGGATTGGATCGGGGTCTCGGGTGCGTTGTTCCGCACGCGGACCGGCGAGATCACGGTTCGTGCCGAGCAGGTCGAGCTGCTGTCCAAGTCGATCCGGCCGTTGCCCGAGAAGTGGCACGGGCTCACCGACCCCGAGACGCGATTCCGTCAGCGCTACGCGGATCTGTTCGTGAACCTCGGCGTTCGCGACGTCTTCCGCCGCCGCGCCGCGATCATCTCGCGCATCCGGCGTTTCCTGGATGAGCGCGCCTACCTCGAGGTCGAGACCCCGGTGCTGCAGCCCATGTACGGCGGCGCGTTCGCGCGGCCGTTCATGACGAAGCACAACGCGCTCGACATCGACCTGTTCCTGCGGGTCTCCAACGAGCTGTACCTGAAGCGGCTCATCGTCGGCGGACTCGAGCGTGTCTACGAGTTCTCGCGCGACTTCCGCAACGAGGGCATGGACCGCTCGCACAATCCCGAGTTCACGCTGCTCGAGTATTATCAGGCGTTTGCCGACGTGCACGACATGATGACGCTGACCGAACAGTTGGTGTGCGACTGCCTGCAGCACGCCTGCGGCACGCTCCAGATTCCCCACGGCGAGCGCGTGCTCGACTTCACGCCGCCGTGGCCGCGCGTCTCCATGCTCGACGCGGTGTCCGAAAAGCTGGGGGAGAGCATTCACTCGCTCGATGTGGCGGTCATGGGCAAGCACATCTCGCGATTGAACCTGCACCCGCGCCAGGGCACCGGCGCCGGTGGCATGCTCGACGAGCTGTTCTCGGATTTGGTGCAGCCCGAGCTCGTGCGGCCGTCATTCGTGGTGGATTTCCCGGCCGAAGTTTCACCACTGGCACGCGTCTCGCGGCAGAACCCGAAGGTGGTCGAGCGGTTCGAGCTGTTCGTGGCCGGCATGGAGCTGGCGAATTCGTTCAGCGAGCAGTGCGACGCCGACGCCCAGCGCGCGGCGTTCGAAGCGCAGGGCGCCGCACGCGACCGCGGCGACGACGAGGCGCAGCAGCTCGACGAGGACTACCTGCGCGCGCTGGAGTACGGCATGCCCCCCACCGGCGGCGTCGGTATCGGCATCGACCGTCTGGTCATGCTGGCGACCGACTCGCGCTCGATCCGCGACGTGTTGTTGTTCCCGCAGCTGCGGCCCGAGGAAGGGCGCCCGGTCGAGGACGACCGGCCCGAGGTCGAGTCCGCGCCGCCAGAGGGTGCGGGGACCAAGTGAACCTGCCGCTGTGGATTGCCGGCCGCTATCTGCGTGCGCGGCCCCGCACCGGCTTCGTGCGCCTGCTCACCGGCATCAGCATCGCCGGCGTCGCGGTGGGAGTGTGCGCGCTGCTCGTGGTGCTGGCGGTCATGAACGGATTCGAGGGCGAGGTGCAGTCGCGCATCGCTGGCACGGATGCGCATGTCGTGCTGCTCGGAGCGACCACCGACGGCGTCAGCGATGGCGACGGGTTGGCCCGGCAACTCGCCAAGGAGAAGGGCGTGCTGGGCGCTTCGGCGTTCACTTATGCGAAGGCCATGGTGTTCCACGAAGGCCTGTCCGAAGGGGTCGTGGTCAAGGGCGTCGACCTGATGCACGAGCGTGAGGTCACGACGCTCGGCAGCACCATCACGCCGAAGCTCGACTCGATCCCGGATGTCACCCTGTCGGGCGAGCCGGGTATCGTGCTCGGCTCCGAGCTCGCGGCCAAACTCGCCGCCCGTCTGGGGGATCGTGTGCTGCTCGCCACGCTGCAGGGCGACGTGCAGTCGGCATTCGGCTACGCACCCAAGCTGCGGCCGTTCCGCGTGGTGGGATTGTTCACCTCCGGGCTCTACACCTACGACTCCAGCTTCGGCTTCACGTCGGTGGGCGCGTCGCAGCGTTTCTTCTCGCTCGGCGATCGTGTCACCGGCGTCGAGGTGCGGCTCGCCGACATGTTCGCCGCGCCGGTCGAGGCCGAGCGCCTGCGCCGGGTCTCGGGCCGCAGCGACCTGCGCTCCAACAACTGGATCGATCTCAATCGCAATCTGTTCACCTGGATGAAACTCGAGAAGACCGTGATGTTCCTGATCCTCGCGCTCATCGTGCTGGTGGCGGCGTTCAACATCGTCAGTACGCTGTTCATGGTCGTCCTGGAGAAGCGCCGCGACATCGGCGTGTTGCGCACGATGGGGGCGACCCCGGGGCTCGTGCTCACGGTGTTCCTCGGCGAGGGGTTGCTCATCGGGACGCTCGGCACCGCGTTGGGCGCGTTGTTCGGCGCGCTGCTCATCGTGGTGCTGAGTCGATATCCATTCGTTCACCTACCGGGGGATGTCTACTTCATCGAGACGCTACCCGTGCGCGCCGAAGCCTCGGACTTCGCTGCCGTGATTCTGGCCGCCCTGGTGCTTTGTCTGGCCGCCGCCTGGTACCCGGCCTGGCGGGCGTCCAAGCTCGACCCGATCGAAGCCATCCGGCAGCAGATTTGACAATGGACTCGAACGATCGCCCTGAAATTGCTGTCAGGACGTCAGATGCAGGCGGACCGTTGGCGCTCATGGGACGCGGGCTCACCAAGTCCTACGCCACACCGGCGGGTCGGCTGGAGGTGTTGTGCGGTGTCGATCTCGAGGTTCCGCGTGGCATGCTTCTGGCGATAGTCGGGGCGTCGGGCTCAGGGAAGAGCACGCTCTTGAACGTCCTGGGGACGCTCGACCGGCCGGACTCGGGGACTCTCGAGCTGGCCGGGCAGGTGGTCGCCGGCCTCGACGAGGTCGGGCGGTGCCGGCTGCGATTGGCGAAGCTCGGGTTCGTGTTCCAGTTCCACCATCTGCTCCCCGAGTTCACCGCGGAGGAGAACGTCATGATGCCGCTGCTGCTGGCAGGGATGCCGTTCGAGGGCGCCCGCGAGCGTGCCCGCGAGGTGCTGTCCGCGGTCGGGCTCGATAAGCGTCGCGACCATGTGCCCTCGCAGCTGTCCGGCGGCGAGGCCCAGCGCGTCGCGGTGGGGCGCGCCCTGGCGCCGGAACCCGCTTTGCTGCTCGCCGACGAGCCGTCCGGCAATCTCGACGCCGCGGCCGCCACGCAACTTCACAGTCTCCTGAAGTCGCTCGCCCGTGAACGGCATCAGACGGTTGTGATCGTGACCCATGATGATAGGCTCGCCAGTACGGCGGACCGCGTCCTGCGACTCGAGGACGGGCGCTTGAACCCGGCCTAGCGGTACCGGCACACGAGGACCCATGCTCTGTCAGATCTGCGGTAAGAACCCCGCCAGCGTTCACTTCACGGAGATCCACGACAATAAGATGTCGGAGATCCACGTCTGTGAGCGTTGTGCCGAGGAAAAGGGCATGCATACGCCGGCGGAACAGCACAAGTTCGAGATCGCCGACCTGCTCGCGGGCATGGTGGACTCCATGACCCATACCGAGGAGGAGCGCGTCGGGCACGTCCAGTGCCCGCGCTGCGGGCTGCTGTATTCGTCGTTCAAGGAAACCGGGCGGCTCGGCTGCGCGGACTGCTACACCGCGTTCCAGTTCCAGTTGCGCCCGCTGCTGCGGCGCATCCATGGCGACACGCATCACCGCGGCAAGACGCCCCAGCGCGGCCAGGAGACGGTGACGAGCACGCGGCAGATCCAGCGCCTGCACGACGAGCTGCAACGCGCGGTCGAGCGCGAGGAGTTCGAGCGCGCCGCTCAGGTGCGCGATGAGATCCGCAAGCTCGAAGCCGAGCGCCAGGCCGCCGCGCGCGGCGGGGCGGTGTCGTGAGCGCGCCCCAGTCGTTCGACGAGCTGTTCAACGGCAGCGCCCCGTGGTGGAAGGGTGAGGGGCCGCATGCCGACATGGTGCTGTCGACGCGCATCCGGCTGGCGCGCAACCTGCGGGATGTGCCGTTCACGCATCGTGCACGTGACGAGCAGCTCCACGGTGTGCTCTCGAGCGTCACGAACTCCGTGCAGTCGTCGAGCCTGTTGCAGGGCGGGCTGCTCATCAAGATGCAGGAGTGTTCGCAGATCGACCGTCAGGTCCTGGTCGAACGCCATCTCGTGTCGCACGAGCTGGGTGACGGCGCGCGGCCGCGCGGCATCTACGTGGCGCCGGACGACCGCGTCAGCATCATGGTGAACGAAGAGGACCATCTGCGGCTGCAGTCGCTTACCCCGGGCTTCCAGCTCGCCGAGGCGTGGGCGCTCGCCGATGCCACCGACGACGAGCTTGACCGCACCCTGGAGTATGCGTTCTCGGACGAGATCGGTTACCTCACGGCGTGCCCCACCAATGCCGGCACCGGACTGCGCGCCTCGGTGCTCATCCACCTGCCAGCGCTCGTGCTGCTCGAGGAGATCCAGCGCGTCCTCAAGAGCATCATGCAGGTGGGCTTGAACGTCCGCGGGCTGTACGGCGAGCACAGCGAGATCATGGGCAACCTGTTCCAGATCTCGAACCAGACCACGCTCGGCCGCAGCGAACGCGATTCGATCGAGAGCCTCGAGCGCGTCACGAAGCAGATCATCGAGACCGAGGAGCGCGCGCGCGAGCGCATGCTGCGCGATGCCCGCACGCAGCTCGAGGACAAGGTGTGGCGCGCTTACGGGACACTGCGTTACTGCCGCTCGATCCAGGCGAAGGAAGTCATCAACCTGTGCTCGGCGGTGCGCCTCGGTGTGGCCATGGGCCTGCAGGGTCTGTGTCCGCTGCGGGTCGTCAACGAGTTGCTCGTGCTGACGCAACCGGCCCATCTCCAGCGCCAGGCCGGCGAGGAGATGGCGCCGCCTGAACGGAACATCATGAGAGCCCGGGTGGTGCGTGAGCGGCTGGCTGCCGCGGAGCGCGACGCCCGGGATACCAACCCATAAAAGGAGGAGCGCCTTCCCACCACACGGCGGGCGGGCCAAGGTCACCATGCACGACAAGTTCACCGAACGGGTCCGCAAGGTCATCTATCTGGCGCGAGAGGAAGCGGCGCGTCTCCAGCATGACTATATCGGCACGGAGCATCTGCTGCTCGGGGTCATCCGTGAGGGCGAGGGCATCGCCGCGACGGTGCTCAACAACCTCGGTCTCGACTTGGACCGTATCCGGCAGGAAGTCGAGAACATGGTGAGCGCCTCGGGCGGCACCATGACGATCGGCGAGATCCCGTTCACGCCGCGAGCGAAGCGCGTGCTCGAACTGGCGGTCGAGGAAGCGCGTTCGCTCGGGCACAACTACGTCGGCACCGAGCACTTGCTGCTCGGTCTGATCCGCGAAGGGGAGGGCGTCGCCGCCAAGGTGCTGCTGGAGCTGGGCGTCGATCGCAAGCGCGTGCGCGAGGAGACGCTCAAGCTGCTGGGTGGCACGCCGAGTTCGTCGGCCACCACCGAACGTGGCGAGGAGCGTGCCGAAACGCCCGCGCTGAACCAGTTCGGTCGTGACCTCACCGCGCTCGCACGCGAGGGCAAGCTGGACCCGGTCATCGGCCGCGACAAGGAGATCGAGCGCGTCGTGCAGGTGCTGTCACGCCGCAAGAAGAACAACCCGGTGCTGATCGGCGAACCGGGCGTCGGTAAGACGGCCATCGCCGAGGGCCTCGCCCAGCGCATCATCTCGGCGATGGTGCCGGAGAGCCTCAAGAACAAGCGCATCGTGACGCTCGATCTCGCGGCGGTGGTGGCGGGCACCAAGTACCGCGGCCAGTTCGAGGAGCGCCTGAAGACCGTGATGAACGAGATCCGGGAGTCCAAGGACACGGTCATCTTCATCGACGAGCTGCACACCATCGTCGGCGCCGGCGGCGCCGAAGGGGCCATCGACGCGTCCAACATGCTGAAGCCGGCGCTGGCGCGCGGCGAACTGCAGTGCATCGGTGCGACGACGCTCGACGAATACCGCAAGTACATCGAGAAGGATGGCGCTCTCGAACGCCGCTTCCAGCCGGTCATGGTCGACCAGCCGAGCGTCGACGACACGATCCAGATCCTCATGGGGCTGCGTGACAAGTACGAGGCGCACCATGGGGTCAAGATCACCGACAGCGCCATCGTGCAGGCCGTGAAGCTCGCGGACCGCTACATGAACGACCGCTTCTTCCCGGACAAGGCGATCGACGTCATCGACGAAGCGTGCGCACGCGCACGCCTGTCGGTGAGCACGGTGCCGTCCGAGATCCACGACCTCGAAAAAAAGCTCGAGGAAGTGGTCAAGGAGAAGGAAGCCGCGATCCGCGGTCAGGAGTACGAGAAGGCCGCCCGGCTTCGCGACAAGGAGAAGGAGCTGCGTTCGCGGCGCAACGACCTGAAGAAGTCGTGGTCGGAGAGCAAGCGCGACCAGAGCGTGCAGGTCGACGAGGACCAGATCGCGGCCGTGCTCAGCATCATGACCGGCATCCCGGTCGTGAAGCTCGCCGCCGAAGAGAGCCAGAAGCTGCTGCGCATGGAAGACGAGATCAAGAAGCGCATCGTCGGTCAGGACGAAGCGGTGTCGGCGGTGTCGCGCGCGGTGCGGCGCAACCGGGTCGGCCTGCGTGATCCCAAGCGTCCGATCGGTTCGTTCATCTTCCTGGGGCCCACCGGCGTCGGCAAGACCGAACTGGCGCGCGCGCTCGCGACCTACCTGTTCGACGACGAGAACGCGCTCATCCGCATCGACATGAGCGAGTACATGGAGAAGTTCTCGGTGTCGCGCCTCGTGGGCGCGCCTCCGGGCTACGTGGGCTACGAGGAGGGCGGCCAGCTCACCGAGAAGGTGCGCAGGAAGCCCTACTCCGTCGTGCTGCTCGACGAGGTCGAGAAGGCGCATCCGGACGTCTTCAATGTGCTGCTGCAGGTGCTCGACGACGGCGTGCTCACCGACAGCTCGCGCCGCAAGGTCGACTTCAAGAACACCGTCATCATCATGACATCGAACCTCGGCGGCCGGCAGATCGTGTCGGGCGGGCAGAAACTCGGCTTCAAGCAGGCGGACGGTGCGCAGGCTTTCAGCAACATCAAGACGACCGTACAGGACGAGTTGAAGCGCACGTTCAACCCGGAGTTCCTGAACCGTATCGACGACGTCATCGTGTTCCACGCCCTGGTGCGCGACGACATGAAGCAGATCGTGAACATCCTGCTCGGCCAGTTCGGAGCGCGATTGAAGATGCAGGACATCACGCTCGAACTGACGACCGAGGCGCAGGAACTGCTCATCGACAAGGGTTTCGACCCGGCACTGGGAGCGCGGCCTTTGAAGCGCGCCATCCAGCGCTTGCTCGAGGATCCGTTCGCGGAATTCATCCTGCGCGGCCAGATCCCACCGGGGTCGAACGTCCAGGTGACGCGGAAGGACGATGCGCTCGACTTCAACACGGTGACGCCGGCCAGCACGGCCGCCCCGCCGGTTCCGAGCGTCTGAGCGTCTGCAGGCGCAGATTCCACGAAGCCGTGACAGACCGCCGGGTCCCGCGAGGGGCCCGGCGGTCCTGCGTCAGCGGCGCCGGTGCCGGCATCCGCCCGCGGGGGATGCGGGTCCAGCCGCGGTTCGCCGGAACATCCGCGGCTGCAAAGGGGTATGGCCACGTACCTTCCATGATCCGGGCGAGCGCTGGACAAGGGCCGTTCTGTTGTCCATCATCGCGCGTCGACTCCCCAAGGCATGGCCACGCCGCCCGGCTCGCGCGTACCAGGGACGATTCGCGGGAGTAGTGGATGTGCGTTCCCCGTCGTGTGTGGCCACAGGAGAGCCCTAAGTGCCCGAATCCGTGCATCGTGTCGAGAAGTGCTGGCCCAACCTGATGTTCTCGTGGCTGTTACTCGCCGCAGGGTTGTCCGGCCTGCTGGTGTTCGCGGCATCGCCCGCCCGGGCGCAGTTCCCGCCCACGGACGCCACGACGGCGCCACCGCCCGCCCCGGCCCCGGCGAGCCCGCCGACGATCCGCTCCGTGAGCGTGACCGGCAACTCCTACACCGACTCGACGCGCATCCTGCGCACGCTCGAGATCCGTGCCGGCCAGACGTTCTCGGGTGATGCGCTGCGCCGCGGTGTGCGCAAGCTCATCGCGCTCGGACTATTCTCGAACGTCAAGCCGCGTCAGGTGCAGCACGCCGAGGACAACTCCATCGACCTGATCATCGAGGTCAGCGAGAAGCCGCGGCTGGCCCAGATCTCGTTCGAGGGCATGAAGAAGCGTGAGGACTCGGACCTCGAGAAGAAGCTGTTCCTGAAGGTCGGCGAGACCTATTCGCTGACCGCGACCGCGAACCAGGTCGATACGCTCAAGCAGTACTACCGCGACGAGGGATTCTCGCGCGCGAAGATCAGCGCCAAGGCCGATTCTGTCGCGGGGCGCAACGAAGTTCACCTGCGTTTCCTCATCGACGAGGGTGAGAAGGTCAGGATCCGCGCCATCGAGTTCGAGGGCGGATCGGCGTCCGTGCCCGAGAAGGCCCTGCGCAAGGCCATGAAGACCAAAGCGAAGGGCTTCCTGGGGGGCGGTGACATCAAAGACGAGACGTTCGCCGAGGACCGCGAGAAACTCGAGGGCTGGTTCCACGATCACGGCTACCGGGACATGACGGTCGGCGAGTTCACGCTCGAGCCCGGCCAGACGCCGCGCGACCTGACGCTGCGCGTCAAACTCGAACCGGGCCGCCTCTACCAGCAGGGGCAGGTGACATGGACGGGCAACCAGATCGTCAAGAGCGAGGCGCTCGACCGTGCGTGGCCCAAGAAGGGTGGCGCGGTCTACAGCAAGGACCGCTTGCAGAAGGCGGTGAGCGGCGCCTATGCCGAGTATGCCGAGCGGGGATATTTGTACGTGAATGTCGAGCCTCGCGAGGAAGTCGTGCGCGACTCGGTCGTCGATGTGACCTTCGGCATCACCGAGGGCGCGCCATCCCACGTCCATCGCATCAGCATCACCGGCAACAAGGGCACGCGCGAGAAAGTGGTCCGGCGTGAGATCAATATCCGCGAGGGCGACCTGTTCCGGCGTTCGGCGCTCGTGCGCAGCCAGGGTGACCTCATGCGGCTCGGCATCTTCAACGAAGTCATCCCGGACTTCGCGCCAGCGGAAAGCAGTGACGTCGACCTGGTGTTCAAAGTCGCCGAGAAGCAGGTCGGCACGGCGTCGGCGGGGGCGGGCTACACGAACGAATCCGGCATCACCGGTTTTCTCGAGATCGCGCACAACAACGTGCTCGGAAACGGTCAGCAATTGTCGTTGCACCTGGAGCGCGGCGGCCGGCGCGAGGACTATCAGTTGAGCTTCACCGAGCCGTGGTTCCATGACTCGCCCACATTGCTCGGGTTCTCGGCCTACAACACGTTCCGTGTCCTGAACGAGTTCGACCAGAAGCGGCGCGGCGCATCGGGCCGGATCGGCCGCCCGCTGCCGTGGCCGGACTACTCGCGTGGTTCGGTGTCCTACACGCTGGAGAGTCTCAAGTTCACGAACGTCCGGACGGGGATCCAGTTGGGCGGCATCCGCATCGGCCAGGAGGAGCTCACCAGTACGCTGGAGACCAACTTCCTGCGAAACAGCGCGGACAATCCATTCTATCCCACCAAAGGCACGCGGTTGTCAGCGAACGACGAGTTCACCGGCGGACCTTTCGGTGGCGATCTCAACTACCACCGCCACCGTTACGAGGGGCGCGCCTACCTGCCGTCGTTGACGAAACGCTTCACGACCATGTTCAAGCTGCGGCTCGGGACGTTGAACGTCTATCCGTGGAAAGGCGGTACGCTCCCGGACTATGCCCGATTCCGGCTCGGCGGCGGCAACACGCCCGACCCGTTACGGGGCTATGACGACTACCAGATCGTCCCGGGCAAGTTCATCAAGCTGGTGAACACCGGGCTTATCTCCAACATCGATTCGACGACGACACCGGGCGTGCGCGACACGTCGTACCGCCAGACGAAAGTGCGCTACCCGGGTGGCCGTTACATGGCCGTGTTCACCGCGGAGCAGCAGTTCCCGATCGCCCATCCGTTGCATGGTGTACTGTTCATGGATGCTGGAAACGTCTGGGACCTGCGGAACGAGATCAAGCCGTTCGACCTGAAGATCGGCGCTGGCATCGGGTTCCGCATGGAGATCCCGCTGCTCGGGAACATCGGGTTCGATTACGGCTATGGCTTCCAACGCGACGACAAGCCGCGTTGGACCGGGCACTTCATGCTCGGCAACGTCAACTTCTAGGGAGGCCGCCATGCGTCTGGGACCACGCTTCGCGCGCGTTGCGCGCGCCGTCCTCACTTCGGCAGTGCTCGGGATTACCGTGCTCCCCGTGGCCTCGCCCGCCCGTGCGGCCGACAGCCGCATCGGCTACATCGATTCCGCCCGCATCTGGCTCGAGTTCAAGGACGCGCAGGAAGCGCAGCAGCGCTTCGAGCGGCAGGTGCAGGGATGGCGCGACGAAGCCGCCGAGAAGCAGAAGGCGGTCGAGCTGCTGAAGGCCGAGGTCCGCGATCAGGGCCCGGTGCTGTCCGCGCTCAAGCGCCAGGAGAAGGAGTCGGCTCGCGACCGTGCCATCAGTGAGTACGAGTCGTTCGTGCAGGACATCTGGGGACCGAACGGCCGGGCCTCGCAGGAGAACTCGCGCGCGACCGATGAGATCATCCAACTGGTGCGCCGTTCGGTCGAGAAGCTCGCCGGCCAGCGCGGGCTCGAGCTGGTGCTCGATGCCACGGGCGGCTTCATCATCTACGCCGACAAGGCCCTCGACATGACGAACGAGGTCCTGGCAGAACTGAACGCGAACACCGCCGGTGGCGCGCGCTAGCGCCTGGCTAAGGAGGGCCGCATGAGCACGCTTACGCTGGCCGAGCTCGCCGTCGAGCTCGGTGGAACTGTCCTTGGCGACGGCGCCATCGTGATCCGCGGCGTGGCCGGCATCCGCGAGGCGCAGCCGGGTGATCTGACGTTCCTCGCAAACTCGCGCTACGAAGGCTACCTGCAGGAAACGCGCGCGGCCGCCGTCATCGTGGATCGCGCGCCGCGTCAGGCCGCGGTGCCCATGTTGCAGGTCGACCACCCGTATCTGGCATTCCAGAAAGCCGTCCGGCTGTTCCGGCCGGAGTTGTACCAGCCGCTTCCCGGCGTGCACCCGACCGCGGTCGTGTCGCCGGCGGCGAGCATCGGCGAGGGCGCTTCGATCGGGCCGCATTGCACCGTGGAATCCGGTGCTCGAGTCGGGCCCAGGAGTGTGCTCATGTCGGGCTGCTACGTCGGCGTGCAGGCCACGATCGGCGAGGGCTGCCTGCTGTATCCGCAGGTCGTCGTGCGTGAGGAGTGCGTCGTCGGGGACCGCTGCATCCTGCATTCCGGTGCGGTCATCGGCGCCGATGGCTTCGGGTTCGCATTCGATGCCGGGCGCTATCACAAGGTGCCGCAGGTCGGGAACGTCATCCTCGGTGAAGACGTCGAGGTCGGTGCCAACACCACAATCGACCGCGCCACCACCGACAGCACGCGAGTCGGCGACGGTACGAAGATCGACAATCTGGTGCAGATCGGGCACAACGTCGTGATCGGCAAGCACTGCATCATCGTGGCGCAAGTCGGAATCTCGGGGAGCAGTGAACTCGAGGACTACGTCACCATCGGTGGGCAGGCCGGCATCATCGGCCACGTCAAGCTCGGCAAGGGCGTGCAGGTCGGCGGCCAGAGCGGTGTGACGAAGTCCGTGAACGCGGGCACCGCCGTGTTCGGCACTCCCGCTTCGCCGCTGACGCTGGTCAAGCGCATCAATGCCTATCTGCAGCGCCTGCCGCTGCTGTTCGATCGCACGAAGGCGCTGGAGTCACGGGTGGCGAAGCTCGAGGAGAACCACAAGGAGAACCACAAGGAGAGCATGCGTTGAGTGGACGGCCACAACGAACCATCCAGGGTTCCGCCATGATCGAAGGGGTCGGGCTGCACACGGGTGAGAAGGGCGTCATCCGCTTCTTGCCGGCGCCGGTCGGCCACGGCGTGCGCTTCGTGCGCACCGACCTGCCGAACCTTCCCGAGGTCCGGGTCCGGCCCGAGAACGCGCACTTCGACCCGGGTGCCGGGCGGCGCACGATCCTGCAGCAGGATGGCGTGCAGGTGCACACCATGGAGCACGTGCTCGCCGCGGTCGCCGGCCTCGGCATCGACAATCTGATCATCGAGATGAGCACGATGGAGGCGCCCGATAGCGACGGTAGCGCGCTGCCGATCGCCAGGGCGCTCATGAGCGCCGGCATCGTCGATCAGGACAAGCCCACCCGCCACATCAAAGTGAGTAAGCCGGTGCGCTATGCCGAGGGAGTGGTCGAGCTCTCGGCCGTGCCGTTCTCCGGGTTCCGCATCACGTTCCGGATCGACTACGACCATCCCTTGATAGGAGTGCAGGAACGCACGATCGACATCACGCCGGAGTCGTTCATGGCCGAGATCGCGCCGGCGCGCACGTTCGTGCTGGAACGCGACCTCGAACTGCTGCGCCAGTCCGGCTGGATCAAAGGCGGCCGCATCGAGAGCGCGGTCGTCGTGGGCAAGGACAAGATCCACAACAAGGAAACGCTGCGGTTTCCCGACGAGTTCGTGCGTCACAAGATCCTCGACCTGCTTGGCGACCTGTTCATCCTCGGCGGGCCGCTGCTCGGGCACGTCACGGCGAAACGCTCGGGGCATCAGGGCCATGTCGCGTTCGTGAAGACGCTCAAGGAAACACTGCCGCTGCCGGGGCGCCGGCCAGGCGGGCCGCCGGAGGAGTGGGACACCACGGCGATCATGGACCTGATGCCGCACCGCTATCCGTTCCTGCTCGTCGACCGCATCACGAACATCGAGGAAGGGCGCAGCATCGAGGGCCTGAAGAACGTCACCATCAACGAACCGTTCTTCCAGGGGCACTTCCCGGGGCACCCGGTGATGCCGGCCGTGCTCATCCTCGAAGCCATGGCGCAAGTCGGCGGCATGCTCATGCTGAACTCGGTCGACGATCCGGGCAACAAGCTCATGTACTTCATGGGGATCGATGGCGCGAAGTTCCGCCGCCCGGTGGTACCGGGCGACCAGTTACGCTTCAAGCTGACGTTGCTGCAGGTCAAGCGCCGGACCATGAAGATGCGCGGTGAGGCCTATGTCGACGGCCAGCTCGTGGCGGAGGCGGAACTGCTCGCGACCGTCGTGGACCGCCGCCCATGATCGCGGCAGGCGTGCAGGTGCATCCCGCGGCGTTCGTCGATTCGGGGGCACAGCTCGGCCGCGATGTCGTGATCGGCCCCGGCGCAGTCGTCGGCCCGTTCGTGCAGGTGGGGGACCGGACGCGAATCGACTCGCATGCGCTCGTGACCGGCTGGACCACGATCGGCGCCGACAACCACGTTCATCACGGGGCCGTGCTGGGCTCGCCACCGCAGGACCTCAAGTATTCGGGCGAACCGTCCTACCTCACCGTCGGCGACCACAACATCTTCCGTGAGTACTGCACGGCGAACCTCGCGACCGATCCGGGTGACGCGACCCGCATCGGCAGCCACACCCTGCTGATGGCATACTCCCACGTTGCGCACAACTGCTGCATCGGGGACCGCGTCATTCTCGCCAATGCCGTGCAACTCGCCGGCTATGTGGTGGTCGACGACTGGGCCATCATCGGCGGCGGCACCGTCGTACACCAGTTCACGCGCGTCGGGCGGCACGCCATGTTGGGCGGTGGCTCGCGCATCGCGCAGGACATCGCGCCGTTCGTGAAATGCGCGGGCAGTCCGCCGCGAAACGCCGGCATCAATTCGATCGGGCTGTCCCGGCGCGGCTTCCCGCGTGCGGCCGTCGAGGGCGTCGAGCGCGCCTACCGTATCTTCTTCCGCGACGGCCACACCGCGAGCAAGGCCGTTGAGACCATCCGCCGCGAACTGCCGGGGCTGGCGGAGGTCGAGCACTTCGCTCGCTTCTGCGAGACCTCGGTGCGCGGCATCACGCGCTGAAGCCGCAAGGGGAGACCCGTATGAAGCCAGTGCGCTGTGGAGTATGGGGCGTCGGCGTCTGGGGCGAGAAGCACGCTCGAGTCTACGGCGTGATTCCCGAGGCCGAACTCGTCGGCGTCCACGACCGGTCGCGCCAGCGTGCGGCGGCCGTGGTCGCACAGTTCGGTGGCCGGGTATTCGACACGCCCGAAGCACTGCTCGCCGAGTGCGAGGCGGTGTCGGTCGCAACTCCCACGGTGTCGCACCTCGAGGCGGCGCAGACCGCGCTGGCCGCGGGTTGCCACGTGCTGGTCGAGAAGCCCATGGCGGTGACCGTGGCGGAATGCGATGCCATGATCGCGGCCGCCGAGCGGGCCGGCAAGATCCTGCAGGTGGGTCAGGTCGAGCGTTTCAACCCGGCACTGCTCGCGGCGCGGCCGTTCGTGCACGGACCGAAGTTCATCGAGGCGCACCGCATGGCCGCGTTCCAGCCGCGCTCGCTCGACATCGACGTCGTCGGCGATCTCATGATCCATGACATCGATGCCGTATTGCATCTCACCGGCCAGAGCCCGTCGGAGCTGTCGGCGGTCGGCGTCAACGTGCTTTCGAGCACGGAGGACATCGCGAATGCCCGGCTCGAGTTCGCGGACGGCTGTGTGGCGAACCTGACGGCGAGCCGCGTCTCGGTCGAGCGCCTGCGCCGCATCCGTTTCTTCACGCGCGACGCCTATGTCACCGTCGACCTGTTCGAGAAGTCGGGTGAGGCGTTCGTCATCAAGGATCCGGGTTCGTTCAAGCCCGGGGCAGTGGACCCGCTGGCGCTGCTGGCGGGCATCCAGCGCACCCAGCTCACGGTCCCGGCGGGCGAACCGCTGACGCTCGAGCTGACGGCGTTCGTCAAGTCGCTGCGTGGCGAAGGTGCGGGCGCGGCCTCCGCGCGGGCCGGCCGGGATGCGCTTGCGGTGGCCGAGCAGGTTCGGGACGCCATGCGGCTCCGGGCCCGGCAATGGGCCGTGTCCTGAGCGAGCCCGGGGCCGCACGCGAGCGACGTCTTCTCGTGGTGGCCGGCGAGCCATCCGGCGACGCGCATGCGGCGCGGCTGGTCCGCGCGCTGCGCGAGCGTGGTGCGGTCCGCGTGCGCGCGGTCGCGGGCCCCGAGCTGCGTGCGGCGGGGTCGGAGACCATCGTGCCGCAGGAGGAACTGGCGGTGATCGGTTTCAGTGGGATCCTCGCGAAGCTCCCCGTCATCCTGCGCGCCCGCAAGGCCGTGCTGGCGGACTACGAGAGCTTCCAGCCCGATGCCGTCCTGCTCGTGGACTATCCCGGTTTCAACCTGCGGCTGGGACCCGAACTGC
>JANMAX010000147.1:0-4399 GCA_031360075.1 bacterium | reverse complement strand
CGTTCGCCTATCGTGCTGGCGCAGAAGCTCCATGTCAGGATCTCCACCGGGCAGAAGGGAGTCACCCCGTATGCAGCGCCAGAAGCTCGCCATCCTCGTGGGCGGCGGACCCGCTCCCGGTATCAACAGCGTGATCGCCGCCGCCACCATCCGCGCGCGCTTGTCGGGCGTTGAAGTGCTCGGCATCGAAGACGGCTTCGAGTGGCTCATGCAGGGCGATGTCAGCCGCGTGCGCCCGCTCACGATCGAGAACGTCTCGCGCATCCACTTCCGGGGCGGCAGCCATCTGGGCATCTCGCGAGCGAACCCCACTCGCGACATCCGCGCGCTCGACCGCGTCGTGGTCTCGCTGCTGCAACTCGGCGTCACCGAGCTCATCACCATCGGCGGCGATGACACCGCGTTCAGCTCCATGAAGGTGCACGAGCGCGCCGCCGGCCAGATTCGCGTCGCGCACGTGCCCAAGACCATCGACAACGACCTGGACCTCCCGGCGCATGTCGACACGTTCGGATTCCAGACTGCGCGCCACATCGGCGTCGAAATCGTGAAGAACCTGATGGTCGATGCGAAGACTACGTCGCGCTGGTACTACGTCGTCGCCATGGGCCGCAAGGCCGGCCACTTGGCGCTCGGCATCGGCAAGGCCGCCGGGGCCACACTCACGCTCATCCCCGAGGAGTTCACCACCAAGCCCGTGCCGCTGGCGCGCATCGTCGATACGCTGGTGTGCGCGCACTTGAAGCGCCTGTCAGACGGCCGCCGCGACGGCGTGGCCGTGATCGCCGAGGGCGTCACGCTCGATATCGACCCGCGCGACCTCGAACGCGTGGAGCACATCGAGCGCGATGACCACGGGCATGTCCGGCTCGATGAAATCAACGTCGGCGACATCCTGAAGTACGCCGTACAGGAACGCCTGCGCGGCCTCGGGATCAAGTCGACGATCAGCACCAAGAACATCGGCTACGAACTGCGTTGCGCCGACCCCATCCCGATGGACATGGAGTACACGCGCGACCTGGGCTACTGCGCCGCGAAGTACCTGCTGGGCGGCGGGGACGAAGCCATGGTGTCATTGCAAGGCGGCAGGTTCGTCCCGGTGCCATTCGAATCGCTCATCGATCCCCAGACCGGCCGTGCTCGCGTGCGGCTGGTTGACGTCAACACGACACGCTACGCGATCGCCCGGCGCTACATGCTGCGCCTGCGCCGCGACGACTTCGATGATGACGCGCGACTGGAACCGCTGGCCTCCGTGGCCCGCATGTCGGTGGAAGCGTTCCGCAACGAGTTCGAGTACTTGGTGAGCGACGAACCACCGGCGTTGCGTCTGCTGGAGATCGGCAAGGACTGAAGTCTGTGCGGACGCAAGCCCGATCGACCACCCGGTGGCACGCCTCGCAGCAGTGGCCGGTCGCTCGGCATGAGGTGGGTGTACGGCCGGGCCGTCCGTACGGCCCGCGGCAGGCGTTTGCCCGGTCCGGTCGCTTGACGGGTCCCATCGTTTGAAGTTAACTCCGCGGCTCGCGGGCGATTAGCTCAGTTGGTAGAGCACTTGCTCGACAAGCAAGGGGTCACTGGTTCAAATCCAGTATCGCCCACCATCTCGCAGGGGCGCGCACGCGCGGTCGGACCCGTCCTGAGACGGGTACCCCGCCGCGCCGCCCCGTTTTCATTCCTCGGTGGCGTAACGGGTGACATCCTCCGGATGCCATCCCAGATTGCCATCGAGATCATGCGGCCGCCGCGAGGCCGCGAGTGAGGCTATCGCCATGTCCGGCACCGCCAAGCTGTCCTCGGGCCCCGACCTGTCCGCCTATCCGGGTGGGGAGGCGCTCTACCGCCTGCGTCACTCGGCCGCCCACGTGCTCGCCACCGCGGTCGTCGAGTTGTTCCCCGACGTCAAGGTGGCCGGTGGCCCGCCGGTCGACGGCGGCTTCTATTACGACTTCGCCAAAGCGACGCCGTTCACGCCGGAAGACCTCGTGCGTATCGAGACCCGCATGCGCGACATCATCAACGCCGACCAGCCGTTCGTGGCCGGTGAAATGACCCGCGACGAGGCCCGCGCGCACTGGGAGAGCGCGGCCGAGAAGTACAAGCTGCACTTCCTGTCGCAGATCCCGGCCGATGCCAAGGTCACGACCTACAAGAACGGCGACTTCCTGGACCTGTGCCGCGGCCCGCACGTGCGCAGCACCGGCGAGGTCAAGGCGTTCAAGCTGACGCACGTCGCCGGCGCGTACTGGCTGGGCAGTGAGAAGAACGAGATGCTGCAGCGCATCTACGGGACCGCGTTCGTCACCGCGGCCGATCTCGAGGAGCACCTGAAGCGCATCGAGGAGGCCCTGAAGCGCGACCACCGCCGGCTCGGGCGCGAGCTCGACCTGTTCTCCATCCACGAGGAGGTCGGCGCGGGCCTGATTCACTGGCATCCGCGTCTGGGCATGGTGCGCCATGTGCTCGAGACCTACTGGAAGGACGAGCACCAGAAGGCCGGCTACCAGTTCGTGTACACGCCGCACATCGCGAGCGAGAAGCTCTACGAGATCTCGGGCCATCTCGTGAACTACGCCGACATCATGTACTCGCCCATGGTCATCGACGAGCAGAACTACCGCGCGAAGCCCATGAACTGCCCCGGGCACATCATGATCTACAACTCGCGCAAGCACAGTTACCGCGAGCTGCCGGTGCGCTTCGCCGAACTGGGCACGGTGTACCGCTACGAGCGCTCGGGCGTGCTGCACGGCATGGAGCGCGTGCGCGGCTTCACCCAGGACGACTCGCACATCTTCTGCACCCCGGACCAGCTGCAGTCCGAAGTCCTCGGCATCCTGGACCTGATGGACAAGCTGCTGAAGACGTTCGGCTACGAGTACCAGTGCTATCTCGCCACCCGGCCGGCCGACAAGTACCTCGGCTCGGACGAGGAGTGGGAGTTCGCCACGAATGCGCTGAAGAGCGCGCTCGAGACCCGCGGGCTGCCCTACGAGATCGACGAGGGCGGCGGTGCGTTCTACGCGCCCAAGATCGACGTCAAGCTGCGCGACGCGCTGGGACGCGAGTGGCAGTGCCCGACGATCCAGGTCGACCTGAACTTGCCCAAGCGCTTCGGCGTGTACTACACGGGTTCGGACGGCCAGGACCACGAGGTCATCATGCTGCACCGCGCGCTCTACGGCTCGCTCGAGCGCTTCGTGGGCATCTACATCGAGCACACCGGCGCCGAGTTCCCGGTCTGGGTGGCTCCGGTGCAGGCCATCGTGGTGCCGGTGAACGCCAAGGCACACGACTACGCCAACTCGACGGTTCAAGCGCTCAAGGACGCCGGCATCCGCGCCGACATCGACCTGCGCGATGAGAAGCTGGGTGCCAAGATCCGCGACGCCGAGATGCTCAAGATCCCCTACATGCTCGTCGTGGGCCCGCGCGATGCCGAAGCCGGCACGGTGTCGGTGCGGCGCAAGGGCGAGGGCGACCTGGGTGCCATGCCGCTGGCCGGGTTCCTCGAGCGCATCGCCAGCGAGATCCGCGACAAGAAGCACTAGGCGCGATCTCCGACGCACTGCCGCGAAGCTTCGGACGCCTCGGTCCAACCGGACCGGGGCGTCTGGCGTTCGGGCGCAGTCGTGCGCGCGGGCACCTGCGTCGCCATGCGGCATGCAGATGGTGAAGCCGCTACTTGCCCTGCCAGCCGATGCGAATGGACCACAGCTGCAGGTGGTCCTGCGGACGGTCGAACGTGCTCCAGCGCACTTCGGCACCCAGCACCGGGCCGAAGATGTCGAACTCGTAACGCGCGCCCGCCGACGTCAACCAGCCCCAGCCGGACGAACCGGGGAACTCGATGTCGACCGTGCCGAACGGATCTCTAAAGTGGTACGGCCGCACACCGGCACCGAGATAGCCGCGCCCGCTGCCGGCCAGCAGCCAAGTGTGCGGCAGAAGACGGAACTGCCCCTCGAGCCGGGCGGCGCCGATCCAGCCGCGCTGCTTCCAGTCGAACGACAGCGTGTCGGTGGCCGTACCGCCACCACGGAGTTCGGTCCCGAAGATCGTGTAGTTCACGCGTCCGATGGCCGGCAGCACCTGGTACTCGCCGCTCAGGCGCAGCCGGACCCGTGGCTGCGTTCGCGCCTCGACACCGAACTCGAAGTCCTGCCCGGCCTCGTAGCGCTCGCGGATGTTGGGCGGGCTGGACAGCCAGCCATAGCCGACGCCAGCGTGAAGGTGCAACCAGCGGGGCAGGAACTGGCTCGTGTCCGGCACCGCGGCACGCTGCGCGGGGAAGGACTGCTCGGGGACCGCGGCGTGAACCACTGACGCCGGCGAGAATGCCAGGAGTGCGGCGACCAGAAGACGTGCGCTGACGGACATGCGGAGTTCCTTGTGC
>JANMAX010000141.1:0-11928 GCA_031360075.1 bacterium | reverse complement strand
TCCGTGAAGCGCCTGCAAGACTGGATCGCGCTGCCGTCGATCGCGGCCGAGAGCCTCAACTCGCAGGCAGGGGCCGAGCGCATGGCGCAGCTCGTGCGCGAGGCCGGCTTCCAGCAGGTGGCGATCGTGCCCACGGAGGGCAAGCCGGGTGTGTTCGCCACGCTCGATGCCGGTGCGGCCAGGACGATCGGGCTCTACTTCATGTACGACGTGAAGCAGTACGACCCGGCCGAGTGGAGCTCACCGCCGCTCGAGGCACGGCTCGTCGACAAGCCGGGCTTCGGCAAGGTGATCATGGGGCGCGGCGCGGTGAACCAGAAGGGTCCGGAGTCGGCGTTCCTGGCCGCGTTGCATGCGATCCGTGGCGCCGGCAAGAAGCTGCCGGTGAACCTCGTGCTCGTCGCCGAGGGCGAGGAGGAGATCGGCTCGCCGCACATCGGGCAGATCGTGCACCGGCCCGAAGTCATGGCCGCGCTCGGCAGGTGCGGGGGTGTCTTCATGCCGTCGGCAGCGCAGGACCCGGACGGCGTGGTCACGGTGAGCCTCGGTGCCAAGGGCGTGGTGGAGTTGGAGCTGGTCTCGAGTGGCGAGAAGTGGGGGCGCGGCCCGGGCAAGGACGTCCACTCGTCGCTGAAGGCCATGGTCGACAGCCCGGCCTGGCACCTGATCAAGGCGCTCGGCTCGCTGGTCTCGGACGACGGCAACACCATCACGATCGACGACTATCCCAAGCCACGCCCGCTCTCGGACGAAGAGCGCGCCATGATCGCCGCGGCGACCGCTCGCCGCAGCGAGGCGAACACCAGGAAGTCGCTCGCGGTGCAGCACTGGATCGACGACCTGCCGTGGCAGCAGGCGAACGAGCGCCTGGAGTCGCAGCCCACGGTGAACATCGAAGGACTGGTGGGCGGCTACACGGGCCCCGGGGGCAAGACGATCCTGCCGCATCGTGCGGTGGCGAAGATCGACATGCGTCTGGTGCCCGACATGAAGAAGGACGACGCGGTCGCGGCGTTGAAGGCGCATCTTGCGAAGCGCGGCTTCGGCGACATCGAGGTGAACGTCTCGGGTGGGTACGACCCCACGAGCACGTCGGCGCAAACACCACTCATCCAGGCGCAGGTCTCGGTGCTGAAGCGCGCGGGCATCGAGCCGGTGCTGTGGCCGCGCACGGCCGGCTCCTACCCGGGCTACGTGTTCACGGGTGAACCGTTGAAGCTCGCTTCGGGCCACTTCGGCCTCGGGCATGGCAGCGGTGCGCACGCCCCCGATGAGTACTACGTGATCGAGTCGACGAACCCGAACGTGCAGGGCTACGACGGCGCGGTGCTGTCGTTCGTGCAGTACCTGTACGAGCTCGCGAGATGAATACGTCGCGCGCTGCAGGGCGCTGAGGATTCGACTGGATGATCCTTCCCGTGCTTGTTCCCGCCCTCGGCGCGGCGCTCATCCTCATCATCGTCTGGGATGCATTCGAGACGATCCTGGTTCCGCGCCGCATCGGGCGGCGCGTCCGGCTCACGCGCTATTTCTACCTGGCCACGTGGCGGGTCTGGCGGGCCGTGGCGCGTCGCGTCGGCAAGCCGTCGCGGCGCGAGGCCCTGCTGGGTTTCTACGGGCCGCTGTCGCTGCTGCTGCTGCTGTCGTGCTGGGCGGTGGGGTTGATCGTCGCGTTCGCGCTGCTCGAGCTGGGCACGCAGCCGCACGTCGGGATAGCGGGGATAACGGGCATATCGGGCACGACGGGCATGACGCTGGAACGCTTCGGGATGTTGCTCTACATGAGCGGCGAGACGTTCTTCACGCTCGGCTTCGGCGATGTGACGCCGACTTCCGGAGCGGGCCGGCTGCTGGCCGTGCTCGAGGCCGGGCTCGGGTTCGGCTTCCTCGGAACGGTCATCGGTTACCTGCCCACCATGTACGCGGCATTCGCCCAGCGCGAAGTCCAGATCTCGCTCATGGACGCACGCGCCGGTTCACCGCCCACGGCCGCCGCGTTCCTGGGCCGGGTCCCGGAGGGCAGCGGGCTCTGTGACGAGTTGCTCGAGGACTGGGAGCGCTGGTCCGCGCAGCTCCTCGAAACGCACATCTCCTATCCGCAGCTCGCATTCTACCGATCGCAGCACAGCAACCAGTCGTGGCTCGCGGCCCTCACCGCCATTCTCGATTCCACGGCACTCCTGCTCGCGCGGCCCGACGCCGTACCCACGTCGCAGGCCAGGCTCACGTTTGCCATGGCCCGGCACGCACTCGTCGACATCAGCCAGAACTTCGTGCGGGACTACGCACCTGGCGCACCCGACCGGCTGACGCCGGACACTTTGCGGCTGCTTCGCGAACGGCTCGCCGACACGGCGATGAGCCTGCCGGAGTCCGGCGACTTCGAGAGCCGGCTCGCCGCGCTGCGGCTCAAGTACGAACCCTACGCTCAGACGCTGGCCGCTTGGCTGCTGTTCGAGTTGCCGCCGTGGGTGCACGCGGAGCAGCGCCGCGACAACTGGCAGGGCGGGCCGTGGGATAAGCAACTCTCCGCTCATCCGGGCCCGGTCCACCGGAGCGACGAACACTTCTGAGGACGCGGCGCCTCGAGCGCGGACCGTGGTCCCGGAAGCCCGATTCCGCCAAGCGCGGCGCATGTCGGCGTAAAAGCGAGAGCCGGCCCCGAGGGACCGGCTCTCGTGGTTCATCGCGTCCGCGGATGCGGCAAGTAGCCGGACGCGGGGCTAGCGGACTCCCGCGATCGTCACGCGGCCCGAGGCGACCCGGCCAGCCTGGGACAACCGCAGGAAGTACAGCCCCGGCGGGAACTGCCCGGCGGTCGTGATGTCGATCCGATGGGACCCGGCGCCGAGTGCGCCGACTTCGCGTCCCATCATGCGCCGTCCCGTGACGTCCAGCAGTTCGAGCGACGCAGGCGCCGCGGAGGAGAGGACGAATGACACCGACATCCGCTGGATGGCCGGATTGGGCGTGACCCCACTGAGCGCGAACTCCGCACTCAGGCCGGGGTTCACGCCGGTGGTCGTGGGTACCTGCACCGAGGTCTCGCCGCCGAACGTCTCGCCGCGCTGCGAAGCCACCACCGCCATGTAGGAGTACTGATTGCCGGGCTGCACGGAGGCATCGTCGTAGACGATCCGCCCGCTCGCATTCGCCTCGGCTTCGGCGAGCGCGGACCAGACACCGCCGACCGTACGCCGGTAGACCGCCGCGTGCGTGCCGGTCGCGGCCTGAACGTCCCAGCTCAGGTGGGCGGAGTTGGATGTCGCGCTGGCGGCCGGGATCATAGTTGCGTCGGCGCTCGATCCGCTCCAATTCAGGAACTGCGTGTCGCCGAGCATCGCCCAGCCGCTCCAGCCGCCGTAGAAGATCATGCGGTCATGGATGGCATCATAGACGGCCGCCGCCACGTCGCGACCCACCGGGCTCGTGCCCGAGGGCGTGAGCTGGGCCCAGGTCGGAGGGCCGTTGAAGTCGAGCGCCCAGGTGTCCCCGAGAAACAGGTCGGAGCCGATGACCGCGTCGAAGCCGCCGTAGATGACCATGCGGTTACGAAGCGGATCGAAGATCGCGGTGCCCGAGCGACGGGCCATGGGCGGAGTGCCGGTCGTGACGACCTGCTTCCAGGTCGGCAGGCCGTGCAGGTCCAGCTCCCAGACGTCGTTGTTGGCGCCGTAGTAGTTGGCGTTGGTCGAGCCGCCGAAGATGAGCATGCGGTCTTCGCGCGCGTCATACACGGACGTCATGCCATATCCGCCCTTCGGGCTCGTGCCCCCCACGGGAAGTGGCTGCCAGTTCGCCTCGCCGCGCAGATTGAGCACCCACGTGTCCACGGGCAGCCCGACCGTGCCGCCGAAGCCGACGAAACGCTGGCGCAGCGGGTCGAAGACGGCCGCACCCGCAAGTCGTCCGCTGGGTGCCTGCCCGGCGGGCTGGAGTTCGGTCCACTGGGGAGTACCATTCAGCGATAGCTCCCAGATGTCATTCAGATAGGCGAACGGGTCGCCCGGGTAGTGCCGGCCGTACCCGCCGAACATGAGGACGCGGTTGCGAGCGGCGTCATAGCCCCACTGCGGGCTGTGGCGCTCGCCGGGCACGGGGCCCGCCGCGACGGTCAGGTGGCTCCAGGTGGGGGCACCGGCCACGGACAGCTCCCAGACGTCATTGAAGAGCACATAGGGCCCGGTGCTGTTGCTGAAGCCGCAGAAGATGATATAGCGCTGGTTCTCGCGATCGAAGATGGCGCCGTACTCGCGCAGCGGGATCGGCGTCGAGGCCGATCCGGCCAACGCCGACCATGTGCCGCTCTGCGCCTGAGCACGAGACGGCGCGGAGAGCGACAGCGCGATGGCGAGGAGAACAGGGAGCAGCGAGTTCATGCGAAATGCTGTGCAAGTCATGATTGCCTCCCGCGGGTCTCGGGCGAGGCAGCTGGGGCCACTCGCATCCGACTGGTCATTCCCGGTGCCGGCCAATCGGCCGATCGAGAACGAGCCTAGTCCATGGACGGTCACACGGCTAGCGGAAGACTGCGCCGCTCAGCCCCTTCCCGAGCGCTCCGCCAGCGGGGTGGGCAAGACCACACGCGCGCCGGATGATGAATAGTACCAGCCGCTTACGGGGCCATGTCGGCGTGTCAGCTCTGCGCTCGTTTCCGGGCCTCGGCCAGGTACCCGGGCCGAAGGTCCAGCAGGACGGCGAGCTTCTGCGTCAGGTAATCCTCGTGTTCGGACAGGACGCCGTCGGCGTAGACCACGCGCCACAACAACTCCGATAGCAGAAGTCGCTGGCCCTCGTCGTACTGCCGGTTGATCACACTTGTGAGCTGGAACAGGTCCGTGGCCTCGCGCCGCTCACGGTCGGCAGCTTCCACGAGTGCTCGTGCCCCCTCCGCGCCGAGCGCGAACTGACGGGCGACGATCTCCTCGATGCGCTGGCGTTCATCCGCCGAGAACTTGTCGTCGGCCCAGGCCATCTCCAGTAGCAGCGCGCACGCCGCCACCTTGAGCGCACGGTTCGGGTCCTCGCTCGGCGTGGCGGGCGTGGTGCTGTGATTCGCGAACATCGAACGGAGTCGGTCGAGCATCCGGCGACCCTAGCGCCCCGAACGCCTCGCGGCAATCGCGCCGGGGCTGGTGCCGCTTTCCGGAGCACGCGCTGATCCGCACACCCCGAAAGCGTCCCGGGTGGCTGGAAATGAAGCCATTCGGAGTTCGAGCCCTGGTTCGAGCAGCGCATTCGGCTATAGTCCGCGGCGCGGCGATCCGTACCTCAGAGACCATCTTCGGAGGCCATTCCATGAAGAAGTGCATCGCCCTCATGCTCGCCATGCTGTTCGTACCCTTGATCGGGAGGGCGGCGGTGAAGACCGAAGCAGTCGAGTACAAGCAGGGTGACGCCGTGCTGTCGGGCTGGATCGCGTACGACGACGCGGTGAAGGGTGCGCGCCCGGGCGTGCTGCTGGTGCACGACTGGTTCGGTGCCACGGACCACCAGAAGGAGCAGATCCAGAAACTCGCGGCGCTCGGCTACATCGCGATGGCCGCGGACGTTTACGGCAAGGGCGTGCGCCCCTCGAACGCCGCTGAAGCGGGCGCCGAGGCCGGCAAGTACTACAAGGATCGCTCCGTGGTGCGTGCTCGCGTGCGTGCCGGGCTCGACTTCCTGGCTTCACGCCCGCAAGCGGACGCCACACGGCTGGCGGTGACGGGCTACTGCTTCGGCGGGATGTGCGCTCTGGAACTGGCCCGTGCTGGCGCTCCCGTGCAGGCCGTCGTCACGTTCCACGGCTCGCTCGTCTCGGCCGACCCGGCCGACGCCAAGCGCATCAAGGCGAGCGTGCTCAACCTGCATGGCGCTGACGACCCGTATGTGAAGGCCGAGGAAGTGAAGGCCTACCAGGACGAGATGCGCGCTGCCGGCGTCGATTGGCAGTTCGTGCAGTACAGCGGCGCCGTGCACAGCTTCACGGATCCTCGCGCCGGCACCGACAACAGCAAGGGCGCGGCGTACAACGCGCTCGCCGACAAGCGTTCGTGGCAAGCCATGAAGGACTTCCTGGCGGAGAAGCTCGGCAAGTAGCGCGAGCGCTCCGGTTCGGCGTGGCCGCCGCCGCGTCATGATTGGAACCGCGTGGCGGTCCGGGCCTGGCAACGGATCGGACTGGGGGACGGTCCAGGCTTGGTCACGGTCCGGACCCGGCGACGCCATGCAGATCGCCGCTCCGGGCGTGCAATTCGCCTGCTCGCCGGGCCGTCGTCGTGCCGGGGCCGCGAAGCCGCGAGCGCTCCGCGATGCGCCGCAACACCATGGCGCGTCGTGTGGTAATGCTTCGTGCGGGCACCGAAACTGCTTATCATGCGGCTCCCGCCCGAGCCGTGCTGTGCGCGCTCGGGCCCTTCGACATCCTCAAGGCGCCGCCGAGGGTCGAACGTGTTCGCACATGGAGGTTCCAGCCGATGGCTTCAGTTCGCACCGGCCTCGCCCGCACGCTCGTTCTCCTCGCACTGTGGGCCACGCCCGCTCTGTGCGCGGACGAGATCCACTGGACGTTCGTCGGGCCGACCGCGGTGACGTTCGATTGGCGTGGCAGCGAGACCACGATCCGCTATGGCCTGACGCCGTCGTACGGCAACACGGTCACCGGCGCGGCACCCACACCGCTGCCGTTCTCCTCGGCGGGGCCGTTCCTCGAGGCCAGGCTGACCGGGCTCCAGATCAACACGCTCTACCACTATTCCATCGGCGCGGGGCCGGACCACACGTTCCGCACGCCACTGCCGCGGGGCAGCAGCGGATTCACGGTGGCGGCTGAAGCCGACATCGGCGATGCGTCCTCGTACTCGCAGGTCACGGGCGTGCAGAGCCTGATCGCCAGCCAGAACCCGGCGTTCGTACTGGCTCCGGGCGACCTCACGTACGGCAACGCCAATGGTCTGGCCGTGGTCGACGCCCACTTCAACGATGTCATGGTGTGGTCGCAGGACGCGGCCTACCTGCCGGTATGGGGCAATCACGAGTGGGACAAGCCAGCGTCCGACGACCTGCGAAACTACAAAGGCCGTTTCGACCTGCCCAACCCCCAGACCTCTCCCGGCTCGCCAGCGGTGAGTTGTTGCGGCGAGGACTGGACGTGGTTCGACTATGGCAATGTGCGGTTCATCGCCTATCCGGAGCCTTGGACGAGTGCCACATGGACCGACTGGCGCACGCGTGCCGGAGCGCTCATGGACGAAGCGCAGGCCGACCCCGCGATCCGCTTCATCGTGACGTTCGGGCACCGGCCCGCCTACTCCTCGGGGCACCATCCGGGTGAGGCCACCATCCGCGTGCACCTGGATGCGCTCGGGGACTCGCACAGCAAGTACATGCTCAACCTGAACGGTCACAGCCACAACTACGAGCGCAGTTTCCCTCAGCACGGTGTCGTGCACCTCACGGTGGGCACCGGCGGCGCGTCGCTCGAACAGGATGGCACGTGCCTGTGGCTCACCTGCGCGCAACCTTCGTGGTCGGCGTTCCGTGTCATGCGGCTGGGGGCGACAGTGCTGCAGATCACCGACACCGAGATCCGCGGACAGTTCCTGTGCGGTCCCCCGGGCGGCGGCACCAACGACATCAGCTGCACGCCGGGTACCGTGCTGGATTCGTTCACGCTCACCGCGCCGCCGGTCTCCGGGCCCGTCCTGGTGACCGATCCCACGATCGTGTTCACGGAACCGCTCACCTCGCGGCCGGCCTATCTCACGCCCGTGACCGAGCCCACGTTCCACACGCAGGTCACGCGGATCGCGGATGACACCGGACGGCCGACCTCGCCCGTGAGCGGCAGTTGGGGGAGCGACGCGCGCCACGTGTACTCGAAGCAGCAGCCCTGGAATGCCGACGGCACGCGCATCGTGATCGAGAACCGCGGCGGAGCCTCGCCGTTGTTCCTCGACGGCACCACCTACCGGCCGGTGTCCGGCCCGTGTGCCAGCGATCCGCTCTACGACTACCGCTGGCATCCATCGCGCTCGCACGCGAACGAGATGGTCAACGTGACCGGCTCGGGCACTGAACTCATGTGGTACGACGTCACGAGCTGCACGAAGACGCGAACCTGGGCACTGCCCGTCACCTCGGATTACGGGTTGGGCTCCGGCGAGGGCAATCCTTCCAACGACGGCCGGTTCGTGGCGGTCGCGAGCGCCTCGCAGATGGTGATCGTGGACATGGACCCACAGGCGCCGTTCGCCGCCTACCCGAACCAGCGCATCGGTCCGCCGCGCGACATCACCGATTGCGGACTCTCGAGCTGCGCGGTGGATTGGGTCTCGATCTCGGCGTCGGGCCGCTACGCGGTCGTCAACTACAACGGCGACTACCCGCGCGTGTTCGACATCGATCCGCAGACGCTGGCGCTCACGCCCCATGTGTACCCAGCGTCGACGCCCGAGTGCCTGGGTCACGATCCGGCGAACGGCTTCATCCTCGACCTCGGGCACGCGGACTTCGCGCTGAACCCGTTCGACGGCAATGAGGACGTCCTCATCGGCCAGCGCAGTTCCGGCTGCCCGGCCACCGTGAACGGCGCCCCGATGGCGGGCGTGGTCATGGTGCGCTTGCGCGACGGCTTCGTGACCATGCTCACGGATCCGGCCAACGAGGCGTTCCCGCATCATCTCTCGACGCGCAACCTGGACCGGCCGGGCTGGGTCTACGCCAGCTACTACCCGGCCGCGGGCCAGCGTTTCAGCGACGAGGTGGTCGCGATCAAGCTGGATGGCAGCGGCGCGGTGGAGCGGTTGGCGCACATCCATAGCGCGATCAGCGGCTGCTACCGGTGCGAGCCGCACGCGGTGCCGTCGCGCGACGGGCAGCGCGTGATGTTCGCCAGCAACTGGGCGGCGTTCTGCAGTTCGGGTTGCGGCACGAGCACCGACATCAAGGCGTACGTCGTCGGCACGCAGCGCGACGCCGTGCCGGCCGACATCATCCCGCCGGCTGGCGTGACGGATCTGCGCGCGCAGTAGCGCGAGCCACGCTGGACCTGGACCGGTCGGATCCGTCCCGGTGGGCCCGGGGCGCTCGTCGCGGAGCGCGCGAGCGGTATACTGTCGCGCGCTGGTCCGCGTCCAGTCCGACGACTGGACTGCGTGCGCTCCGAAGCGCGCGCGCTGGCGACACTCGAACGGAAGCGAGGGGCCGGTGTTCCCGAGGATCGTGCTCGTGCGCCATGGTGAGACCGCCTGGAGCCTGTCGGGCCAGCACACGGGGCGCACCGACATCCCGCTCACGGAACGCGGCGAGCGCGAGGCCCTCACGCTCGTCACCCGGTTACAGGGCTGGAACTTCGCCCGCGTGCTCACGAGCCCGCTGCAACGCGCGGCGCGCACCAGTGCGCTGGCCGGTTTCGCCGCGGCCGCCACGGCGGATCCGGACCTGGTCGAATGGGGTTACGGCGCCTATGAAGGGCGTCGCACGGCCGACATCCGGGCCGAGCGTCCAGATTGGGAGCTGTTCCGCGATGGCTGTCCGCAGGGGGAGCCGCTCGAGGCGGTGAGCGCGCGAGCGGACCGCTGTGTGGCCCGCTTGCGGGAGCCGGCCGGCGATGTGCTGGTGTTCGCCCACCGCGACATCCTGCGCATCATCGCGGTGCGCTGGCTGGGTCTGCCTGTGGCCACGGCGCAACGCTTCCTGTTGTCGACGGCGGGGGTGAGTGTGCTGGGCCTTGATCGTGGGGCCGACCGGCCCGTGATCGAGTCGTGGAACGACGACCGGCACATCGCCGGCCGGGAGGTCGCGAATCCCTGAGCATGCACCGCTCCGGCGGGCGCCGCTCCGCGCCGACCAAGCCTGGCTGGTGCAGACGAGGCGTCCAGGTTGCGCACTACCGAACCTTGTCGCCACATGGTGATCGGTGCTGCGGCAGAGGCAGGCGCGGGGGGGGGCCGACGGACCGGAGGGTCCCGCGCGCTGCCGGTCGCTGCTGGTCCTTGAGCAATTCACCACGCTCGGCCAGGAGCGCGCCGTGCTACGCTTGTCGGCGAACGAATCGCGAATCCTCTCCGTCCTCTGCGCGAGCCATGCTCGTGCGCACTGGAGCCCGCATGGGCCTGCGACTGGGTGACATCGCTCCTGACTTCGAAGCCGAGTCCACACTCGGTCCCATCCGCTTTCACGAGTGGCTGGGGGACCAGTGGTGCGTCCTGTTCTCGCATCCGCGTGATTTCACGCCGGTTTGCACGACCGAGATCGGCGCGATCTCACGGCTCAAGGGCGAGTTCGACCGGCGCGGGGTCAAGGTCCTCGGCCTGAGCATCGATTCACTCGGCAAGCACACCCAGTGGATGCACGACATCGAGACTTCGCAAGGCATCTGCATCCGGATCCCACTGATCGCGGACCCCGATCGCAGGATCGCCACGCTCTACGACATGGTGCACCCCAACACCACCGAGTCGAGCACCGTGCGGACGCTGTTCATCATCGATCCCGAGAAGAAAGTGCGGCTCACCACGAGCTATCCGCCGAGCATGGGCCGCAACTTCGAGGAGGTGCTGCGCGCAATCGACGCGCTCAAGCTCATCTCCGAGCACAGCGTGCTGACGCCAGCCAACTGGGAGCGCGGCGACGAGGTCATCATCGCTCCCAGCCTGAGCGACGAAGCGGCGAGCACCAAGTTCGAGGACGGCTGGCGCACCCCCCTGCCGTACCTGCGCTTCGCGAAGGATCCTTCGCTCAGATCCAAGCTGTGATGCCAGGCGGTCCCGGCCCCGCGACTGTGGGCGCGATGTGAACTCGGTTTCCGGTCACTCGGCCGGGCATGCATGATGCGGTGTATGTTCATCAAACCGGTGGGTGCCTGCTCCAGTCAGGGCATCCGCGCCATCCAGCGCTTGCCCTTGGCACCGGTCGTTCGCCACCCCATTCGCTCGTGAGGCATCTGATGTCCCGGATCTCCCGCCTGCTCGCGGCAACGTCCGCGATCGCCATGTTCGCGGTGCCTGGCTGTGCCGCCATCCAGCAGCTCGCGGCACTGCGCACGGTCGCGTTCGTGTTCACGGGGGTCTCCGATGTGCGCATCGCCGGGGTGCCGATCCGCTCGGGCTCGAGTTTCGCGTCGCTCGGTGTGGTGGATGTCGCGCGCATCGCCGCCGCGCTCGTGGCGAACGATGTCCCGCTCGGCATGGTCGCGCACGTCAGTGCGACCAACCCGCCCGGGAACACGGTCACGGCACGCATGGTCGACCTGGGCTGGACACTTTTCATCGAGGACCGCCAGACGCTCGCTGGGCAGTTGCGCAGCGCGGTCACGATCGCGCCCGGCGGCACGGCCGATGTGCCGCTGGCGGTGCGATTCAACCTGTTGGATCTGGGGCAGGGTGGCGCACGCGACCTGTTTGACCTTGCACTCGCGATCTCCGGGCAGGGTTCACTCCGGAAAGATCTTCGACTCGAGCTCGTGCCCACCATCGAGACGTCGCTCGGGCCCATCCGCTACCCGGTGCCGGTGGTCCTGCACCGGGTCGATACGACGGGCTAGCCCGGCCGGCGGTGATCCAGGCCGCGCTGCACGACATTGAAATTCTCGCGCAGAGTTGCAGTAGTTGCCGCGGGC
This sequence comes from bacterium, assembly GCA_031360075.1. GTDB lineage: Bacteria > Eisenbacteria > RBG-16-71-46 > RBG-16-71-46 > RBG-16-71-46 > JAIOPA01. The sequence goes on along the minus strand of JANMAX010000141.1, from coordinate 326 downwards.
GATCAAGCGGTCTCGCCCGATTCGAGTCGCTCGTGGCCGGTATCGGCCGGAGGATTGCTGAAGAACTCGACACGGCGTGTGCTGCGCCCGCGGTCGGCATCATTCATGCAGGTCACTTGGCATGGGTGAAGTGTTCGTCGTTCCGCGGAGGCACCTACCATGGCGGCCGAACAAGCTGACTATGTGGTCGCGCTGCATCACGGACCGTTCGAGGTTCGCGACTATCCGGCGCACGTCATCGCGGAGGTGACGGTGACCGGCGAGCGCGACGCGGCGGTGGACTCGGGTCTCCGCCTGCTCGCCGGATACATGTCGGGCGGCAACGC
>JANMAX010000115.1:0-16842 GCA_031360075.1 bacterium | reverse complement strand
CGACGGAACTCCTCACGATCGAATGGCCGTGTTCCGACCAGGAAGAAGTCCACCTTGAACGGCCCCGTGAGCAGGATGGCATTGAACGAGCGGCGGTCGGCGAACGCTTCAGTCATCGCCTCCCGTGAAACGTAGAATTCGCCCGACAGCGCATCCGCCAGAGCGGACAGCTGATCAAGGCTGGCCTCGATCACGAGATCGACATCCGCCGTCGTTCGGGATAGTCCGTAGTAGGAACTCGCGAAGGACCCGCCGACGTGATACCGGATGCCCAGTCGATCGAGGGCGCCGATCACCGTGCGGATGACCTCGGCCGGGGCAGTCACGCCGCATCACCTCGCGAAGCGCGCACTTGCCGCCGGTGGTCGAGGACCTGCCTGGCAACTTCGGACCCGAACACCAGTCGATAGTGCTCTTCGTCGAGTTGTTCCTCGCTTGCGCCCGGGAGTCGGTCTCGAAGGCCGGCGCGGGTGACTTCATAAGCGAGCGCCGTGAGTTCGAATGCGGCGCGGAGTCTTTCCGCGCCGGTGAGGCCACGGATGACTTCTCCTTGAGCGCGCAAGCTATCGGGATGGGTGTCGTCGAGAGACATGCACCCGAGTGTAGCGCAGCGGGGGCTCGCGAAACGAGGTCGGCTTGTCTGGCTGGCGCAGGCTGCCGAACGGCCGGGTGGCCCGCTGGGCCTGCGCACGCACGCTCAGATTCAGCTTGCGCGCTCCGCGCTCAGGCCCGGGGAGAGCCTTCGGTCAGCGCCTCGATGCGCAACAGCTCGCCCACCGACCACGCCTGGAACGGACAGCCGGCCGGCGCGTGCGGCGGCTCGGCGTCGGCGATCTCGCTCACATGTCCCAGGCCGGCGGCGCCCACGTGTGCGCGAAGCGGCAGCACGAAGCGTGCGCGCGCTTCGGCGTTTGCCTGTGCGGTGCGTCCGCGCACGTGCAGCCAGGCGTCCACGAACGCACCCATGAGCCACGGCCACACCGTGCCCTGATGATACGCGCCGTCGCGTTCGCGCATGCTGCCACCGTAGTGCTTCGCGTAGCCGTGCTCGCCGGCTGCCAGTGAGCGCAGGCCGAGCGGCGTGACAAGCGTGCGCTCGACCGTGTCGACGGCCCGGCGAGCGCGTTGTCCTGCGATGAGCGCCAGCGGCAGGCCGCCAAGCGCGAACACCTGATTGGGGCGTAGCGCGGCATCATTCGCGCCGGGCACGTGGTCCGTATCGACGACGTCGTACAGGCACGCGCGCGACTCGTTCCAGAAACGCACCTCGAACGATTGCTTCGCGCGATCCCGAAGCGCGCCCCAGTGCGCGGCGTTGTCTGCATCGACACGCGCGCCCACATGCAGCGCGTTGACCCACAGCGCCTGGACTTCGACCGGCTTGCCGACGCGCGGCGTGACCACCCAGCCACCGACCTTGGCGTCCATCCACGTCAGTTGCATGCCGGGCGCACCCGCCGCCAGCAAGCCGTCCGCGGGGTCGCAACGGATGCCGAAGCGCGTGCCACGCTCGTAGCCCTGGAGAATGGCGGTGATCGCGGCTTGCAGCCGCGCACGGTCGGTCGTCGCGATACGGCGGCGCGCGGCATTCATGGCTGCGAGCCATTCGCCCGCGACGACGCAGAACCACAGCGACGCATCGACCGCGTTGTACTCCGGTGTATCGCCGTGGTCGGCGAAGCGGTTGGGCAGCATGCCTTCGCTCACCGCAGCGGACCATTCCAGCAGGATGTCGCGAGCGTCGGGCAGCGCCTCCGGCCGCTGACCGGCCACCAGGCAGAGCCCGCGGATCGCGATGAACGTGTCGCGTCCCCAGTCACCGAACCACGGATAGCCGGCGATGATCGTGCGGCCGGCGCCGCGCTGGACGATGTACGCATCGGCGGCGCGCTCGAGCGGGGTGGCGAAGGCCGCGCGTCGGGTGTGCTCACGCGCGGCCAGTGCGCGGGCGTGTGCCGCGGGCTCGGCGGTGGCGAATCGAGCGCGCGTCGCGGCCGTGTCGGCCGCCAGCGTCAGTACCGCGCCGCCGCGCGCCGCCTCGAACCGGAACACCCCGGGCGACGCCAGGTCCTCCAGGTGGTCGAGACCGCGGTCGTCCTCGGCGGAGTAATCGAAACGCCAGTACCAGTCAGGCGAGTGCTCATAGGCACCGTCGGCGAGCGCCAGGACTCCGGGCACGCCTTCGTAGGGTCGCCATGCGACCGCCGCACGCGGCAGGGCCGCCGCCACGCCGACCTGTTCGCCGAGCAGTTCGGCTTCGAATCGAAACGCCGTGTTCGCGAGCTGCAGGCGATGCGGATCGCGGCCCGAGAGCAGCGGGCGCACGCACAGCACCGTGCCCGCCGGTGCATGTTCGAGCCGCCAGCGCAGCAGCACCACCGGCGTGCCGTGCTCGGCGATGCACTCGTACTGCACGCGAATGCCGCCCGGCAATGCCAGCGACCAAGCGGGCCACGGTTCATGAGTGAACGCGGCGATGCGACCGGGGACCTCACCGGTCACCACGCCGCGCGCATAGCGCTGGGTGCTGAGCAACACGCGTTCACCAGCCAGCTCGAGCCAGGCTTCGATGCCGTTCACGAGCAGGTGCCGCTCCCCGGGGGGCCGGGCGGCATGCAGCAACAGGGCGTGGTAACGCCGCGTGCGGAGCCCGCCCACGGTGCCCGAGGCGAACCCGCCCAGGCCGTCCGCCTCAAGCCACTCGGTTGCGGGTTCTGGAACGCCGGCCGCATGCAGGTCCAAGAATGCCGCCCGATCGACCGCGGCGCCGCGGCGCGCGCTCACGGACGACGCCCGCGACACCGCCGTCCGCACGAGTCCGCGCCTGGCCATCTCAGCCCTGCCCGCCCCGGGACAGCAGCTTGCTGCCGCCCCCGTGCGCGTGTTCAGCCCGGTCCGCTGCGCGCTTCTCGATGCAGCGCACCGCGAGCGCGGTCCAGCCCGTCTGGTGGCTGGCGCCGATACCGCGGCCGTTGTCGCCATGGAAGTACTCGTGGAACAACACGAGGTCACGCCAGTGCGGGTCGGTCGCATAGCGCGCTTGGTCACCGTGACACGGTCTGCGGCCCTGTGCGTCGGGCAGGAACAGTGTCGCCAGGCGGTTCGCGAGCTCGCGCGCGGCCTCGCGCAGGTTGATGAAGTGGCCGCTGCCGGCCGGGCACTCGACCTTCAGGCTATCCCCATAGAAGTGGTGATAGCGCTCGAGCGACTCGATGAGCAGGTAGTTGACCGGCAACCACACCGGGCCGCGCCAGTTCGAGTTGCCTCCGAACAACCAGGTCTCGGATTCGCCCGGCGTGTAGGCGACCGCGTGGTCCTCGCCGTTGGCGTGGAACACGAACGGCTGATCGCGGTACCGGGCCGAGAGTGCGCGCACGCCGTGCGGCGACAGGAACTCGTTGTCATCGAACAGCACTTTCAGGACACGCTCCAGACGGTCGCGCGACGGGATTCCCAACAGCCGGTAGCCCTTGTGGCCATACTCGCCGTTGTCCATGTGCGCGATGTTGCGCGCCAAGTCGGGGCGGTTGGCGACAAACCAGTCCAGGCGCTTCTTCAGGCCGGGCAGCCGGTCGAGCTCGTCCTGCTCGAGCACTTCGCTCGCGAACAGCGGAATCAGTCCGACTATCGAGCGGATGCGCATTGGGATGTGGCGGCCATCGACGTGCAGCTGGTCGTAGTAGAAGCCGTCGGCTTCATCCCACAGGCCGGTGCCGCCCAGCGTGTTCATGGCATCGGCAATCGCCACGAAGTGTTCGATGAACTTGCTGGCGACGTCTTCATACGCGGGATCCTCGACCGCCAGCTCGATGGCGATGGCCAGCATGGTCGTGCAGTAGAACGCCATCCACGCGGTGCCGTCGGCCTGTTCCAGACGCCCGCCGGTGGGCAGTGGCTTCGAGCGGTCGAACACTCCGATGTTGTCCAATCCCAGGAAGCCGCCACTGAAAATATTGCTACCGCCGACGTCCTTGCGGTTCACCCACCACGTGAAGTTGATGAGCAGTTTCTGGAACGCGCGCTCCAGGAACAGCCGGTCGCGCTGGCCTCTCTCGCCCGTGAGCTTGTAGACGCGCCACACCGCCCAGGCGTGCACGGGCGGGTTCACATCGTCGAACGCCCACTCGTACGACGGCAGTTTGCCGCTTGGGTGCATGTACCACTCACGCAGGAACAGCAACAGCTGGGCCTTGGCGAACTCGGGGTCGACCTTGGCGAAAGGGATCATGTGGAACGCCACGTCCCACGCCGCATACCACGGGTATTCCCACTTGTCCGGCATCGAGATGATGTCGCGATTGTACAGATGCCGCCACTCGCTGTTGCGGCCGGTGCTGCGACCGGGCGGTGGCGCGGGCTGTGCGGGGTCGCCCTGGAGCCAGTCCTTCACCACGTAGTGATAGAACTGCTTGCTCCACAGCAGCCCGGCGTAGCCCTGACGCGTGATCACGCGCTCGTCGCGCGTCAGGGCCGCGCCGTTCACTTGTTCGTAAAACGCGTCGGCCTCGGCGATGCGCTCGGCGAACACCCGCTCGAACGCCGCCCCGAATGCCGGCGGCGTCGCTTCGGCCACTGCCCGCAACCGCACGCGCAACACGCGGCTCTCGCCGGCCGGAACCACGACGCGGTACCACGCGGCGGCGCGCGTGCCGGTCTCGCCGGCATGAACTGCGTCGAACTGGCCGTGCACGACGCGCGCGTGGAAACCGTCCTTCACGTGTGGCACGGCGTTCGGCGTGCCCCACAGTCGTTCGGCGTTCGTCTCGTTGTCGGTGAACAGCCAGACCGGATTGGCGTCCGCGTCACACCGGAACCCGCCCAGGGATTCGTGCGTGGCGGTCACGCCGCCGGAACCCGTACGCCCGATGACCGGCTTGGCCCAATAGCCTTCGCCGGTCCGGCCCCAGCTCCAGGTGTTGCGGAACCACAGCGTCGGCAGCACATGGAGCTCGGCGTCATCCGGGCCGCGATTCGCAAGCGTGATGCGCAGCAGCAGATCGTCGGGTGACGCCTTGGCATATTCCGCCGTGACGTCCCAATAGCGCTGGTCATCGAAGACACCGGTGTCGGCGAGCTCGTACTCGCGATCCTGCTGCCCGCGCCGGGCGTTCTCGGCCACCAACTGGGCATAGGGGAACTCGGCTTGCGGGTACTTGTACAGCGCCTTCATGTACGAGTGTGTCGGTGTCGAATCGAGATAGAAATATTCTTCTTTGACGTCCTCGCCATGGTTGCCCTCGCGGTTCGAGAGCCCGAACAACCGTTCTTTCAAGATGGCATCGCGCCCGTTCCACAGCGCCAGCGCCAGGCACAGCCGGCCCTCGCGGTCGCACACGCCCAAGAGCCCATCCTCGCCCCAGCGGTAGGCACGGCTGCGCGCATGGTCGTGCGGGAACGAGTCCCACGCCGTGCCGTCCGCGGAATAATCCTCGCGTACGGTGCCCCACTGGCGTTCGGAGAGGTAGGGCCCCCAGCGCTTCCAGTTGCGCGTCCGCTGCGCATCCTCGGCCAGCCGGTGCTGCTCGGCGTTCGCCACTGGCGGCACTCCCTTCCCGGTTGCACACGTGCTCCGGCGTCATCGTCCGGCCGGGCGCTTACTCCGGCGTCAGCAGGTAATCCAGGTCCTCGCGTGTGATCGAACGCCCGAGTGAGCCCTCGCCCAGGATCTCGCGCGCCAACGCACCCTTGCGCGCCTGAAGTTCGAGGATACGCTCCTCGAGCGTGCCACGCGTGATGAGGCGGTAGGCGATCACCGTGCGGTCCTGACCAATCCGGTGCGTGCGATCGATGGCCTGGGCCTCGACCGCGGGATTCCACCACGGGTCGAACAGCACCACGTCACGCGCCGCGGTCAGGTTCAGCCCCGTGCCACCGGCTTTGAGCGAGATCAGGAACGTGCACGGCTCGGGGTCGGCCTGGAAGCGCGCCACCAGTTCGTCGCGCTTCTGAGTGGCTCCGGTCAGCATGTAGTGCCGTATCTTGCGGCGTTTCATGTCCGCTGCCAACAACTCGAGGCAGCGCACGAACTGTGAGAACACCAGCACTTTGCGACCCTCGGCGAGCATCGGGTCGAGCAGCTCCCAGAACGCCTCGAACTTCCCGGATCCGGCCTTGGCCGGTGCACCCACGAGCGTCGGGTGGCAGCAGATCTGACGCAGTCGCGTGAGCGCTGCAAGGATCTCGATGCCGTGCTTCTTGAGCCCTCCCGGCGCTGCCGCCAGTTCGGCAACCATGTCGCGGGCCTGCGACAGTTCCGCCAGGTAAAGCCGCTTCTGGACGGGCTGCAATTCACAGTCGAGACGCTCCTCGATGCGGTCGGGCAGGTCGCGCGCGACTTCCTGCTTCAGGCGGCGCAACAACACGGGACGCAGCTTCGCCGCCAGCAGCCGGCGCCGGTGGGCTGGCGCATCGGCGCGATCGTAGGCGGCCGAGAAGCGCTGGCGCGTTCCCAGCAGTCCGGGGTTCACGAACTCCATGATGCTCCACAGGTCGAGCGCCCGGTTCTCGAGCGGCGTGCCCGTGAGTGCCAGGCGCTGCGGGGCCTTGAGCGAACACACGGCCTTGCTGATGGCGGCATCGGGATTCTTGATGTTCTGCGCCTCGTCGATGATCACCGCGCCCAGCTTGAGCTCGCACCAGCGTTCGATGTCGAGCCGCAGCAGCGCGAAGTTCGTGATCAGCAGGTCGTGCCGTTTGGCGGCGGCGAACAGCTTGTGCCGCTCGACACCCCTTTCGAACACCGCGACACGCAGCCCGGGTGCGAAGCGCGCGGCCTCTCGGCGCCAGTTGTGGATGACCGACGTCGGGCACACGACCAATGCCGGGGCCATCCGGGGCGAGCGCTGCTTCAACCACAACAGCCAACCGAGGGTCTGCACGGTCTTGCCCAGGCCCATGTCGTCGGCGAGCACGGCACCCAGCCCGAGCGCCGCGGTCCACGCCAGGAAATCCACACCGTGCTGCTGGTACGGCCGGAGTGCCCCCGTGAAGCCGGGGGGCACAACCGCACTCGGGATGCCCTTGAACGCCGCGACCGCGGCGCGCAATCGTGACACGGCGGCCAGCAGTGCGGGGTCGGTGCCGAGCGATTCCAGCACGCGCAGGGAGTCCGAGTCGGCGTGCGCGAGCTGCCACAGCGTCAGCCGCTGCGGCCCCGCGCCCGGCTCGAGCCCGAGATCGGCGAGTGCCGATTCAACCTCGTCGAGCTCCGGGCTCGGTGCCCGCCGCGCCCAACCCGACGACAGCCGCACCAACGTGTCGTCCGAGCGGCGCAGCAATGCGAAATCGGCCTCGGTGAGCGTGCGCCCTTCAGCCTCCCATTCCGCGGACACCGCCAGCAGATCGACACCGCTCGCCTGGACGCTGACTCTGGGCCGCGCGATGACCGGATCCTCGATCATGCCGCGCACGTCCTTGGTGGCGAACCAGCGCACGCCGGTGGGGCGCGCAGCGATCGCATCGGCGAACCTTGTGAGCCCGGCGCCTCGCAACGGGACCACGAACCCGGGCCGGGCCGCTCGCGCACCCGGCCCGAGCGCTGCTTCGGCGCGGGCGCCGGCGCGGTCGAGCCAGTCGTGTGCCGGCGCGATCGTGCTGTCGTCGATTCGCTGGAACCAGGGCTTCCGTTGTGGCGCGGGAACGTCCGTCCCGACGACCGCGCCCGAGACCGGCGCGGCGACGCCACTGGCCCCCGGTGACGGCAGCGAAATCTCCACCGGCAGCGCCGGCTCGCGCGCTGGGGTCGTGCCCGTCGAGACGGCGTGAATCGCCGCATCGAATCCCGATCCGGCGCCCGAATCTTCGCCCGCGGCGTAGCCAAGCCAACCCCGAGCGGGATCGAACTCGTCCACCCAGATGCCCCCGGCTGGCGCGTGGGGAGGCGTCCAGCCAGCTCCCTTGGTCGCCGCGAACATCCGGATGCGCAGGGCGTCACCGGTGTCGAGCGACAGCACGAACACGACTTCCGCCTGCAGCACGCGCGTGAACGGCGCGAGCGACCGCTCGAGCGCGGGGAACGCCCGCGTCAGCGTATTGACGAGCTCCGGTGAGTCCCCGCGGCGCACGGGTACCGGACCGATCGCGCGGAAGCGCTCGACCAACGCCGAACTCGGTGCATCGGCGAGCACATGGATGGCGCCGCGGACCAGCAGCAGATCGGCGTGCCGGGACATCCCCTCGCGTTCGCCGGAGATCAGAAGTGCATCCGCCATGGGCAGGGTGCTGCCATCGGGCCAGCACACCTGCAACCCGATCGCCAGGTCCTCGCCCGCCTCGGTGCACACCGGCGCGATGCACGCCCCACCCGCACCCAGCCCCACCGGGGCCCCTGGCGTGATTCCGTGGCGGGCCGAGAGTTCGGGTGCGAGCAGCGGGTCCCACACCAGCCCCGGCGTGCCGCCACCCAACTCGAGCAGTCGGCGCAGCATGTTCGTGGTGAACCCCCTGCGCCCCATCCAGTCATTGTATGACCCGTCCAACAGCCCCGATAGATAGCCTTCGAGCATGGCCAGTGTTCGCGGTTCGAGTACGTCAGGGCGGCCGCGCCCTTCGCGCAGCAGTTGCTGGAGCTGGCTTTCGGAGCGCACGTCATCCCTGAGCTTGGCAGTGGTGACGCGCGGTTCCAGGCTGAGCACGACGACGCGCTCAGGATCGGGCTTCAAGCCCAGCACGAACCGCAACGAGCGATTGGGCGCAACGGAACGCCCCCTCGCCCACGCACGCAGCTCGTCCGCCAGTGCATCCCGCCCGCACTGGCGTTCGCGCTCGAGCAGGTCTTCTCGCGACAGGAACGGCGCGAGTTCGGGCGGCAGCCAGCCGTCGGCGAGCGCTGGGAACAAGCGTGCCACTCGTAGACAGCGCACGTCCGGATCGTCGTCCTCGAGTGCGCGCATGAGTGCGGCGCTGTGTGGCGGTGTCGAATGCACACCGGGGCGCGACAACAGCATGTGAAAGCCGCGTTGCCGTTCGTAGAACGACTGGCCTTCGCGCAACTGCGCGAAGCCCTGTGCACGGATGCGCTGGTGGTCGGGCGCGGCTGGCGGCGCGGCACGACCACCCGACTCGCGCGGCATGTACGCCACGACCGCATGCTTCGGAGGCTCCGACACGGAGCTGGCCCCGGACCCCGTCGTCGCCAGCGCCGGAAGCGCCGCCCACCGCACCGGTCCACGGGCAATCAATGATTGCGCCTGCCGCGTCAGGTATTCGCTGTCTGGCCACGACTCCAGGACCGCGCTGCCAAGCGCGAACAGGTGCTTGCACCGGTACGACACGGGGCAATCGCAAGTGCCACGCCATTGGCCGCCATTCCACGACCACACCGTCGCGTAGCGTCGCGTGCCGCGAACGAATGCGCTCAGCGTCTTGTTGGTGATCCGCGGCGGACCCACCCGCCCCGCCGCGACGTACTGCCGTCCACGGGCGCGCATGCCCGTAGGCACACACCCCAGCTCCACCAGCAGTGATTCCAGCTGGTGGGTGTCGAGCTGTTCAAGCGCGAGGGCGACGTCGGGGGTGGGCATCCGATGATTGTGCCGGGTCTTGCCGCCGCGCTCAACTTCTGGATCCACGCGACGCGGAGATTGTGAAGGGCTCGACCGAAGCTTGCCCCACTCTCCTGCTCGATCTCGGACTGGGCTCGCTCGGACCGCCCGCCGTCACCTCCCTTGCCTGCCTCCGTGGGGTTCCTGCTAGCTGGCGCTCCAGGATCCCGGTCCGGCGACTGTTGGTTCCTGCCGCAGAGCCGTCGTTTCGTGCTTGACGCACTCTGCTGCGCGCGCCCATCCTGCGGCCCATGCTCAACTGGATCTGGGCCGCAATGTTCCTGATCGCGTTCGTGACCGCTGTCGTTGCCGCCACGGCTGGCGGCAAGCCTGACGTCATGAAGGACGTCGTCACGGCGCTGTTCGATTCGTCCAAGACCGGCTTCGAGATCGCCCTCGGTCTCACCGGCATCATGTCGCTGTGGCTCGGGCTCATGAAGATCGCCGAAAAGGGCGGGGTCACCGAGCTCATCGCCCGCATCGTCGGCCCGCTGTTCGCGCGGCTGTTCCCCGGCATCCCCAAGGGGCACCCGGCATCCGGCGCGATTGTCATGAACCGCTCGGCCAACATGCTCGGGCTCGACAACGCCGCCACGCCGCTCGGGTTGAAGGCGATGAAAGAGCTGCAGAGCCTGAACCCGACGCCGGACACCGCGAGCAACGAGATGATCCTGTTCATGGTCATGAACGCCTCGTCGGTGACGCTCGTGCCCATCTCGATCATGACGTTCCGCGCGCAGTTGGGTGCGGCGAACCCGGCCGACGTCTTCGTGCCCATCCTGATCGCCACTTACATCAGCGATCTGTTCGGGCTGCTGCTGGTGGCCATGGTACAGCGCATCAACATCTTCAATGGCGTCGTGCTGGGCTGGATCGGCGCGCTCACCGCGGTGATGGCCGGGCTGGTTTGGCACTTCTCGCGGCTCGATGCGGCCGCCGTGGCCATGCAGTCGGGCATCCTCGCCAATGCCATCCTGATCGGACTCATCAGCACGTTCCTGATCGCCGGTGCGCTCAAGAAGATCCCGCTCTACGAAGTGTTCATCGAGGGCGCCAAGGAAGGCTTCCAGGTGGCCATCGGCATCGTGCCCTATCTGGTCGCCATCCTGGTTGCCGTTGGGGCGCTGCGTGCGAGCGGTGCGCTCGATGCGCTGCTGGGTGCGATCCGGGCTGGCGTCGGCCAGCTGGCCATGGACTCGCGCTGGGTCGACGCACTACCGACCGCGCTCATCAAGCCGTTCTCGGGCGGCGGCGCGCGCGGCATGATGGTCGAGACCATGAAGACCATGGGCGCCGACTCGTTCGCGGGCCGCCTGTCATGCGTCATCCAGGGCAGCACCGAGACGACTTTTTACGTGCTGGCCGTGTACTTCGGCTCCGTTGGCGTGAAGAAGACGCGGCACGCGCTGGCGTGCGCCCTGGCCGCGGAGTTCGTGGGCGTCCTCGCGGCCATCGGGGTGACGTACCTGTTCTTCGGTTAGCGGCGCATCACTTGGCCCTCAGCCGGAGCACCCACCCCGCCGCGTGATGCTCAGGGGCGGGGTTCCGCACGGAACTCGCGCAGGTCGCCGCCGCCGCGCTGACAGCGCCGGGCCGCACGATGTTCCGTCACCGACCCATTGCCCTCCAGATCCCGTCCCAAGAGCAGTCGATCCCAGACCACGCTGGTCGGATCGTCCAACAGCAGGTCCCGGCGGAGCGTGACGGTGCCACTGCTCGGTGACTCATTGCCGTCGCCCTCGCAGGGCACGGGCTCATGAATCGTCCGGACTAGATCGTCGCCACCTTCACGCAGTGGATCGGCGGCAACGAATCGAACACGCACTCCCATTCCTCGCCACCCTCGTGGCCCATCCACAGTTGGCCCGTCGTGGTGCCGAAGTAGAGTGCAGGCGTCTTCAGGCGGTCCATGTCCATCGCGTCGCGCTGAATCGTGAAGTAACTGGCCTTCTTGGGGAGGCCCTTGGCAAGGCGCCGCCACGAGTCGCCACCGTTCTCGCTGCGATATACGGCGGGCGCGCCACCCGGGCAGGTTCGCGTCATGGGCTCCAGCGGCATCACGTACACGACCTCTGGGTCATGCGGGTGCACGACGATCGGGAACCCGAAGTCCGTGGGCAGGCCCTTGGCGATCGAGCGCCAGGTGTGCCCGTGGTCATCGCTGCGCAGCACACCGATGTCCGGCCGCGGACCGCCGGGCCCCGACCACTCGGCCCAGCCGCCGTGGTTCTGCATGTAGAGCCGTCCGGGCGCGTCCTCGTGGCGCGCGATCTTGTGCACGCACTGCCCGAACTCGGGGTATGGATCAGGCGCGTAGCCGGCACCCACGCCGGTGTTCGAGGCGCGGAACGTGTCGCCGCCGTCCTCGCTGAGATAGTGGCCGCCGGTCGAGATGCCCAGGTGCACGCGGTTCCCGTCGCGCACGATGGTGTGCATGCACAGCCCGCCGTTACCGGGGTGCCACTTGCGCGCGTGCTCATGGTTGCTGATGCCCTGCACCATCTCCCACGAGTCACCGCCATCGCGGCTGCGGAACAGTGAAGCGGGCTCAACACCGCACCACAGCTCCTTCTTGCTGGCCCCAGGCTCGAGCGACCAGATGTTGGCGAGCGCGCGGCCGTCGTCCTTGGGGAACGCCGGCGCGGACTTGGTCTCCTTGAACGACTTGCCGAGGTTCGTGGAACGCAACACCTTCATGCCGAAGTACGGGTTACAGCTCGAAAAATACATGCTCGGCGTGCCGCGCGAGTCGATGAGCGCCGAGTACACCGGCACGCCAGGCCCGAAAGGGCCGCGCAGCTCGAACCGACGGCGCGTCTTGGCGGCCTCCGCCACGAACAAGCCCTTCTTGGTTCCGATCGCCAGCACGACGCGCTCCGCCATGATTAGCCTCCTGAGACAGCAGGTAGGAATGTCACCACGTCGCCCGCGGCAAGAGGCGTGTCCACCCCATGCGCGAGGTCGCGAGTGTTGTCCGAGTTGACGAACACGTTCAGGTGCCTGCGTACGGCACCCGTCTCGTCGCACAGGTTGCGGTAGAGCGATGGCAGATCCCGCTCGATCACTCCGAGCAACGCACGCACGTCGCCGGCCTCGAGCGAAAGACGAGCCCGGCCGCCGCAGTAGTCCCGGAGGATTCCAGGCAGATGAATGGTAACGGTGTGCGTCGTCTGCATGCCTGGCTCGTGCGTTCGGTCGGATGCCGTCTGTGGGGACGGCGGAAAGCCGACCCTGTTCGCGAAGCGCTGAGCCTAGCCGCAGCGGGCGGGCCGGGGCAATCGGAAAACGGCCAGGGCGACCGGGAGGGCACGGCCGCTGGAAGCGAGGGCGCTGGCAGCCGCATGCTCGGGCTCCTGTGCGTGCGGCTCAGGGAGCACATGCACTGCCCGGCGGACCGCAGTCCGCCGGATGCTAGCAGGCCGGGTGGACTGCGACCGGCGGCCGGTGGAGGGACGCCCCGCTTCAGTGTCGCGCCAGCGCACGCGCCATTGCGTAATAGAGCGGGATCCCGAACACGACGTTGAATGGGAACGTGATGGCCAGTGCCGAGGTCAGGTAGTAGGTCGGGTTCGCGGCCGGCAGGTTCAAACGCGCCGCTGGGGGCGCAGCGATGTACGACGCGCTCGCGCTCATCGCCCCGAGGATCGTGGCGCCACCGGCCGACAACCCCGCGAGCGTGCCGAGCCAGACACCCAGCGCACCGTGCAGGACCGGCATCACGATGCCGAACGCCAGCAGGAAAACGCCGACCCGGCGCAGGTCTCCCAGACGGTCCGCCGCCACGATGCCCAACTCCAGCAGGAACAGCGCGAGCGCGCCCTTGAAGCCGCCCTCGAAGAACGGCTGCGCGGACTTCCAGTGTGCGTCCCCCATGACCGTGCCCATGAGCAGGCCGCCGACGAGCAACACCATCGTCTGGCCGGTCAGCAACTCGTGCATCGTCTCGCGCACCGGCCGCCCGGAGCCCGTCTTGATGACCCCGATCGCGAGCGCGACGTGGATGCCGGGGCTCTCGAGCAGCGTGAGCAATGTGGCCATGAAGCCTTCGTACGAATCGCCCATCCCGGTCACGAACGCCTGCGCCGCGATGAATGTGACCGCGGAAACGGAGCCGTAGTGCGCTGCGATGGCAGCGGCATTGGCGGCGTCGAAGCGGCCCAGCCGCCGCAGCACCACATACGAAGTGATCGGGGTGATGACGCCGAGCAGCAGCGTCACCACCACGGGCCAGCCGATTTGCGACGGCGTCGCGTGACTCAGTTCGACGCCGCCCTTGAGCCCGAGAGCGAACAGCAGGTAGATCGACAACGAGGCGTAGAGATCCTTGGGCAATCGGAATTTGCTGCCGATCAGACGCGTGACCATGCCCAGTGCGAACGCCAGCACGACGGGCGACAGCAGGTTGGTCGCAAGGATCCCGCCGAGGCTCACTTCGCGCGACGACCTTCCATCCGTGTCACCTTGCCCGAGTCGAGGTCATAGACCGCGCCGGATACCTCGAGAGAGCCGTCCGTGACGAACGGCATCAGCACCGGACTCGCGGACCGCAGTTGTCCGACCACGGCACTCACGTTAAGGGCGACCGCCTGGTCCATGGCAGCAGCGTCCGTGCCCGAGACGCTCGCTATGCCCGGAGCGATCGCGTCCACGATGCTGCCAATCGAACCCGGCACCTGCGTGCGCTCGAGCGCGGCCTGCACCGCGCCGCAGCGCTCGTGTCCCAGCACGACGACGCTGCGCGCACCGAGCTTCGCCACCGCGTACTCGATGCTGCCCATGGCCACCTTGTCCACCACGTGGCCGGCGGTCCGCACCACGAACAAGTCGCCCAGCCCCTGATCGAAGATCACCTCAGGCGGCACGCGGGAGTCCGAACAACTGACGACGATCGCGAACGGCTTCTGGCCCTTGGCGACCTCTTCCCGGCGGACCCTCCCCTGATTGGGGTGCTTGGCCTTGGCTTCGACGTAGCGCCCGTTCCCTCCGAACAGTTTGCCGGTGTTCGCCGGCGACGCCGCGCCCGCGGCCGAGGTGGCGAGCGCATTCGTGCCGGCGATGGCGCCCACCAGCATGAGGGTCACAACGCTAACGCCGATTACCCCGATCCTCCTGCTGGTCGCTCTCGATATGTTCTTCATGGGCAACACTCCTTTGGTGAATGGCCACTTGCTGTGAGGCCGTCCGAAACCGCCTCCATACGCCGCGCGAGTTCTGGCAGCCGGCTCGCACGGACGGTGATGTGCCCCAGCTTGCGCACAGGGGGCGGCTGCCTTGTCGTACAGGTGCATTTGGGTTCCGGGCAGGTGCGGCGCGCCGGAACACGTCCCAATCCGGCGCCGAGCCCAGCACCACGCCGACCAACGCTCGCCTTGCGGCCTTTCAAGCTGCCTGTCGCCTCCGCTCACGCACCCCCCGTGGGCTGCGCCCGCTGGCGCGCGCCCTGCCGAGGAGCTATAATACGAAGACTAAAACACGAACGCAAGTTCGCGTATTGTAAATCCTGAATCCTGGGGGGACTGATCATGGCCGTCCGCAAGCCGGCAACTTCCGGCGCAGCGCGCAAGAGCGCACCCTGGACGTTCCTCACGAACCACACCCACGTCCTGTTCTGCATCGCGCGGGATCCCGAAGTGCGCATGCGCGACGTGGCCGAGGCCGTCGGCATCACCGAGCGCGCGGTGCAGCGCATCGTGGCCGAACTCGAAGAGGCCGGATATCTGGCTCGTCAGCGCGACGGCCGGCGAAACCACTACGAAGTGCGCTCCGCGCTGCCGTTGCGGCACCCCATCGAGCAGCATTGCGAGGTGGCCTCGCTGCTTGCGGTCCTGGCCAGCCCGCGCGGCACACGCCGGCGCTGAGCTTCGCGCGTGCTTGAGGTCACGCGGCACGGCACCCGTGCAGGGGCGGAGCCACGCTCAGGGCCAGTGCAATTCGAATTGCGCCCGGCGAGGTTCCGCCGGACGCATTCGCAGCTGCTCGCAGGTCCGTTTTCAGGATCCGGCGACGATCACTCCATGCCCGCCGGCCACCGCGCCACCCCTGCGCCCGCGCCCCGTGATCGCCTGAACCGCGCCCTGTAGCACGAGCAACGACGTGAGCGTCACCAGGATGCTGGGTGCGGCTGGCAGGTCCAGCGTGACCGACGCGAGCAGTCCGGCCACGCTGGCGGCGAATGCGAACACCCAGCCGATGACCATGGCCAGCCCGGGCCGGCTCGTTGCCATGACGCCCGCGACCGCTGGGATCACCAGGAACCCGAACACCAGCAGCACTCCGGCGATCTGCACGGCACTCGTCACCACCACACCAAACGTGGCGTAGAACAGGAAGTCCCACCAGAACACTTTCCGGCCGCGGACCTTCGCACCCTCCGGGTCATTGGTGATCTCGAGGAACGGCTTCCGCAGAAGCACGTGCACCAATCCCACGACCGCATAGAGCCCGGCCACGACGGCGATGTGATGCGGTGCGACCGTGAACAGCGAGCCGACCAGTGCCTCCTTGATGTGCTCGGCGCCGCTGGGCGTCTTCTCGAGCAGCAGGAACGCCAGCGCCTGTGCGGTGGCGAACACGATGCCGATGAACGCCTCCAGCGGGGCGTGCTTGGCGCGGCCGCGCAGCCACGCGAACAGTGCGGCACCCACCAGCGTCATACCGAGCGCCAGCAGGTACGAGCCGACCTCGTCGTGCTCCTTGCCGAGCACCACCGCGACCGCTACGCCCAGCGCGGCCATCTGCGCCAGCGCCAGATCCACGAACAACACGCCACGGCGAACGATGTGAAACCCCAGATAGGCATGGATGCCGGCCAGCACCAGCGCGGCGAGCGCAGCGGTTTGGAAGAACGGCAGTGAGAGCGCGTCGAACATCACTGACCTCCGGCCAGTCCGGCCATGATGGTGTCGAAGTTCTTCAGGTAACTGCCCGCCGCGGGCGCGTCACACGAGGCGGCCTGCACCAACAGCCGCACGCCGGCCTGGCGGTTCAGGAACTTGCCGCCGTCCGCCGAGAAGTAGGGCTCTTGAACCAGCACTCCGACCTTGCGGGCCCTGGCCTGGTCCACGAGTTCCTGCAGGTGCCGCGCCGTTGGCGGAATGCCGGGCACGGGCTCCACCGTGTTGACCACCTCGAAGCCGAACGCGTCCGCGAAGTAGCTCCACGAGCGGTGGTAGGTGAAAATTGCGTGCGAGGGGATCTTCTTCGCGGCATCGGCATTGCGCTGCCAGCACGCCTGTGCGTCCTTGCCGAACGCTTCGGCGCGCTGCTGATACAACGCGGCGTTCTTGGGATCGGCCTTCGC